>JACZXA010000018.1 GCA_022571865.1 Pseudomonadota bacterium
GTCAGGGCGGATGATTACTGGACCAATAACAACAAATGGGGGCATCCATGAAATCCCTCCGCATCATCCTGGCATACGCAGTCTTTTCCGTGCTGGCGTCCGGTTGCACCAAACCGACTGGTGAGACTGCAGCCTCCGAACCGAAAGTCGCTGCAGAACCCGCAGAAACGCTCATGGAACGCGCCAATCGTCTCGAACTCAACACGGAATACGTAGCGCCTCCCGGCGACCCGATGGCGCATCACACGATGGGATTTGCCCGGACGCTTTGCTCGGGAGTGTTCGTCACGGGCCTGGACGCCGACTTCGCTGCCGAAAATATCGGCTATTTCACCGGACCGTATGAGCATCGACATGTGGTCGTCAAACGCGAGGTAGACCACGCCGAAAAGATGGTCCATCTCACGATGGACAATGGCGTTGTGCGCTCGGCGAAGTTCATAGGCGACCTAGGCTGCGTGCCGTTGCCGATTGGCGAGTCCGAACCGTATTACGACCCGCCAGAAATAATGTCTGTACTGCCGGATCCAGCGACCACGGCGTGGCCGATGGGCGATGTGCTCGACGCAGAACCAGTCCCTGCGGAGGTCGATCAGGACAAAGTCGCCAAGGCTGTTGAGACAATCTTCGATCCCGACGCGATGACAGCAGCGTTTGTAGTCACCTACAAAGGCCGGATCATCGCGGAGCGCTACGCGGACGGCATCGACATGCACACGCCGTTGGAAAGCTGGTCGATGGCGAAAAGCCTGTCCGCAACACTGATGGGCGTGCTGGTGCAGCAGGGCGAGTACGAACTCATGCAACGGGCGCCGATTCCGGAATGGCAGGAAGAAGGCGATCCACGGCAGGAGATACGCATCGCCGATATCATGCGGATGTCGAGCGGTCTGCGGTGCCGTAACCGGGGCGATCCCGGCTACGATCCGGACGCAGGTTATCCCGATCACCTGTATCTCTATACCGGCACAGTCGACTCATTCGAATATGCCGCAACCCGCCCGCAGCAGTGGCGACCAAACACCGTTGGACGCTATCGGAACTGCGATCCAGTATTAACCAACTACCTGATTCGCCTCGCGGTCGAAGGCAGGGGCAATGCATACCACCAATTCCCGCAGCAGCACCTGTTCGACAAGATCGGCGTGCGCAACCTGGTGTTCCAGACCGACCCCTACGGTAACATCCTGCTGAATGGTTCCGATTTGGGTGCGGCGCGCGATTGGGCGCGGCTGGGCAATCTCTATCTCAACGACGGTGTCGCAGACGGCGAACGCGTATTGCCGGAAGGCTACGCCGATTTCGTCAGCACCCTGGCACCGGCGTGGGAAGCTGATGGCCGCCCGATTTACGGCGCGTTTTTCTGGCTGGACGGCGCGAAGTACGGCATGCCGGCGTCAGAAATGTATTCGATGCGCGGCGCCGGCGGGCAGATGACGATGATCATTCCGTCGAGGGACATGGTCATCGTGCGGCTGGGACACTACAAGGGTGCGCCGGCCTGGCGCGAGGCCGAGCCGAAAGGCCTGCAGTTACTGCTGGATGCCGTGCCGGCAAACTGACCAGAAAATTCGCCGGTCAGGATTGAATTTCCGTCACAGCATTGCCGCCCTTCCGTGCCTGGAAGAAATACACCATTGCGCCACAATACCAAGCGATCAGCAGGATGATCATTGTCGGCATGACCATGCCCCAGCTCGGCATGATCGAGATCAATGGCGCAAGATCCGAGCCGGTCTGACCAGCTGCGCGGCAAATACCATGCGAATGGATGCTGCGATAGTGGGCACAATCGTGGCCATCGAGAATAAGGTGTAAAGCCCCGATATAGGCCAATAAGAGCTAGTGCAAACCAACACACACACCAGCAGCAAGGCCGTATTGCACGGGGCTATCCAAGAGAATCTAATGCAAACCAATATGAAGCTGTTTGGTCGTGGCGACCAAAGGCGCGGGCTCCCGGGTAGTTAACGATTCAGTGATCATGAACTTTTGCGGAATCCGTACGCTGAGGCGCACGGGCGCAGACAACTCGAGCAATCGGGTATATGCAGTGTAGACAAATGTGCGAATTTGACCGCCCATGAGGCAGCTGAAATCAACAAAAATTCCCTTCCCCGTCATTCTGAAGCCCGGCAATGAGTATGGCGAAGTTCTTTTTGCTGTCTCGGGAGCGCTCTGACCACCGCGCAGTCGACGGGTCATCGAGTTCACATCTGGGAGTTTCAGTGCCGGTAGCGACCAGCGTTCTGAGCTACGGCTGGCCGGTTATTCAGGCCAGATGCAATCCGCACAACCATTGCGGGCCAGATTCAGTTCCGCTGCCCGGACATCGTCTTCGAGATGATATTGCGGGTCTGTCGTGCGCTCGACGCGCGCGTCGGCATGTTCTGTCTTTTCGGAATTTGGCCGCATGACCTGGTCTTTCCAATCCTCGGTTGCCGCCCAGCGGTACGGTAGCGACCGAATGGTTCCGGGAACCTGAATCGTATCCAATGCCGACAGTGTATCGATCATGACTTTACGCTGTAGTGCTTTATCCCCTGGCTTTCCAGCGGTATGGCCGAGCGGGAAGTCCAGATACACGGCTCGAGGCACGTTGACCGAGCGGGTAATCGAATAGGCGCTAGACATGCTGATAGTCGGTATGCCGCGCTGTTCGATTTCCCGGGCGATCAGTCCGACGGACTGATGGCAGACGGGTCAGACGGGTACCAGGATGACGACATCCACCCCGTCTTTGACGAGTCGGTCGGCGATGGCGGGGGCGAGAATTTCCTTTACCTTGCGGGATGAATAAATACCACCCATAAAGGTATAGGCATGTGGCCCCAGTTCACCGATACGACTCAACTGGGCCATATCTCTGAGGGTTTCCAAGGGAAAAACGACGTTCGGATCGACCCTTGCCGCGGTGAGATCGTAGGCAAAGTGGGTAACACGCAACTCGCTCAGCTTTACCGTAGTCGGGATGAGGCGAAAACTGCAATCGTCCTTGAAGTGGAAGGCCACCTGGCCGTGGCGATAAATGCCCCCTGACGCCACCAGTCCAACCCGGGCATCCTGCAACGCCTTGCCGAGTGGTACAAACGGCGGGTCCCCGGGGTTGTTCACCCATTGGTAGGGCGGATACCCCAAGTTCGCATATTGCTCTAGGGTTCGCTGGATGTAATCGACCGGTTCGTTATGCATACGGTTTTTCGAAACAAGAACTCTTAACGTCGCAAATGGCTATGTAAGTGGTGCGGGGTAGCCTTGTCAACTTGCAAATTTGGTTGCATTAGGAGTAGTCCCGTCGGGTTCACTCGGACGGTAAACCCCCGAAAGATCAAATGCACGTTGATCCCCAACGGCGGGACATTTGCGGTAGCGGTGACCAAGCCCGCCAGGCAACCCCACCAGCGGCCGATGCCAAAACGCGCGGGCATGATGATCATCGAGCGGACCGTTGAGATAGTCAGGCAGTTTGAACGTGAGATCCTACCGACCTTGCGCGGAGAAATGGCTGAAGAACAACGCGACCGCGTGCCCATGAGAGTTTCAACTTCCTGCAAAGCGAGCGCTCATCGAGTCTTGAGGTGATAACTTCAAGCGCATACGCTTCGCGTTGGTAATTTGGGAGGCTGGTTGTGGTTACGATACTTGACGGAGGCATGGGGTCCGAACTCAACCGGCGAGGTGACTCCCCGGGAACCGAACTGTGGTCAGCGCAGGCGTTGTTGGATGCTCCGGAAGCAGTCAGTGCCGTACACGATGAGTTCATCGAAGCGGGCGCCGAAATCATCATCACCAATACCTACTCCACGATTCCGAGTTATCTTGGCAAATCGGGGCTCGCCGAACGTTATTTGGAGCTGGCAGGGCTGGCGGGAAAGCTAGCCCGCGAGTCGGCGGATGATGCTCAGACCACGCAACGAAAAATACAAGTTGCCGGTGCGCTTCCGCCATTGGACGAAAGCTACCGGGCGGATCTCGTGCCTGAAGACGATGTGGCTCGTCCTATCTATCGGGCACTTGCGAATACGTTGGCGCCGTTCGTGGACCTTTTTGTGTGCGAGACTATGTCATGCGCGCGTGAAGCGGTGAATGCTGCCGAGGCGGCGGTGGCCGAAGGTGGCGGTAAACCCGTGTGGGTCTCCTGGACTCTCGACGAACGCCCTGGTCATGGACTGAGAAGCGGAGAAAGCATTTTTGACGCTGTGGCAAAGCTCGAACACCTTCCGATCGATGCGTTTCTCTTCAATTGCACTTCTCCGGAGACGATCACTCAAGGGTTGAACGAGCTAGCCATGCTCACCGACAAGCCGCGTGGCGCGTATCCGAACCGAATGCACGTTCCCCCAGGATGGACACTCGATAACGATATTTCCGTCGAGGTTCGCCCCGACCTGGGCGTGGATGAATTTGTCGCGTTCGCGCAAACGTGGATTGCAGATGGCGCAAGCATCGTTGGGGGTTGCTGCGGGCTGGGTCCGGAATTTATCCGGGCACTCACGGCCTCGCTTCAGACCGCATGAATACCCCCATCGATAAGAAATTCCGAGCCTGTGGAATAGGAGCTTTCGTCGCTGGCTAGAAAGAGCGCCATGTTAGCGACTTCTTCCGCGGAAGCTGCGCGCCGCATGGGTGTCCCGCGAACGAGGCGCTCAGGCCCGTTCGGGATCTGTGCCAACATTTCGGTATCGATAGCGCCGGGATGAATGGAATTGACTCGTATCCCATAGCGAGCGAGTTCGACAGCAGCAGTTTTGGTCATGCCCCGCACCGCCCACTTTGATGCACCGTAAGCGAACGCACCGGGCGCGCTGGCCATTCCAGCCAGGGAGGAAATATTGACGATTACGCCGGTTTCCGCGTTCTTCATCGCGCGACCTACGCTGCGCATGCCGAGAAACACGCCCGTACAGTTCACCTGCATGACGAGTTCAAATTCCTCGATGGGAGTATCCACCATCCGATTTGAACGAAAAATACCGGCATTGTTGATCAGTACGTCAATGTGCCCTTCGGCGGCCAACATCTCATCGACAAGTGCCTCCCAGTTCGATTCATCGCCTACATCCAGATGCCGGTAGGTACCGGCTACTTGCGCGGCGACGGCTTCACCTTCTTCATCCAGCACGTCGGCCAACCACACGCGGGCTCCTTCGCTGGCGAAGAGCCTGGCTTCGGCCGCGCCCTGACCTTTTGCCGCACCTGTAATCAGACAGACTTTGTGTGAAAGTCTCGCCATGGACGCCTCCGTCAAAGGCCCATGAATCGGCTGGGGTTCGCATACACGACTTGTTCCGCGACTGTTGGACCGGCTGAATCGAAAGTAACCTGTGCTTCTTCATACGCGCCGGGATAGGTCGAATCGAAGTGCGGATAATCAGAACCCCAGAGAATGCAATGGGTGAGATCCATTTCCATCATCCATTTCAGACCGCTGACTTCATCGGCTTCCATTGAGACAAAGCACTGCTCGTGAAAGATCTCACTCGGCCGCCGTTTCAGCCACGGGGTGTGATGACCCATCACCTCGAAGTGTTCGTCCAGGCGCTCCAACCAATAGGGAATCCAACCTAAACCACTTTCAAAAAACCCTACCCTCAAGGTCGGGAATCGGTCCAATACGCCACCGGCGATGAGGTCCATGACAAGCGCCATCTGTCCGAACGGATGGGCGATCATGTGGTCGTAGAAAACGTTGTCCCGGTATCTGCCAGTCGAGAAACTGGGCATCCGGGAACCGAAGCTACCGTGAATGCCCACGGCCAGCTCGTCGCTGGCGGCGACCTCCCACAGCCCGTCGCAGCGAGCATCGTAAAGTGCAAGACCCTTGAAACGTTCAGGGCGGCTCAAGAATCCTCGCAAGCCGAGCTCTCGCATCCGCTTCGCTTCGCTGATGGCGAGGTCAATATCCTGCAGTGGAATGATCCCCATGCCGAACAGCCGCTCGGGATCCGTTTTGCAGAAATCGCTCATCCAGTTGTTGTAAGCACGGCAGGTTTCTGCCGCCACCAGCGGATCTTCCACGTCACCCCAGAGCAAGTGAATGGAGGGGAAAAACAGTGCTTTGTCGATACCTTCGGCCGTCATGACCTTAAGACGTTCGTTCGGATCGTGACTCCCGGGTAGAATGTCGGCCCAGGTGAGGTTGCGTCCGGGTTCCATGCCGCCAGGGATACATGCATGCGCAGGGCCGGCGCCAGTATGACCCAACCGTCCGTGGCCCTCGACGTAGACCGCGCTCTGGTTATTTTCGGTACGTACCTGCAGCACTTGCTCGCGGAACTTTGCTTGGGTGTATTCCGTCCAGACGAGTTCGGGCTCGCAGATATGCCCGTCGCCATCGATCACTATTGCTGGTCGTGTCATTACCTTACCCCGTTCCGTAGGCAGAACCATAAGCTAACACATGAACCACAGCTGAGTGGGTCATCGTGTATTGCGCAGAAGTAGATATGCGTCCTACCGCACTGGATAGCGCATGAAGCATTCGCTCGGTAACATTCGCACCTGTACAAACCGTGCGTTGAATCAACCCAGAAGCGAAGGATGGGAGAAGGACATGAGCGAATCGGTATTACGCTACGAAGTAAAAGACCATGTGGGGGTGATCACACTCACGCGTCCCGAGGTGATGAACTCGCTGAACTATCAGTCGTATCTGGAGTTTGAAGACACCGTTCGCGGTTGCACGGCTCGGGTATTGATCATCACGGGTGAAGGTCGGGCCTTCTGTGCCGGGGACGATGTGAAGCAGATTCTCGGCAGCTCTGAACCCCCACCGGAGGAGTTTGTCGAGCGATCCAAAAAGAGTGCAGGATTGACCCCGCTCGCGGATGCGCTGTTGCATACCGACATTCCGATAATCGCTGCGGTGAACGGCCCTGCAGTGGGATGGGGTATGGAGCTTGCGCTTATGGCCGACATCCGTGTTGCTTCTGAAAATGCCAAATTCGGGGAGCTCTTCGTCATTCGCGGGTTGTGTTGTGATGCGCCGGGGTTTGGTCGTCTTGCCCAGCTTGTGGGTCGAGAAAAAGCAGCCGAGTTGCTCTTCACTGGCGAGATCATTGATTCGCAAACCGCTCTGGCGATAGGTCTGGTGTCTCGTCGAGTACCTCACGACGAACTCATGCCGACAGCGTTTGCCCTGGCAGCCAGGATCGCGGGCAATCCGCCTTTGGCCGTACAAGCATTGAAAGCGGGGTTACGCCGAACGCTGGATCCCGACTGGCAGGACACAGGCCGCTGGGCCATCGAGAAGATCCGAGAACTTCGCCAAACGGAAGATTCTAAGGAAGGCGTACGCGCATTCCTGGAGAAACGCGCGCCGGTTTATGTCGGCAGGTAGAGTTATGACGGTTCGGGTTTCGGGTAGGAGTCGGATAACCGTTCCGGGGGACGCGAACCGTAAGTCATCCATCGCCAGACGAATTCCAGCGGCCCAAAACGATAACGGCTGAGCCACAGGGGACTCGTGACAAGCTGGAAAGCCCAGATGGCGAGCACGATGAGATAGAGCTGTGCCCGCTCGATCTGACCGAATAGCGCAAGCCCCGCTCCAGTGAATAGGAACAGGCAAATCAAGCTGTGGGAGAGATAATTCGTCAGCGCCATCTTGCCTACGGCTGCCAGTGCGTTTTGCAAACGGCGAAAACGGTCTGATCGACACCAGAGCATGACGAGGCCGATGTATCCACATGCAGTCCCCCCTCGGCCAAGCTGGTAGGTCGGAGTGAAGTAGGGGCTCGTCCAGTCCAGGGTGAAATTGCCGATAATGGCGAAATAGACTTCCATCACGTTGATCGGCAAGCCGATAGCGAAACCCAAGGCGGCAAACCAGCCGTAGAACCGAACGCTCCTCCTGCCGGTGAGGATGTGCCATTTGAAGAACGCCATTCCAAGGAACATCATCGCCAACACGTCCCATAACGCGCCGGTGAATACGTCCACAGTGGCGAGCTGCCAGGCAGCCGGGGCAAAAGTAACAACGTTGCCAAGATAATCGCCCTGACGAGCTTCGATTTCCTGGGCGATGTCTGCCTCGGTTGGTAGATGAGCGGCTTGGATGACGAGATAGCGGGCGGCTGCTTGTCGGTCACGGGGCGAGGGTTCTGTCTCCCCGGCTTCGGCCAACTCCACTCGAGCCGCGGCTGCGCGTTGTTCCGATAAGGCGAAGGTGTTGGCGGTTTGTCCGAGTACCATCACAACGACCAGGGTCATGCCGATGATCGCGAGCGCACGTGCGGATCGATTGCGGAAGAAATATAGAACCAGCCCGGCGAGGCCGTAGACGTAAAGAACGTCGCCCAGCCACAACAGTGCAAACATATCGACCAGGCCAAAGGCGATCAGCACAAAGGTGCGACGAAAGTAGAGGCGTCGCACGATTTCATCTTCGTCTGGTGCCGTTGATTTGCTGGTAAAAAGCAGAATACCTGCCCCGAATAGCATAGAGAAAATGGCCCGCATCGCACCTTCGACAAACACCCAATTCAGTTCATAGCTCAAAAGGTTGACGCCCTCGGTCGCGCCATCGACTACGGGGTTGAAATAGGCGGCATAGGGTTGCCCGAACATGATGATGTTGAGCAGCACAATGCCGAGGAGCGCTATGCCTCGCAGCACATCGATAACCCCGATGCGCTCGGTTCTCGGGGCCAACCGGGCTGGGGCTACTGTGTCCAGCCGGGACCCACTTTTGCTTGGAGTTCGCCGTCGATTTCGAGGGTTACCCGGTCGGTATAGAAGGAAACGTAGCCTTGCAGGGCCAGGCACTCATCATAGGGTGTGAGATAGCTCCACATGACGTCATCCAGCGTGCCGTCTTCGGTAGTGACGTTCCAGTAGCTGGCGTCACCCTTGAACGGGCAGTGAGTGGAGGTATCTGTTGCACTCAGCAGGTTTTCAATCACGTCTTCCCGGGGCAGATACCATACCGGACGGTGTCTGGTTTCTGTCACAGCCACGGCTTTTTGGCTATCGGCAAGGACGGTGTCACCCACTAATACCCGAATGTGTGCGGGGCTGGGCTCGATAAGTACTTCGTAGTTCGGGTGTTGCTGAAAACCCGGTGCGGAATTATTCATGTGGTCGGCCTCGTTGAAGTCTTGCGTCAAACCTCCCGGGGACGGTAGGTGAGTGTGTGGGTGCTGTCAAAGTCTGCTGCTGGTGCAACGGTGCTTTCCAGAGGTAGTTAGGGTATTTTCTAAACCGAAATTGTGAATCTAGTCGAATAAGGAGCAGACATGGTTGCTGAAGCCAAGCGGGTCGGGCAGCAGAGGTATCGAGAGTCGTATGGACGGTATCTGGAGGACTTCTCGGTCGGGGATGTATATGAGCACCGCCCGGGAAGGACGATCACCGAGAGCGATAACACCTGGTTCACCCTGCTGACCATGAATCAGCATCCATTACATTTTGATAAAGAGTACGGCGCGAAGAGCGAGTTCGGACAGGTGCTCGTGAATTCCTGCTTAACCCTGTCGTTGGTAACCGGTATGTCCGTCTCGGATGTCAGCCAGAAAACGATTGCCAATCTCGGCTGGAACAACGTAAAGCTCACGAGACCTGTGTTCATCGGCGATACGCTTTACGCAGAATCCGAGGTGTTGTCGATTCGGGAGTCTAAATCGCGACCGACTCAAGGTATCGTCAGCATCCGCTCGATTGGCAAGAAGCAAGATGGCACAGAGGTAATCAGTTTCGAACGTGCGATGCTCATTCCGAAGCGCGGCCACGCAGTCGATGACGCGATCGACTACTAGGGATTGTTGATCATGTCTGAACAAGAACAGATCATTCTCGATACGGTAGACCGGTTTCTCGCCAGAGATGTGGCTCCCGTGGCGCAAGCTCTCGAGCGGGAAGATGTTTATCCCCACGAGCTTGTCGAGAAAATGAAGGCGTTGGGGTTGTTCGGTGCCACCATCGGCGAGGCATATGGTGGGCTCGGATTGCCCGCGAGCACCTATGTCAAGATTGTCGAGCGCATTTCAGCGGTGTGGATGTCGGTATCGGGTATCTTCAATTCACATCTCATCATGTGCGCGGCGGTGGAACAATTCGGCACGCAGTCCATGAAAGAATCCGTGCTGCCCCGAATGGCCACCGGCGAATTGCGCGGTGGCATCGCGTTGACAGAACCTGATTGCGGAACGGACCTGCAGGCGGTTCGCACTCGCGCGGTGCGCGATGGTGATGAGTACGTGATCGATGGCACCAAACAATGGATTACCAATTCGGTCGAAGGCAACATATTGGCCGTGCTGGTAAAAACCGATCCCGATACGACACCCGCTCACAAGGGCATGAGCCTGATCCTTGTCGAGAAACACGCGGGTTACCGAGCTACCAAGTTGAAGAAGCTCGGCTATCGCGGAGTCGATACCGGGGAAGTGCAGTTTGACGGTGTGAGAGTTCCGGCCGAGAACCTGGTTGGCGAGCAGGAAGGCCGCGGATTGCAGCAGATACTTTCAGGCCTGGCGCTCGGGCGCATCAACGTAGCGGCTCGCGGAGTCGGGGTTGCCCGCGCGGCGCTGGATGCATCGGTGCGTTACGCCCAGGAGCGTAAGACCTTTGGCGTGCCAATCGGTCAGCATCAGGCCATACAGATCAAGCTTGCGGACATGGTGACGAGGGTCGAGGCGGCCCGCCTGCTGACCGAAAAAGCGGCGATTGCCTACGATGAAGCAGACCGTTGCGACATGGAAGCAGGCATGGCGAAACTCTTCGCGACCGAAGCTGCGGTTGAAAATTCCATGGAAGCCCTGCGTATTCACGGCGCCTATGGGTACTCGCCGGATAATCCGGTCGAACGATACTATCGGGATGCGCCGCTGCTGGTGATCGGGGAGGGTACCAATGAAATGATGCGCCTGATCATTGCGCGGCAGTTGATCGAGCGCAATCCTATCTAGCCTGGATATCTCCCGGTTGGAAAAGAGGCTGAAGCTCCGAGAATCAGGCGGCGTAGGAGGTTGCCTCGGCTAGTCGTTCATCGATGAGTTCCTGAGCCGTCTCGCGGCAGCGGCCGCAGTTTGTGCCAGCCCCGCAGGCCTCACCCAGTTGCCGTAAATCCTGCACCCCGCCATCGACCGCATCGGCAATCTGGTGGTCGGTAACCGCATGGCAGATACAAACGTACATTGGCACTCCTTATCCTGGGAGCGTAACCTAAATGATAATCATTATCAAATGTAAATGGAATTTACCTGCGTTTACGAATCCGGCTCATTGTTAGATAAGAGTGATTTTCATTATAAATCAAATGGTTAGCGTTGATTCTCAAGTTCGGTTGAGGCATTCTTGGCAGAACCAGTGGTAACGGAACACCGCCATGAAACCTATCGACACCGATGTCATTACCTTCCTCAACCGGGTTCTCAAGAACGAGCTGACGGCCATCAACCAGTATTTCCTGCACGCAAAAATGTTCGAAGACTGGGGAATGACGCGACTCGCAGAACATGAGCGGGGGGAATCCATCGATGAGATGAAACATGCGGATGCGCTGATGGAGCGTATTCTGTTTCTCGAAGGGCTGCCCTGGATGCAGGAACTCGGCAAGTTATACATCGGCCAAAAGGTTGCGGAAATGCTCGAGTGCGACCTGAAGCTGGAGATGGAGGCAATACCCGTATTGCGTGAGGCAATCGTGCACAGCGAGAAGGTGGGTGACTTTGTCAGCCGGCATCTGTTCCGGGAAATTTTGTCTTCCGAAGAAGAACACGTTGACTGGATTGAGACGCAGCTCGACCTGATTGGCAAAACCGGGATTGAAAATTACCTACAGTCACAGATGTAACAGGCGTTCACTCAGAGGAAGTCGTCTGGATCGTTTAGATTGCGAAAGCTCGAAGTCTCGTGACTGAAATCGACTTCCACCAGGTTGAGCCCGTTGAGCCAGCCATGGACGCTTCTGTGGCCTTCAGCCAGGTAACTCAGTAGCGAACCCGTCGTGTTTCGTGCCAGCAGAAGGTGCAGGTTCTGGCGCTGCACGCCGTCGTGGGCGACGGCGATTTCTTCGCCGGATTCACGATAAGCCTGCAGCATTTTAGCGACTATGGCTGCCGGCAGGTGAGGCACGTCACCCGGACAGATAAACGCAAGTTCGGTCGTGCAGCACTTCAAACACGTAACAATGCCAGCGAGAGGACCAGAGTAAGCGGGTAACTCATCGCTGATCACAGGTGCGTAGGTTGCGTAATTTTCGTCGTTACGATTGGTGCTGATCAGTAAACGGTCTACCTGCGGTTTTATCGTCTCGAGCACCCACTCGATGAGAGGGCGGCCTCGATAGTTGAGCAACGGCTTGTCGGCACCCGCGACTCGGCGACCTTCACCGCCACACAGAACGATGCCGGTAATACCATCTGCTGAGTGAGATCCCTCAGACGTCATCGGTTGAGGTCATTGTCTGGTACTCGTTATCCCTTGTTGAATCAGCGTCCAGCCTGCCTCCCACGTTCGTGTGGCTTCGAAACTGGGATCTGCGAGCCGCTGAAGAATCAAACCTTCGATGATGGCAGTCAGCGTCCCGCCAAGCACGGTTGGGTCGCAGTCGCGGAAAACACCTTCGTCGATTCCGCGTTGCACGGTTTCGGCGAGGCGCTCCCGTGACAGATGGTAAATATCTTTGAATCGCGAACGCGACTTGGGATGACGGAGGAACTCGACCCAGGTTTCGATCATCCCCGGGACGCCGAGCAGGCTATCGAGGACGAGATGGCCCTGGCTCAAGATGGCGTCATCCGGAACGAGCGTGTCCGCTTCCTGCCAGGCATGCCACAACTTCGCATTCAGGTCGTCGAAAACACCCAGGAACACGGCTTCCTTGTTTTTGAAGTGGTGATAGAGGGCACCTTTGGACAGGCCAGTGGCTTTACCGATGTCGTCCATGCGAGTCTGGTGATACCCCTGTTGCGCGAAGCAACCGAGTGCCGCTTCGAGAATCTGTTGGCGACGAACGTCGGCGGGTGCGTGTTTAGCCATGAGCGGCTGCGCGAGTAGTCGAGTCCAGCAGTTCGCGACGGCGTTTGCGATACAGCACGATTCCCAGATCGGCCTGTACCATGGGGTAGTCCACGTCATCGATGGTTCCTGGAGCAAACCCCGAGAAAATCCGCCGATCCTGTTTTTGCACGATTCTGAGTTCAGACTGAACGGCAAGCCAGGAAATCGCACGACGTACACCAGGCAGGTTGCTGTAGTCCTGGTAGTAACGAAACCAGAGCCAGGTATGACCATCGTCCATCGGCGTGGAGGCAACGAGCAGGCGAAGTTTATCGGTGAGTTCGATCATCCCGAGGTTCGGTAGAATGGCGTCGGCACGAAACGCCATGCCTTCGCTTTGCTCCGGCCGACACAATTGTCCCCTGGTGTAAATGCGATTCCCCTCGAGGCGGGCATGGAAATCCCTGACGATTGCACCCAGACCGGGAACGCTCCACTTGTGTACAAAGGGGGTGTGGTGCATGTCCAGATTGGCTTCCACCATGCGTGTGTAGTGGTGAGGCAGCACATAAGAAGTTTCGGACGAACGACTCGCCTCCAGGGTAACGTCATCGAAGAAAGGTATGTCGGGGTAGTCTGCTCGCCGCTCCCCATACCACATCCAGATGAGACCGTGGGCGCTGCGAAGCGTTGCCGGTGGATGTGCAAGGTCTGCGGGACTTTGGCGTCGGGGCCCTGACAAGGGGTTTTGATGCAGGTGCCATCGGCCGCGAAGCGAAACCCATGCCAGGGACATTCCAGATGGCCATCGCAAACCCTACCTTGGCCCAGATTCCCGCCGCGATGGGGGCAGAAAGATGGAAATGCCACGGGCTCGTTGTCAGCGTCGCGCCATAACGTCCAGGAACGGTTCAAGCGAAGCAGCGTTTGCGGTTTTTTCCGCAACTGCTTCGCCTCGAGGATGGGGTACCAGAAATTCTCGAGCATCTGCAATCTCCACCGGATCGTGCTGGAGTTTCATTATATACCGACCAGTCGGTATATAAAACAATGGAGGGGGGGATACCCCATGCCGGATTACCGTGTCTCGGAAATCGTGACGTGAAGAACACGTGGCGGTATTCTAGTCGTCAAACCAGAGGGGGAACGAAAGGTGTCTAGACGGATTTATCTCAGGGCGTTGTTTGCGTTGATGCTGGCGATGAGCGTCGGTACCGCGGTGGCGGTCGATATTGAAAGCTTGACCGCCGCGCTCAGTGGTGGCGATCGAGCAGAGGCTGATAAAGCAAGGGATGCCGGTCGCAAACCGGCGCAGGTCGTGGCTTTTCTAGGCATTTCGGAAGGAATGACGGTAATGGACCTCATTGCCGCCGGAGGTTATTACACCGAGGTACTTTCGACTGCGGTGGGAGAGAGTGGTCGTGTTTACGCACAGAATCCGGCCATGGTGTTGCGGTTTCGTGACGGCGCGAACGATAAGGCGATGACCGCACGACTGGCCAACGATCGATTGGCGAACGTCGTACGCTGGGACCGCGAGATGACGGATATTGGCCTGGATGCAGGCAGCCTCGACGCTGCCATCACGGCGTTGAACTTTCACGACCTTTACAACAACGATCCTGCCGTTGCCGCCGGTTTTCTTGATGCGGTCATGCAACTCCTCAAGCCCGGCGGGGTGCTGGGCATCATCGAACACCATGGCAACGCTGCTGGCGACAATGCAGCCCTTCATCGGATGGAAAAGAGCAAGGCGCTCGAAGCCATTATGGCCGCGGGATTCGAGGTTGTGGGTGACAGTGATCTATTGAGCAATGCCGCGGACGATCGAACCCAGATGGTTTTTGCCCCGGACATACGAGGCAAAACCGATCGGTTCCTTTTAAAGCTACGCAAACCCGAATAACGGCAAAAGAGGTCAGGTCGAGGTCAGGTTAAGTTTTCGAAGAAGCTAATCTGACCCCTCTTTTTTTACCTGCGCCAGCGTACGCCTACCGAGGCAGACAACCCCGGCGTGCCGTAGCCGAGAACCTGCTGATATTCCTCATCGAACAGGTTCTCGATTCGGCCATACAGTTCCAGGTTTTCGGTCGCGGTGTAAGTGGCAGACAGATCGATGCGCCACCAGTCGCCGACCACGCCCGAAGGGTCTTGTTCCTCATCGTTGTAACGTGCGGTCAATGCGGCTCCGAGTCGATCGTTTGGAGACCAGCCGATCACCAGGTCGCCCGTATGTTTCGGCACGCGGATCAGCGGATTCCCGGCGCCGTCTTCGGCATCGATGTAGGCGTAGTCCAGTGAAAGATGCAACGTGTCACCGAGCAGATAATGCCCCGTCAACTCTACTCCGCGCGATTCGGCTACGGCGATGTTGTTGTAACCACCGGCCAGGAACGAAAAGTTGATCAAGTTCTCTGTCCTCTGGTCGAAGTAGGTGAGCCCGATGCCGCCGCGATTGTTTGCGAAGCGATACTCGACACCGATGTCGAAAGCATCACTTTCTTCCGGGGCCAGATCCGCGTTGGGTGCCATTGCGCCACAACAGAAAAATGTAGTCTGAAAAAGTGTGGGGGCTTTGAAGCCTTCTCCCCAACTGGCACGCAACGTCACCGAATCGATTGGGGTAAAAGCCACCCCCACACGAGCTGTCGTTATCGAACCGAATTGGTCGTGTTCATCCATCCGTCCACCCACGGACAGCGTGAGACCTTTCAGTGGCCGTAGCTCGACGAGCACGAAGACACCGTCGATTGTCGTTTTGTCACCACCCGCTTTCGACTTGTCCCGCTCGGTGCCAAACGCGACGCGCACTCGCTCATTCACGTCTAGTGTACCCTGGTAGCGGAAGATCCAGCGTTCGCCTTCGGCGGAGAACGAAGGGACACCGTTAGTGAAATTATTTCGTTCAATCTCGGCGTAACCCAACTGAATGTCATTGACCAGACGGTCGTCGAAAAGTGTTGCGGTATACCGCAGGTTTCCCGATAGCGTCTTGGATTCCGTGCGCTCGTCACCATCTTGCAATCCAACCGGAAACACGAAGCTGTCGGAATCTTTGTCAGAATTCACGTATCTGAGATCCGCCTCGATTCGCGAACCGCCTCGGAGGTTTAATCCTCCTCGGGCGACGAGCGTCAGTGACTCGAACGCATCTTCTTCGGAGTTTCCATCGTTTTCATCCGCGGATGAAATACCCTCTGATTCCACCAAAGTGACACCTACACGCATATCGCCTGTGTCGTTAGCCAGGCCAATTGCCCCGCCTCCTCGAAGGGTCTTGAACGATCCTGCTTCGGCAAAGGCTTGCAGGTTCAAACCCTGTTGTGGCCGCTTGGTGATGATGTTCACAACGCCGCCGATTGCATCGGTTCCCCACAACGTGGATTGCGGCCCTTTTAGAATCTCTATGCGCTCGATGTCGGCGACGTCGAGGGATGCAAAGTCGTAACCGCCACCGGGCGCTGCCGGGTCGTTCACGACCATACCGTCGATGAGCACCAAGGTTTGATCGCTGGAGGCACCCCGGACCCGAACGGTTGCCTGGCCGCCAATCGCGCCGTTCTGGTTGACGGTTGCACCGGCAATGCCCGCGATCGCGTCAAGGGCAAAACTGTATCCGTGGGCTTTGATATCTTCGGCCGTAATCACGGCAACGCTGGTGCCCGTTTCCAGCTCGGTGGTATTCATGCGCAGCGCGGAAACGAAAATTTCTTCCTCGACGCTATCTTCGGCTGTCACGCTGCAGGGAATGACGTAGAGACAAAAAGCAGCGCAAAATAGCGCCGCCTGTAGGGTGGTTTGAACTAACATCGACTCTCCTCCGTAAGTACTTCACATGGTTGACCCTGCCTCAAAGTTCGGCAGTTTGTGTCGCACAACGGAAAGACCGCACCTGCGATTTACCCGATCGTGGTATCGCGACTTGGCGGCAGGTCTCCTGACTTACGGGTCGTAGCGTGTCACCGCCTTCCCAGCTGTTTTGGGACCAGCCAGTGGCGAGTTGGTGAGTACTTATCCGTCTACAGTTGCGGGTACAGCCCCGGCTTCTGACCGGGTTCCCTTTTGAGCCCATGAGGGCACCACCGTGGCTTTTATATCATGGCTTGGCCGAAAAAGGGGGATGCTTTTGTGTTAACGAATGCCTTCCCAGGCGGCACGCTCCAGGCCATCTGGATCGTTCACGACTTCGCACCGCTCCGCAAATCGCATCGTAGCCCGCGATTCCCTGCTATAGGGTGCCCAGCCTGCATCGCCGTCGCGGATAAAGCTTGTCCAGGCACGGTGCATGTCATCGGCCACGGCTTGCGGAACCGGGCCTTCGCCGAGGAATACATCAACACCCGCTCGGTCCAGATTGTCGAAGGCAAAGGGGATTTCGAGCGCGTGGGTGGCTTTCAGGTTGCCCCCGAATGCCCGTGATTCCCAGCAGAACCAGTACATCCAGGTTTGGGCATTATGGGGGTCTCTCGCCTCGGCCAGCCGTATTGCCGGAATGCGGAACATGTGGTCGGTTGTCAAGGCGATGATGAGTTCTTGTGGTGAAGCGTCGGGGCGTTGCGAGCGATAAACGGCTAGCACCTGTTCGGCGCCGTAGTTCGCAACCATGCGGTTGAGCTTTGCGTCATCTACTTCGCCGTAGCCCCATAGTGTGGTTTCGTGCCGATTGCTCCCGATGAGTACCGGAATATCCGCGCTCGCGCCTGATTCAATGGCACTAAACGGGTTTTCTGGAAGGACTTCGGTGCCGATGACTGGATAGAACGCCGATACTGCCATGCCGAGTTTGCTCAGAGCACCAGCAGGACCTTCCAGCTTGTCGCAAACCGTCTGTTGGGCTTTGAGAATGGTGTCGACATCCACGGCATCGATGCCAATGGCATCATCAATACCGAGCACTTCGAGAAACAGATCCGCCACCTTTTCGCCCGCTTGTGAGGGGAGCGTGTGGTGGGCTGCACCACTTTGCGCGATGGCTGCCCGGAACAGCCCCTGGGCTCGGGGACAGCCGAGCAGGGTGGAAACCGCAAAGCCGCCCGCGGATTCGCCAGCGATGGTTACCCTGTTCGCATCGCCGCCAAATTGGGCGATATTGTCCCGTACCCAGGCGAGTGCGGTGATCTGATCGAGAATGCCGTTAATGCCGGAGGTCGCGTATTGCTCCCCGAAACGGGATAGGTCGGTGAATCCGAGCGCACCCAGGCGATAGTTGATACTGACTACCACGATGTCGCCGTTGCGCGCGAAGCGGGCGCCGTTGTACCACGGGATGCCGCCCTGGCCGGTGCGATAACCGCCGCCGTGGATCCAGACCAGCACCGGGCGGCCTGCGTTGTCGAGCGCCGGCGTGGTGATGTTGAGTGTGAGGCAGTCTTCGGCCCAGCGCGCGGGTGCGCTGTCGGTTAATCCACCGGTTGCGACTTGTGGGGCTGCGGCGCCAAACTTCAACGCGGGTCGAACGTCCGTCCACCCCAGATGGGGTTGGGCCGCCCGAAAACGTAACTCGTCTATGGGGGGTGCTGCATAGGGAATCCCGGCAAAAAGTAATACGCCTTCCTTTTCGCGACCCTGTACGGGTCCGGTGGTGGTTTGTGCCACGGTCATGAGAATCCCCCTTCGTGATTCATGCTCAAGGTCACCATCGTCGTTGACCGACCACCTGGTTTCAAGGGGCAGGGGGCTGGCATAGAATGCGCGCTCGTTTGAGGGGAAATAAGTGCGTCTGATCATTTCGCTAACGCTGCTGAGTACGGTGGTTTTTGCCCAGGCCGGGGAAGTTCAACTGCCTAAAACGCTCGCCTGGAGTGCCTACAACCTTGGAACGACCGGGTATAACCAGGCTGTTGCCATCGGTAAGGTTTTAAAAGACGAGTACGACGTGACGTTGCGGGTCATTCCCGGGAAAAACGACATCTCAAGGTTACTGCTTCTCGTGAAGGGACGCGTGCAGTTTTCTGCGAATGGCATGGCCACCTATTTTGCCCAGGAAGGCGTATTCCAGTTCGAGCACCGGAATTGGGGGCCGCTACGATTACGGCTGGTCATTTCATCGAACGGAGAAAGCAATCAGGCCCTGGCTGTCGCCGCCGACACGGGTATCACCCACCCGAGCGAACTGAAAGGCCGTCGAGTGCCCTATGTACGCGGCGCTCCCGCGTTGAATGTTGCCATCGAGGCATTTCTCGCCTGTGGTGATTTAGGTTGGGAAGATGTAGAGCGGGTGGATTTCCCTGGTTACAACTCGATGTGGAATGGGATAGTCAACGGGCATGTGGACGCGGCATTCGCGAATACCGTTTCAGGACCGGCGCGCAAACTCGAAGCCTCGCCGCGAGGCATCAAGTGGTTGGAAATTGCCCCCGATGACGAGGACTGTATGCGACGGTTGCTGAAAGTAGCGCCCTATTTTACCCCGCACGTAGCTACTCGCGGAGCGGGTATTACCGTGGATGCGCCGAACGTGGGCGTGACCTATCCGTACCCGCTGTTGATCGGCCTGGACACGACCGACGAGACTCTCGTGTATTCGATGATTCAGGTCATTCACAAGCACTACGATGCCTTCAAAAATGCCGATCCCGGTGCCATCGGTTGGGCAATGGATCGTCAGCTGTTGAGTTATGTTGTGCCCTATCACACCGGCGCGGTACGGTATTTGCGAGAGATCGGGGTGTGGTCCGAGGAAAACGAGTTGAACAATCAGCGACTGCTCGAACGGCAGCGTGTGTTGGGCGACGCCTGGTTGCGGCACAAACAAAACCAGTATTCGGAGGACGAGGCTTTCCAGCTTGCGTGGCGAAGTTCGCGTGTCGCGGCGTTGGAAGCCGCAGGATTCGATCCCATTTGGCGATAATCGCTTGAGCAAACCCGTGCGTTATCTCGTTATAGCAGGCGCAGTCATCAGCCTGTTTCTGGCGATGGATGCTTTACGGCTTTTCACCAGTACGCAGTTACTGAGTAGCTGGATACGCATCGAAACTCACTATTACTTTGCTCTCCTGGGTTCGTTGTTGCCGTTGGCTTTTCTAATCTTCCCCCGTATACGTTTTGTTGACAGCGTGCTCTCCATACTAACCATTTCGATATGCGGCTATTTTTTCTTCAATGCGGAACCCATCGTGGATGAAGGATGGGAGTTTGGTGCCCCGGAACTGGCTACCTGGATGTCGTTTGCGCTTTGGGTGTTGCTTCTCGAGGCAGTTCGCCGATCTTCAGGTTGGGCGATATTCGGGATTGCGCTTGTTTTCTCGATCATGCCTATGTTCGCGGACCATTTGCCTGGGCCGTTTGCTGGTTTGCAATCCACCCCCCAGGAAGCAGCCGTATACCACGCGCTCAGTATCGAGAGCATCTTCGGTTTACCTTTCCGCGCATTTGCGGATCTCGTGATCGGATTCATTCTTTTCGGTATCGCGTTGCAGTACACGGGCGGCGGAAAGTTCTTCCTGGATCTGGCGTTCGCGATATTGGGTCACGTTCGTGGCGGTCCTGCCAAAGTTGCCATACTGAGTAGTGGCCTGATGGGGAGCATGAGCGGCAGCGTGATCACAAACGTACTCACGACTGGTCAACTCACCATCCCGGCGATGAAGGAGACGGGAATGTCGCCGGAAACTGCCGCCGGTGTGGAAGCCTGTGCGTCCACGGGCGGCGTCTTGTTGCCGCCGATCATGGGCTCCACCGCGTTCGTGATGGCTACTTTTTTAGAAGTGCCCTATTACCAGGTGGCCCTCGCCGCGGCCATTCCGGCGTTACTCTATTTTTTCGGTCTGTTTCTCCAGGTGGATGCTTACGCGGCGACTGTCGGGCTCAAGGGTATGCCTCGTGAGGAATTGCCGGGTATCGCCGAGACGCTCAAGGGCGGCTGGTTTTATCTCGGCGCCTTTGCCGCGCTCATATTCCTGCTGTTGGTGTTGCAACGCGAGGCGGTGGCACCCTATATCGCCACAGGTTTGTTGCTGGTGCTGAACCAGTTATCGCCCAAGCACCGTTGGCGAATGGCCGATTTGACAGAATTCCTTGCGGCAACCGGGAAGCTGTTGGTCGAACTGGTTTGCGTTCTCGCGGGTGTTGGCCTGATCGTTGGCGCGCTGTCGGTGACGGGTCTGTCAGGCACCCTGGTCAACGATCTGTTGTACCTCGCGGGAGACTCGTTGTGGTTATTGCTGATCATGGGCGCGGTGACGAGCTTTGTGCTCGGCATAGGCATGACGGTAACCGCTGCCTATATTTTTCTCGCGATCGTGTTGGCACCGGCTCTCATCCAGGGGAATATGGATCCCATGAGCGTGCACCTGTTCATCCTGTATTGGGCAATGTTGTCCTTCATCACCCCGCCGGTTGCGCTGGGGGCTTATGCGGCTGCTTCGATTGCCGGTAGTAACCCCATGCGCACGGGGTTCGCTGCCATGAAACTTGGCAGTGTCATCTACTTCATCCCTTTCATATTTGTATTGGATCCAGGTCTGATAATGAAAGGCGCACCGATGGCGGTGGCGCAATCCGTGCTGGAAGCTTTGTTGGGTATCTGGCTCATCGTCCTTGGCATCCAGGGCTACTTGCCGTTTCTCGGAGTCGTTCGATCGATGTTGCGGCGCGGTGGTTTGGTGTTGGCGGGGCTGCTGATCGCACTGCCCAGAATCGAACCCTGGGCCGACATTGGGTTCGACAACAGTATGCAGATCGTAGCAGGCACGTTGGTGGTTGTGTTGGTAGTTGCCTGGCAGCGATATGCAGGCAGAGCGGCGCAGGCCGGTCAGTAGAGGTCCTTGACCCGCGGTGAAAGTTTGGGTGTCCTTATTAGACGTCCTTAGAATGCGGGTCGCGGGGTCACGATAGGAAACCGTCTCGGGAACTGATCGAACAGGCTGCCAAGGTCCGCCAGGGCTGCCAGGTTCCCGTTCAATGCCAGATTGCCGTCAGCGATGAGATCCACGGCCGTTGTGAGGCCTAACATCATCCGTTTGAAGTCAATGCTCGTCAGGGTGAGTTCGGCGCTGGGTGTGTCTGTTTGCTTGTTCTCGAAGGCGTGCAGTACGGCGTTTTCGATGACCATGAGATAGCTCGTTTCAAGATCGGAGAAGTGCAGATTGAAGTGCAGTGTCTTTCCGTCTGCCTTCGGGCCGTTCAACCGAACCGCCAGGGCCTGGAACAGATTCCGAATTGGCATCGCGTGCGCCATGCTTTCGCTAGCCGTGAATTTAGCTGAACTCTCGGTGTCGGCGCGCAACTCCATGGCGCCACTGAGATAGAAATTTCGCCAGGGTGCGGATTCGGATTGATAACCGAGTTGCTCCAGCGTGTTCGCAAGCAGTGCTCGGGCTGCCGCGTTGTCGGGTTCAGCCATCACTAGATGATTCAATACCTCGGCGACCCAGCGATAGTCACCTTCCGCGTACGATTGACGGCTTTTCTCGATTACGGCATCCGCACCGCCCATGAAGTCGACATAACGTTTGCCGACTTGTACCGGAGGCAGCGGATACAGATGTGCCGGGTTGCCGTCGAAATATCCAAGGTATTTGACGTATACGGCACGGGCGTTGTGGTGCACGGTTCCGTAGTAGCCGCGATTCGAAAACTCGAGGCCTAAGCTGTCTGGTAGACGGACCTGCTCCGCAATTTCTTCTTTGGTATAGCCGTGGTTGGCAAGCCTCAGAGTCTGATCGTGAATGTACTTGTACATGTCTCGTTGCTTTTTCATGTACTCACGTGCTTCTTCTCGGCCCCAGACCGGCCAATGATGGCAGGCGAACTGCACCTCGAGACGATCGCCATATCGGTCGATGGACTCGTTGATCTGGCTGCTCCAGGCTAGCGCGTCACGAACTTGCGCGCCGCGAGGCGTGTATACATTGTGCAGATGGTGTGAGGTGATCTCCGCCATACACAGCGCTTTGAACTGAGGAAAATAGAAAACCATCTCGGCGGGCGCTTCGCTGCCCGGTGTCATCTGGAATTCTATTTCGACACCATCGAGTACTCGTGTTTCGCCGGTTTCCTTAATCGTGTCGTTGGGTACTACAAAGCCGGTACTACCCATGGAAAGAGCGGCGCCCAGACCGGCGGTCACAAACGCGGTAGGCGAGGGGGGCAACAGGTTCCCGTACATATAGGTAGCACGGCGGTTCATCACGTTGCCCGCAAGCACGTTTTCGTTGAGTGCTTCGTCTACGAAGTGTTCTGGAGCGAGCAGTGGGACAGCACCGGACTCGACATCAACCGGATCAACTACCCCGAGTATACCAGCGAAATGGTCGGCGTGGCTGTGGGTGATAATAATGGCGGATACCACTCTCTCGCCCAGGTGGGTGTTGGCGAGTTCCAGAGCTGCGCGAGAGGATTCAGCCGAGGTAAGCGGATCGATGAGAATCCAGCCGCGATCGCCTCGAATGAGCGTCATGTTGGCGATGTCGAACGAACGAATCTGATAGATTCCATCCACGACCTCGTAAAGACCGTGATGGCGAGCATTGAGTCGTGCCTGGCGCCAGAGGCTGGGGTTCACCGTGTCCGGTGAAGCGTCTTGTTCGAGAAAATCGACAGCTGACAGATCATACGTTACGCGACCATCCGGACGGGTAAACGTCACGGGATCGATACTGGCGATGAAACCGCGCGAGGCGTTTTCAAAGCTGCGTTGGTCGGCAAATGGCAGCGCTTCGCGAACCGCGTCATTGGCGATACGGGTGTGATTGGAGGCGGGTTTTGGTGCGGCTAAGTCCGCTGGAAGCTGAAATAGATGATCGCTCATGTCTGCCGTTCGCGTGCTTGGAGAAGCCTCCATGCTAGCGACTTTCATTCGGCATAGGGAGCGTAAGCGGGTTTCTCAGATTGGACGAACATCCACCGCGACATGAAGAGTCTGCGTGCCACCGCCGCGGATGTATCCCCGCGTCGGGCTGACATCGCCATAGTCTCGTCCCCAGCCGATCGTGATGTGCTCGTTCTGCGGACGCAAATTGTTGGTGGGGTCGAAATCCACCCAGCCAAATTCGGGGCACCAGACCGAAAACCAGGCGTGCGATGCGTCAGCCCCCGTCAGCCGTGGTTGGCCGTCTCTCGGGCGGGTAAGCAGGTAACCGCTGACGTAGCGAGCGGGTAAACCGCAGGAGCGCAGGCAGGCAATCGCCAGGTGAGCGAAATCCTGACATACGCCAGCACGTGCCCCGAGAATATGGGGTACCGGTGTGTAGACGTCGGTTACTCCGCCCTGGTATTCGAAATCTTCGAAAATTCTCCGGGTTATTTCCATCGCAGCCCGCAGTAGAGGTTTTCCCCGAGTAAAGCTCACTCGTGCATACTCCCCTACCATATCGATGCTGATCCGGGGCGACGGAAAGCAGAATTTCGACGCGTCCAGCGCATCGTCATCCAGGGGGTTGAGCATCGATTCTGCGATAGACTCCCAGGGGGGGCTCAACTCCAGCAGGATCTCCTGATCGGCGTTGACGTCCACCTGTACGAGATTTGTGA
The DNA here is from genome assembly GCA_022571865.1 of Pseudomonadota bacterium. Classification (GTDB taxonomy): domain Bacteria; phylum Pseudomonadota; class Gammaproteobacteria; order Pseudomonadales; family Azotimanducaceae; genus SMWK01. The sequence continues at coordinate 24,415 of JACZXA010000018.1, forward strand.
TGATGAGTTCTTCATGCCGCTCCTGGATCACGATGTCGGTGACGGTGTTACCGAAATAATCCGTACGTTGCTGGAAAGAAACCGGTACGGGTTCGATGCTGAGTTTGGTACTGAGCACCTGTTGTTTGTCGAACGACCGTGGGGTCAGGTGCAGTAACTGATAAGAAGTCGCAACGGGTTGTTCGTAGCAGAAACGGGTTGTGTGTGAAATCTGATAACGCATGGGTTAGTGCGCTGTCGCGCCCGTTTCGGCACGTCGTGACTGAGTTGGGTTGTTTGCGGGACAGGGCACTAGCTGTGCCGAGACGTATGATCGAAGTACGTCCGGGTAATCACCTGGGACAACATATTCACCGCTTGTTCGGTGCGCTTGAGAAGTCTGGCAAGGTGGGTACGAAGACCTCGTTTGCTGATGACGTCTACCAATTTGTCAATTTCTGCGAGTGCAAGGTCGGTGTGCGCAGTGAGCAGTATCCGACCGGATTCGCTCAATCCTTTTTCCGCGTGTTCCAGCGGCATGACGCTCATATGTTCCTGCATGATCTCAATTTGGTGAATCACTGCGCGAGGATTGGAGTTGTCGACCAACAGAAGATCAAGAACGGTGTTCAGTGTCGGGTTGGCGCGATAGCGGGCTCGATGGGTAATACTGCTGTCGCAAGCGTCCAACAAGAGATTCAACGCACCGAGTTGTTGCGGTTCGCGAGTGCACAGATCGCCGATCACCTGGATAACAAAACGGCTACGTTCGAGGCGGCGACCGAGATCCAACAATCGCCAGCCGTGACCGCGCGTCATGTTCTCGTGGATCTGGCCGTTGATCGCTGAGAGCTTCTCGATGAGATCGTCCAGCAGTATTGTCGCATCAGCAACCGAGTGAACCCGCCACCGTAACTGCGGTACTTCCGATAGTTTTTCGAACAACCGCCAGGCATCACGGGAAAGCCGCTCGCGCACATGGTTGGCGGTGCGATAGACGTTGGCCAGTACCTTGGCGAGACCGTCTTTGCTTTCCGGCCCAAACAGAATGTTCCACAATTCCCGCTCCACCGCCTGTTGCCCGGCGGCGGCGGCGCGTCGCGCCCGTTGTGCGGACAGGTAGTCCATCGATCCGAGCAGACGGGTGAGAATATCCAGTGCAACGGGTTGTTCGCTGGCATCCCCACCCCCGCCGATGTAGCGAAACAATGTTCTGTATAGCCGTACCGCGCCCTCACTGCGCTCGAGATAGCGCCCAAGCCAGAATAAGTCGTCCGCCGTGCGGCTGGGAAGATCCCGGTCGCTGCGTCGAGTAGCCACGGACAAGTTGCTGGCAACGCTGGTGAGAAAGCTCTCGTTCGAGCGGATCCACACATCTTTGCTGATGTCGCCGGTTGGAGTTGATACCCGAGCGAGCCCTCCCGGCATGACCTGATAGCCATGTTCGGTTGCCGCGACATAAAGCCTGAGGGTCATGGGCGCAGCCTCCCACTGACCGTGTTCGTTCCAGTAAGGTACTGTGGATAGCGCTACGGGTTCTCTTCCGACGTAGTCATAAGGCAACAGGTTGACCGCGCGCTCGAGTTGCACCATGTCGAGGACATCCACATCGGTCGCCATGTAGGTGTGTACCGAACTCTCGAGTAGCGGCCTGCGAACGAATGCCTTACGCAGCACCAGGGTATCGATGTGATTTTGAACGTAAGCGTATTCTTTGGCTTGACCGCACCACCAGGTCGCAAGGCTTGGCAGTGCGAGTTCTTCGCCGAGCAGGCTGAGGCACAATCCAGGTAGAAAACTCATGATCGCGTCGTTTTCGACCACGCCGGAACCAATGGCGTTTGCGACGACCACGTGGCCATTGCTTGCGGTGCGCAACAGACCCGGTGCGCCCTGCCTGGAGCGTGGTCGTAACTCCAGAGGATCACAATCCGCGGATTCGATCTGGCGGGTAAGCAGATTGATGATCTTCAGCCCTTCGAGGGTTTTGAGATACAAACGATCATCACGTACGGTGAGATCGGCGCCTTCCACCACGGGGAAACCGAGATAGCGACCCAGGAAGGTGTGCTCCGAATAGATGGCATCCTCGGGTCCTCCGGAGAGAATCACCGCCAAGCCATCACCGGCCGTGCTCAAAGCACCCAGACGTTGCAGATTGTCGCTGAATGAGCGAAAGAAGTGAGCCAGACGCGATACGCTGCTGCGATCGAATAGTTCCGGCAAACATCTGGCCATGATCAGGCGGTTTTCAAGGGCGAAACCGAGGCCGGATGGCGCTTCGGTGCGATTACTCAGCACTCTCCACTGGCCGTCGGGGGAACGACCGAGATCGAATGCCAACAGGTGCAGGTAGACGCCTTCAGGTGTCTGATAGCCGCAACTCGGCAGTAGGTAGTCCGGGTTTGCAAAAATAAGTGCAGGGGGCAGATTGCCGTGCAGCAGGGTCTGCGGACCATAGAGATCCGCGACGATTGCGTTCAGCAACTGAGCCCGCTGGATCAGCCCCGTTTCGAGCGTCTGCCATTCATCAGGATTCAACAAGAAAGGTAGACCGTCGAGTTGCCATGGCCTACGCGTGCCATCGGCGAGATAGGTCACTGCATTCTCTTCGAGCAAACGACGTACGTTCGTATTGAGGTTAGCCGCCCAGTTTTGTCCTTGATGTAACAGGGTCTCGCCGATGGATCCCCAATGGGCGCGAAGCTTTCCGTTCGTCATGAACTCGTCGTAAACGCCGCTTACTGACTGGTAGGTATCAGCGATGGAGTTTTCTGGATCTGGCTTGTTCGATTCTTGAGTCATGAGTGAAGACTGGTTGTCTCTGGTGTTTTGCGGAGCTTGTCTTTGCGTTGGAGAAATGTTCCTCATACCTACGTCTGTGGTATGACAGCATACTGGAACACCCGTCGAAGCAGTGGTATCACTGTAGAAAGGTAATCGACTGGCTGCAAGTGGCTGGCGGTTAGAAATGTCGGTCTAACCCTCTGTTGGTCTGGTTCGCAACGTTGGCCCCGGAGTATCGATCTGCGCGAAATAGCGTTTGGCAGCTTCTTTGACCTTTGGTGCAAGCAGCAGCGTCGAGATCATGGTCGGAATCGCCATGAGCGCAAAAGCTCCGTCGATGATACCGATGGCCGCCTCAAGGGTAACCACGCTCGCTACGACAATGAAACCGATGTAAACCCACCGGTAATAATGCTTACGATGCGCTCCAAACAGGAAGCTTGCGCACTGCGTGCCGTAGAAGGAATAGGTGAAGATTGTGGTGCTGGCAAAGCAGGCTACACAGACAAACAATATCACCAGCCCGGGTGTTCCGAGCAGTGCTTGAAATGCGCTCGCCGTCAGCGTGACGCCGCTTTCATCACTCGCCTGCCACACACCGGAGAGCAAAATCATGAATGCAGTCGCTGAGCACACGAGCAGTGTGTCGATTGCAGGACCAAGCATGGCCACGAGGCCTTCGCGAATAGGCTCCCTGGTGCGCGCGGCACCATGTACCATGGATTCCGTGCCAATGCCTGCCTCGTTGGAAAAGGCACCCCGTTGTACTCCGTAGAGGATGACGGTGAGTAATGCGCCTCCTGCAACTGCTTCACCGGTAAACGCATCGGTCACGATGAGGGCAATAACCGCGGGTAGTTCCGCAATGTTCATTAGCACGGCAACGAGCGCTGTAGAAAGGTACAACGCTGCCATGAAGGGAACGACACGGCTGGCTACCGTGGCTATGCGTTGTAAACCACCGAATATGACTATTGCTGCGACGAACGCAATGAGGATTCCCGTAATCAAGTTGAAGGTTGGTTGCGCAACACCCGCTTCCAGGATGCCGAGTTCGACAAATACCACCTCTCGAAGAACTTGTACGAGCTGATTAGCCTGAAATGCAGGAAGGCAGCCGATCAGGCCGAAAAACGCAAACATAAGGCCAAGGATGCGGTATTTCGGTGAGAGCGCTTCTCGGATGACATACATCGGGCCGCCCTGCAGATCCCCATTGCTGTCGCGTCCACGGTACATGACGGCCAGTGAGCAGGTGAAGAACTTGGTCGCGATACCGACGATTGCCGTCATCCACATCCAGAAGATCGCCCCGGGGCCTCCCACCGTGATGGCGAGAGCAACGCCCCCGATGTTGCCCATACCGACCGTGCCGGCGAGTGCCGATGAGAGCGCTTGAAAATGGCTGATCTCACCGGGATCATCCTGGGAATCGTATCGACCCATGAGCAGAGCCGCGGCATGGGAAAAATAGCGAAACGGCGTAAAACCACTGTAGAACAGGAAGAACGAGCCGCCGCCAAGCAACAGAACCAGTAACCACGGACCCCAGGCATATTGTGAGAAAGCTATTGCAAACGATTGAAATTGCTCAAATATATCTATCAATATCCTGGACCAGAATCATTCTGCTGGGCAAGGTAAACCTTTTTTGATGTCACCGCACCATGTCTCGTGAGATCAATGAAAATACCTCAGCTAGGAATTTTCTATATTCGAATGTGCTCGAAGTGTCAGCATGGCGCCTGTGCAGTTTTTGCCTGGACCTCGCGGCCGCCAAGACGCCAGGTGTTCAGCGCGTTCGCCATGCGAAGCCTCAATTCGCAGCTACGGCTATGCCTTCGGTCACGAGCCGTCATGACGACCACGAAGAACTCTGCGTCCTCGTGCCATATCCGGGTTAGCTGCCTTGATGACCGGCTGAGCAGCTAAACCGGCCGTTTATCGACACGGGTTTGACCCTAACCAGTGGCTCACTGTCTTATATACAATGGTAGGGTTGTTGTTGGATGGCTTGGACTGCCGGGTTTGACACACCCTGAATTGTTTGGCCTAGAGGCGACCCTATGAACTCCACGAAGCTCCCGTTAGGCAGGGCGGCCCGGAATATCGGAACGTACACGCCATCGCTGCTGTGTGCGATTGAACGAGCCAATGGGCGCGATTCTTTTAACCTGCCAGTAGCGTTACCCTTTAGCGGCGAGGATGTCTGGACCTGTTACGAGCTCTCATGGCTCGATGAGCGAGGCAAACCGCAAATAGCAGGTTTGCGAATCAAAGTCAGGTGTACGTCTCCTTGTCTGGTGGAAAGCAAATCGTTGAAGTTGTATCTCAATTCTTTTGCGCAAACCAAGTTCGCTAACAAAGCAGCTGTGTTGAGCACGCTCGACTCAGATCTAACGGTGGCTTTTCGCGCACCCATAATGGTGGAGCTTCTCGAAAGCAGTCAGCTGTCGATCGCCAACCATCAGTTTCCTGGCACCTGTCTGGACGACCTGGAGACTGAAGTGACTCACTACGAACGGGAACCCATGTTGCTCAGACTCGAAGAGGGTGATGAGCGTATGGTCAAGGAGACACTATTCAGCCATCTGTTCCGCAGCCTCTGCCCCCTAACAGGTCAGCCCGACTGGGCGTCGGTGAGGGTAGAATATGTGGGACGTCCGATTGTGCGAGAAAGCCTGCTGAAGTACCTGGTTTCGTTTCGAAATCACGCGGCCTTTCACGAGGCTACCGTGGAGCAGATATTCCTGGATCTGAAAAAATATTGCCGGTGCGAGCAACTGAGTGTACTGGGTTGTTTTTTACGCCGCGGTGGAATCGAAATAAATCCATTTCGCTCGGATGTGGAAGAAGTTGCGCCGTTGGTGCGGCTGCCGCGGCAATGAGAATTGCCACGGTAATAAACAATTACCGGGGTAACAGAATGCTCTCCCGCGTCAGGTCGGTGCAAGCGTCGATCTAATCGCTCCGCTTCGGCCGCACGATTGTGCGCAGCCAGCCTAGCCAACTGTTGTCCCCGTGAAGTGAGCGCTCCAGATAGTCGATTTGTCTGTTGAGACTCTGCGCGTCTGCGAGTAAATCCCTGCGCCGGCGCAGCTTCCGTGCGGAGTCGAGCTCCTTGACCACGGTGGCTGGATTGCCTGCGGCAATGACGTTCGCCGGGATGTCGCGAGTCACAACACTCCCCGCACCGATGATGCTATTGGCACCGATCGAAACACCCTTGCAGACAATGGCGCTGTCACCGATCCAGACATTGTCATGAAGCGTGATCTTGTGAGCGTTGCCGATCGGTTTGGTTCTGTCGTAAATGTCATGCCAATCGGCGTCGGTCAGGTAGGCGCCAGCGGCAATCATGGTGTTGGCGCAAATCTCTATATGGCAGGCCGAGTCCAGCCGCACGCCGGGGCAGAGCAAGGCGTAGTCGCCAATATCGATACGACCTTCTTGCTCTCCCTGGCACCACACGGTGAGTTGCACTTTGCGATCCCGAGCGGTAATTACATGCACTCCACGACCGAAATGGATATTCGGGCCATGTATTTTGAGATTCCACGGTTTCATGATTGCGGCTTCGGCTCCCATGGAATCGAGGTTGGGTTTGATGAAGTGGTTTACGTAGTAGCGTTCAATATGGCGGTGTAAACGCTTAGCCAGGTAGGGGCGATGGTCTTTGCGCAATCGTTTTTCTCATCGCTTCCCGGAAGGAGGTTGACTCTAGCCTATGTTCACAACGACAGCCAGACATCCGAAGCTCGCGTTACAGTTTAAGCCGCGTCTTCATCCGCTGAATCTGCGGGCTGTGCCTGGGCTGGTCCCTCGGAAGACGCGTCGTTTGGCTCGCTTAAGTGTTTCTGAGTTTGCGGGTTTGTCTGCGTTGAGGCGTTCCCGCAATTGCAGATTTTCCGCTTCCAACATTTGGATGCAGATCATCATATCCCGGCTGTCACGAGTAAATTGCTGCAGTAGACTCTTTAGATCCTCACCTTCGGTATTACCTTCGCCTGCAGCAAGGAGTGCTTCGCGGGCCGATTGCAGCTGTTCAAGGAGGTGCTCGTTTTCACTCCGGAGCTGTTCTTCACCCGCTAGCCTGGATTATTCATGAACAAGCTACTGCGGTCGCCGATAGCAGCAAAACGTCGGGCCTCGCAGGCGGGCGTGCTCCTTCCGGGTGCTCGACGTGCTATCGATGCACGCGCCCGTCCCCATGGGACGGGACCCGCGCCCTCCAGTCCGCGCACCCTGCGTTTGTACTACTCTGGCAGTTTGCTTCGCAAACGCTTGCGAATTGCCCTCGACCCAACCTCGCTACGCTTCTTCGTGAATAATCCGGGCTAGAACCGTGCCCTCTTCCGGCTCTGGAATCGCGGGCAGGTCGATTCCAAGAGATTCCTCCAGCGTCGAATACACTTCGTAAAGTCTCACGATGGAAGTATGTTGTGAAGGAGAAGTGCCGATGAGTTTGGCGGAGAGTTCATGTTGATTGGCACGGAGTTCGCGCCAGCTCTCCTTGATGTTCGAGCCACCACCCAGTTGGGCCGATAAGTCATCTTGGAACGATTTCTTAGGCTTCGACTCGTTTTGCAACACCATTCGCTGAACAACGGTCACTGGATCGTCGCCGTCAAGTGGGGCGATGCGCCCTTTCAGCCACTCTTTGCGTTCCTCGATGGATTCAAGCTTGGTTTTCGCCTCGGCAAGAACCTGATCGGCTTCATCGTGAGATGCCTCCATCCTGGCGAGGTGTTTTTGCAACTCACGATTACGCAGCCAGAACGCGGCCACGATTCCCGTAGCAGTAACGCCTAACTGAATGATCGCGAAAAGCGACCAGCTCATGAGTGGGTGGACGGGTTGCAACTCATCTCAAACAGTATAGGTAAGGATTGGCTTGCTACACTTCGCGGTCGAGTTCCGCTAGCATACTTCGCCCGTGATCAATGGTGACCCAGGTCGGTCCCCTCGCAATGACAAGTTGTGAACTCCGCCAGGCCCGGAAGGGAGCAACGGTAGCAGCGGCCTCGTGTGCAAGGTGTGGCTGGTTTGGGTTGCCTCCATCGTCCCGGTTAATGGTGTTTTGGAGAGGTGTCCGAGCGGTTGAAGGAGCACGCCTGGAAAGTGTGTATGGGTTTATAGCCCATCGAGGGTTCGAATCCCTCCCTCTCCGCCATGATATTCTCTAACGTATTGAAAACGTTACGATTGTGTGTTGATGTGAAAATCGACCTACAAAACAGCCTACAAAAGTATGAGATGTATGCAAAGCACCAGCTCACGTTATTCCCGGAACATCGACACCAACCACTTCCTTTTTCCAGTATTCAACCATCCGGGAATCCAAACGGGGCGGCCACCCTTATCTCAACTTTTCACTATTTCCAGGGAAAACCAACTCAAAAAGCGCTGTACCTATTCGATCTACAGCGTAGTAAAATGGTCAGTCCCTAGGGTTCCTTAAACCTTGGGGCATCGATGCCTCCGAAAGGAGGTATCTGATGAAGGTGCTATCTAAGAAGGAGGTACGTAGCCTAGTTCTCTATTCTCCGCAACATATCGCCAGACTCGAGAAGGCTGGGTTGTTCCCAAAGAGAGTTCAGCTTGGTCCGAATCGAGTCGGGTGGATTGAAAGCGAAGTATTGGACTGGCTCCAAACACGTATCGACGCCAGATAAGCCAACACGATAGCTCCGAAATGGAGCCGAGGGTGGAAGGGAAACCGACCGCCCTCACTTTTTCTCGAGCTACCTATACGGACGGAGCGGACGGGATTTGAACCCGCTGGTTCAACCAGCCTAGACCAACTGAAACCGCTAGGTGCCTGATTTCATTGACCTCGGCTTGACTGCGCTTGGTCTCGATTAGATTGTGGGACAGCAATACTGCATGTGACGATGATACCGGCACTGTGTTCGCCTGGCTACGCGATCCCCGATGTTACGACGGCAATTGTTGGTTCCGAGAACAGATAACTAGTCGCTTTGAACCTCGCGTCATCGCCACATAGAGGTTCTCTGCGTCCATCCCGTCAGCCTTGAGGATCACGGCCACTTCGGCCTCCAGACCTTTTAGCAGAAGAGTGCTCCCAACGGCACGTCGCGATATACGCCTACCATGCACGCGGTTCTGCTCCCGGACCTGAACCGCTGCATCATAGAAACTTTTGTTTGCGCACATTTCGAGCGCCTGGAGACATGATCGAAGAACCGCGGGACGATAGACCCTAACGCCGGATTGCGTACTCATTTCCGACAAGAGCCACGCCATGGTTGAACTTGATGGATCCTGACAAAATGCAAGGGCAGCTGATTCGACGCTCTTCGCTCGTTTACGGTTCTTGCCTTTCTGGATCGTCGAAACCCGATCCAACAACCTCTGTTGCTCAACCTTGGTCATTAGGTTCGAGGCAAAGCTGACGACCTTCTTCAGTGCGCCTGCTTCACC
>JACZXA010000184.1 GCA_022571865.1 Pseudomonadota bacterium
TTGGGACGGGCGCGTGCTTTACAGCACGCGCAGTTTGCCTTGCAAACTGCCGAGCACCCGGAGGGAGCACGCCCGCCTGCGAGGCCCGGTGTTTTGCTGCTATCGGCGACCGCAGTAGCTTGTTCATCAATAATCCAGGCTAGGTAAGGATTATTCATGAACAAGCGCAGCAAGGTTGAGGTCGAAGCCAATCCCCAAGCGAAGATAATTCCCAAACGAAAGGTCGCCACGCGACGGCCGGCACGCACTTTCGTGCTCGAACTGCGCTTGTGCCATCGGCCGTTTGCTCCGCATACGCCTGGCCAGAATCCATCAGCGTGTTTTTCAACCCGCTGATTAGTTGCCGACTGTGTACGAAGGATTCGCCTACCGCTTTCCCATCTTTGCGAAAACTGCGGGTCTTATCCAGTAAGAATGCCGCGAGCGCAGCCCGACGGCAATTCCGGGACAGGAACAAGCTTCTGAGAAGCGCGGGTGAGCTCCCACAAACCCAACATTCTGCCCACCCTTTCACATACAAAACCAGCCCACCACATGGTTCTTATTCGTCAGCCGCTCGGCTAGAATACGCGCCGCTGTGGGGCGGGGTCTTCAGCTTGTTCAGGCCAGTTCACGGAAAATGCCGTGATGCCCTGCTGATCCTGCACTACCTTTCCTGTCATCACGAGTTGGGGTACCCAATGATAGATATAACCCTGATACCGCCCTTATTCGGCGTAATCGGGCTGGTGTTTGCCGTCATCATTTACGCGTTGGTAAAACGCTACGACGAAGGCGAAGACAACGTAAAAAAAATCGCAGACGCCATTCACAACGGGGCGATGGTGTTCATGCGGCGGGAATACTCGATGCTCGCCATATTCGCCGGCATCTTGTTGTTGATCCTGTTCTTCTCCCCACTCGGTATCGACACTGCCATCGCCTTTTTGGCTGGCGCGCTGTCTTCTGCAGCGGCAGGCTGGTTCGGCATGTTTACCGCGACCCAAGCAAATGTGCGTTGCACCACGGCTGCGCATAACGAAGGTCAAGCTGCCGCACTCTCAGTCGCTTTTTACGGCGGATCGGTCATGGGCCTCGCCGTCGCATCGCTCGGCCTGTTAGGGCTCGGTATCGTTTACTACTTTTACGGCGGCGACCCGGAAACGGCGCACCACATTCACGGTTTCGGTATGGGTGCATCCACCGTCGCGCTCTTTTCCCGGGTCGGTGGGGGTATCTTCACCAAGAGCGCTGATGTGGGCGCAGACCTGGTTGGTAAGCTGGAAGCCGGTATCCCCGAAGACGATCCACGTAATGCCGGGGTAATCGCCGACAACGTCGGTGACATCGTTGGCGACGTAGCCGGTATGGGCTCAGATATTTTCGAATCCTATTGCGGGGCGATGATCGCGACAATTGCCATAGCCACCACCCTGGCAGGAACCGCAGTTATGGCACTTGCACCCGGCCTGAGCGAAGGCGACGGGCGCGCCGCGCTCATGTTCGTACCGCTGGCATTTGCGTCCGCCGGGCTGATCTGTTCAATCGTCGGTATCGGTATCGTGCGCAGCCGCTCGAACAGCAACCCGGCACTTGCGCTGCGTATCGGCATGATCGTGACTCCTATCCTGTTTATCGGCGCTTCCTACCTGGTTGTTGGTCAGATCGGCGTTTCGACGGCTATCTGGTGGTCGGTGGTTTTCGGTTCGGTTGGCGGCGTGGTTATCGGTCTGGTTACCGAGTACTACACCTCCTCGAAGCCTGTCGTGCGCATCGCAGAGTCCGGTAAAACCGGCGCTGCTACGGTGATGATCACGGGTCTTGCCATTGGCATGCAGTCAGTGGTGATACCGGTGCTCACGATCTGCGCGATCATCTGGATCTCTACCGACCTTGCCGGACTCTATGGAGTGGGCGTTGCTGCCGTTGGCTTGTTAGCGACCGTCGGCATGACCATGGCCGTTGATGCCTATGGACCTGTCGCCGACAATGCCGGTGGTATCGCCGAAATGGCCGGCCTGGGCGAAGAAACACGCGCCATAACTGACTCGCTAGACGAGCTCGGCAATACCACTGCAGCCATGGGTAAGGGATTTGCCATCGGCGCCGCCGCGCTCGCGGCACTGGCAATTATCGCAGCCTTCGTTGAGACCATCACCTTCCAGAGAGGTGGTGAGTTCGTTTTGCATCTGGGCGATCCTCAGGTTCTGATCGGGTTGTTCATTGGCGGCCTCGTTCCGTTCCTCATCGCGAGCATCACGATGACGGCGGTGGGCGACGCGGCAATGGAAATGATCGAGGAAATACGCCGTCAGTTCCGTGAGATTCCAGGCCTGATGGAAGGCACCGCGGAACCTGAAACCGATAAGTGCATCGACATCGCTACCTCAGCCGCACTCAAACGCATGATTCTACCGGGCATTATCGCAATCGGAATTCCCCCCCTCGTCGGCTTCGGGCTCGGCCCGGAAGCGCTGGGCGGTACGCTCGGGGGTGCTCTGCTCACCTGTGTGTTGCTCGCCCTGATGATGGCGAACGCGGGTGGCGCGTGGGACAACGCGAAGAAGCATGTAGAGAAAGGTAACCTCGGTGGCAAAGGTTCGGACGTACACGCGGCAACCGTCGTCGGTGACACCGTGGGCGACCCTTTCAAAGACACTTCAGGCCCGGCGATGAACATCCTCATCAACGTGATGGCAATCGTAAGCCTAGTAATCGCGCCGCTACTCGTTTGATCATCTTAAGAGCCGTGTTCTGCACGGCTCTTAACGACGAAATTACAGCCGAAAAGGTTTCAACTTCTTAGGCACCAGTTGGTTCTTGAGGATCGTGTACTGCGGCAGTCCATTGCGGAACGGCGGTGGTGACTCACCAACGATGAGCGGCGCAAGGTAACGCCTCGCTTTTGCCGTGATACCGAAACCGTCTGCTGAGATGTAGTTTTTGGGCATTTTTCTTTCCACGTTCGCCACCCGTGCAAGCGGTATTTCTCCGATCGTCCAACGGTAGGGTTTGTCCTTCTTGCGTACGATGACAGGCATCACGTCGTTTTTGCCATCGAGCGCAAATTCCACAGCAGCGCGACCCACGGCATAGGCTTGCTCGACGTCCGTAGCTGACGCTATGTGGCGGGCGGAACGTTGCAGATAGTCTGCTACCGCCCAATGGTATTTGTAGCCAAGCTTGCTCTGAATCATCAACGCGAGGGTAGGCGCGACACCACCGAGTTGGGTGTGGCCGAAAGCATCTTTCGAGCCGCCTGGTGATTCGCCTCGTGGTACGTGTTGGGAAATGAAAGTACCGTCCAGGTACTGCGCGCCTTCGGATGCGACAATCACGCAGTAACCGGCCTTTTTCACCGTATCGCGCACTTTGTTCAGAAAACGACGGCGATCGAATGGCACCTCCGGCAGCACAATGATATGTGGTGGGTCGCCCGGTTTTTCCTGAGCCAGCCCCGCGGCAGCCGCGATCCAACCGGCATGGCGACCCATGACTTCGAGGATGAAAACTTTGGTGGACGATTCGCACATCGACGCGACATCCATCGCCGCCTCCCTGGTCGAGATCGCAACGTATTTGGCGACCGAACCAAAGCCGGGACAGGTATCGGTAAAAGGTAAGTCGTTGTCGACGGTTTTAGGAATCCCGATACAACTGATGGGATAGTCGAGGGTTCTCCCCACCTGGGAGATTTTGTGTGCGGTGTCCTGAGAATCACCCCCACCGTTGTAGAAAAAGTAACCGATGTTGTGGGCACGAAACACATCGATCAACCGGCGGAATTCGCGCTCGTTTTCAGCGAAAGAATGTAACTTGTAGCGACACGAGCCAAACGCTCCACTCGGCGTATTCCGCAATCCGGCAATCGCTTTTGCGCTCTCCTTGCCCGTGTCGATCAGTTCTTCCTTCAATGCTCCGATGATACCGTTGCGACCCGCATATACAGTGCCGATGCTGCGTTTGTGCTTGCGAGCAGTTTCTATCAGACCACAAGCTGTCGCGTTGATAACGGCGGTTACTCCACCCGATTGCGCATAGAAAGCATTGGGTATTCCCATCGAGAGATCTGCTCCTTGAAGTTAGGTTATTGTTGCCCTTGGTTTCACTTATGCCCAGAGGCGCGCCATTCTCGGTGATGTGGCAAATTTGTGCGACAATTTCAATTCAAAGTTTTTCAGATCAATCTGTGCGCCTGATATGAAAGCCGTCTTCCAAGTGTTCTGGCATATCTGCCTGTTGCGGCAGAGTCCGCAATACGTGCCCACGAAAACCTGGTTCATCTTCTCGGTTATCACCGCGAACGTGCTGTGCGAAGTGCTGCTCTCGCGTACGGTGGACGTGGAGATAGATATGTTGCGGGTCGTTACAGGCTCGGTGGTGTACATGACGACCATAACAGCCCTGGTGTGGCTGTCATTGCAACTTCGTACTCATATCGAACGTTTTCCCGCGACGATTACGGCGTTACTGGGCTGCGATCTCATCATTACCGCAAGTTTTGCCCTGCTGCGGCCGATTGCGGATCTGATCAATCCCGGCACCTCGAGCACGCTGCTACTCCTCTTCCTCATCTGGAGGGTTTCAGTGTCGGGGTTCATCATGCATCGGGCGTTGAACACCCACTACATCTTAGGGATCGGGGTATGGCTGGGGATTGCAATCATGAGCCTGGCACTGAGCCGACTGGCGATCGGAACCACATGACCCAGCACATCTATTTCCTCGGCATTGGTGGCACGCTCATGGGCAGCCTCGCACTGCTCGCAAAGGAGCGGGGCTTTCGGGTGTCGGGCTCCGATGCGGTCATGTACCCGCCAATGAGCGATCAACTGGCAGAGGTGGAAATCGAACTTTTTCAGGACTTCGATCCCGCCCAGCTAAAGCCGGCTCCAGACATGGTGGTCGTAGGCAACGCTCAGCTACCGCGTGGCCATCCGGGCATCGAATACATACTCGACAGTGGCTTGCCTTACACCTCAGGGGCCGAGTGGCTCGGGCGTTACATCCTGCCTGACCGCTGGGTGCTTGCCGTGTCAGGCACCCACGGCAAAACCACCACCGCCAGCATGCTGGCGTGGATACTCGATCAGGCAGGACTTGATCCCGGATTCCTGATTGGTGGCGTACCGAAAAATTTCACCCGTTCTGCGCGCCTCGGCGCAGACCCGTTTTTCGTTGTAGAGGCGGACGAATACGATTGTTCCTACTTCGACCGGCGGGCCAAGTTTGTGCACTATCGCCCGCGGACTCTCATCATCAACAATCTCGAATACGATCACGCCGACATCTATCCCGATCTCGGCGCTATTCAAACCCAGTTTCATCATCTTCTACGCACGGTTCCAAGCCACGGAATGATCATCGCACCCAGCAACGACGAGCACGTTAACGAAGTACTCGGCCAAGGCTGCTGGACGCCGATCGTTCGCATAGGTCATGCACAAATCAAACCGCCGATACAATCGGACAACGGTGAACGCTGGCATACCGACAACACCGGTGACGGCAGCAGTTTTCGCGTGCTGTTGAACGATTCAGACTACGGCAAGATCACCTGGTCAATGATGGGAGAACACAACATACACAATGCGTTGACAGCCATTGCGGCGGCACGACACGCCGGCGTTGCTCCGAAAATTGCCGTGGAAGCACTGTCGAGCTTCGCGGGCGTCAAACGCCGACTCGACTTGATTGCAGAAAAGGGTAACACGCTGGTTTACGATGACTTCGCACATCACCCAACCGCGATTCGGACTACACTTCAGGGTTTGCGTAACAAGATTGGCAACGAGCAGATCATTGCCGTTGTAGAACCCAGGACACACACGATGTCACTCGGAATACTACAACACGAACTGGCTACGTGTTGCTCACCCGCCGATGAGGTCTATTGGTTTCGCGGCGAGAACATCAAGTGGGATCTGTCCGAGTTGGTGCAAAACTGTGTTGTTCCAGCACGTCAGTTCGATGACCTCGATCGACTGATCGAGGAACTCGCCAAGCCTTCAATCGCACGACAGCACATCGTCATAATGAGCAACGGCAGCTTCGGCGGAATCTACGAAAAGCTCCCGCGGGCTCTGCAAGCGAATTGATCTGAACTCATGGATCTCATTGCAGACAATCGAGACGCGATCTCAAGGCATCTTTTGTCTCTGGGCTGGATTACCACTGCCGAGAAGATCGAAAGCATAGAGAGCGCCGGAGCAGGGAATATGAACCGCACGTTGCGGGTGACTCTCAATTCTCGATCCATCGTACTCAAGCAGTCGGTTCCCTTCGTCGCCAAGTACCCGGACATTGCAGCACCCGTCGAACGCATCGGAATCGAAGAAGAATTTTATCGAGCCATCGCCGATCAATCAGAACTCAGTCAGTACACGCCCGGCGTGTTGGGTTTCGATCCTGCCAACCACCTGTTGTGTCTGGAAGATCTTGGACCCTCGTTGGACTTCACCGATCTTTACGATCACAACGCTCGCAAGCGTGATTCGTCGGACAGCCATGAGGAGTTGATGAACCTGGTCACCTGGCTCTCAACACTGCACGCGTTACCGAATCTCGACATGCACCTGCCTCGCGGACTCGACAACCAGGCCATGCGCGAACTCAATCACGCTCACATCTTCGAGATTCCACTCACCCCCGACAACGGCTTGACCTTCGACCCTGCACTCAACGCAGTCGCAGAACAATTCATAGACGATGAGGTGCTTCGCGAGCAAGCCAACCGGCTCGGTCAAATCTACCTCGGGCGCAAACCACACGACTCTGAGAAAGTGCTCCTCCACGGTGACTTCTACCCCGGTAGCTGGCTCAGACATCCTACCGTCGGCATCAAAGTCATCGATCCGGAGTTCGCATTCCTCGGCCCTCCGGAATTCGATGTTGGTGTTCTGCTCGCTCATCTCACCATGTGCAGCTACGAACATTCGTGGCAGACGAAGCTGCTGGACAACTACGACAAACCGAAGGGGTTTTCCGACCCGCTTGTTGACGCTTTTGCCGGGATCGAGGTAATCCGGCGTTTGTTGGGTGTTGCCCAGTTACCCCTGTCGGCGAGTACCGAAACCAAGGTCGACTGGCTTCATTCGGCCCGTCTGAAGGTGCTCGGATGAGCACGCGACTTCTCATCGATACCGATGTCGCGCTGGGACTCAGGCACGAAGGACGACCACGCGACATTGATGATGGATTCGCGATCGTCGAGGCCATCAACGTCGACGATCTCGAACTCTGCGGGGTGACAACCGTTTTCGGCAATGCGCCGCATGATGCCGTACACCGTGTGGCCAGCGAAATCATCAAGCTGAAAAAGGCGGACGTGGCAGTGGTACCAGGTGCTGCTCAACCGCTTCCACAAGACGGCGATCTTCCCGGTCCGAACCCGGCGGTCGAGTTCATGGCCAGCCAGCTTGCACAAAGGCCCATGGCAATTGCCGCGATTGGGCCACTGACCAATATAGGCTTGCTCGTTTACCATCATCCTGAGGTTCTGACCAACATCACGGCGTTGATCATCGTCGCTGGGCGGAGCATCGGTGCATCGTTTTACATAGGCGATGCAGGTCCCGTGCGCGACTTCAACTTCGAAAACGACGTTCGCAGTGCCGAACTGGTAATGACCAGCGGCATTTCACTGGTACTCGCCGGATTCGAACTGACCAGTCAGGTGACCATCACGGAAGTCGATCTCGCAACGATCGCGGCGCGAGGTGGCGCGACGGCAGAGTATTTCCATACCAATTCGCTTGCTTGGTGCAAATACTGGATTGAAGAGTTCGCCGAACCGGGCTTTCACCCCTGGGACTCCGCCGCCATAGCGTGGTTGCGTCATCCCGAATACTTTGAGTCTGAAACACGGGGTTGGCAAATCGATCGCTCGGGTGAAACTCCTCGGCTGGAGTGCGATCGGAATCTGCCGGGAACAACCGTGACCTACTGTACAGGCTTCACACCGGGTGGTTTGGACTCTTTCGTTCGTGACGTGGTCAACACGGTATATTGAAGGTTGCAGCAGGGGATTCTGTGAGTTTATTAGAAAACAAACACATAACCGTTACGGGTGGTGCTAATGGCAGCGGCCAAGCGACGAGCGCGCTCGCAGCCGGGAAAGCCGCAAGCGTCGTCGCGGTGGATCTTGCCAACGACGTTCATGAAACCATCGCGCTGATCACCCGCCGCGCCGGACAGCCGTGCGAGATTGCCGAAATGGCCCATTCTCTGTTGAGCGATCGAGCTTCCTACGTCAACGGTCAGGTAACTCCCGTAGATGGCGGACTGTCGAGTTCGCATCCGTGGATCTTTCCTCATTGAACGGGTTCACACTAGCTGCGTTTGCCGTCTTGTCAGTTATCAGCTTGGTTAGCTGTGGCCAGGAGCCAACCGCCAGCCAGAGTCTGCAGAATCAAACCAGCACACACGCTCAACCGGCCGATCCTCCCAAAGGTGAATACCTCCTAGCCCAGCCACCCCAGGGGTGGGTTCAAGGGTTTGTCACCAAAACGCCGACTCTCAGTATGGTGGAATACGTTCCGGAAGATCCAGGCGACAGTGATTGGGTGGACAAAGTGTCGTTCGAATCGTTCGCGGCAGATGAGCTTCCCGATCCAATCGAGTTTGTCATGGACATTGCAACCGACCAAGCCGCGACTTGCGATAACTTTGAGCATTTCAACATTCTCACTGCCGAAGAGAACGGCTACCCAACCTCGGTACGATTCATGATTTGTCCTGAAAACAGCCTCATCAGTATGGCGCAGGTCACGCTCATCAAAGCCATACAGGGTAATGAACGCTTTTTTGTCATTACTCGTGCCAAACGGGTGCCGGTTGCAGAACAGGGCGAGAGAGCAAAGCCAATTTCCGATGCGGAAATGGCAATCTGGTCAACCTACATGCGCGCAATCGGCGTCTGCGATGCCGAACTTGGAGATGTCCATCCTTGTCCATGAATTTTCTTGAATTTTTCCTTTTCCTTCCTTTTCCTTCCTTTTCCTTGGCCACACACATTCAGCTTCCTGCAGCTTCCCATCCTTGCACCTTTTCCTTGGCCCACCTTGGAATTACCTTGAATTGGCCACACACATTGAAGAACGATGAATAAGTTACGGTGCAAACTGGTTTCAGCTTGAACTCGTTGAGTATTTGGTAGG
>JACZXA010000185.1 GCA_022571865.1 Pseudomonadota bacterium
CAAATCAACCTTCGGCAAAACGGTGGTCGGACTGCACGACAAAACCGGCGGGACGGTGACCTATCGTGGCAATCTGCTACCGCAGAAATACAGCACAAAAGATTTCCAGCGTCACGCCCGCCAGATGCAGATGATCTTTCAGGATCCATACTCTTCGCTGAATCCCCGGATGACCATCGGGGAGATCGTGGGCGAAGGGTTACGGTTACATTCCGATCTTAATGCCCAGCAGGTGCGCGACTCGGTGGCCGAGTGGCTCGAGCGCGTGGGCCTGCAGGCCGATCACATGTCGCGTTACCCCCACGAATTCTCCGGGGGTCAGCGGCAGCGAATCGGGATCGCCAGGGCGTTGATTCTGAAGCCTGAATTTGTGGTTTGCGACGAACCCATATCCGCCCTGGACGTTTCCGTACAAGCCCAGGTGGTGAATCTCTTAGACGAGCTCAAAAACACCTTAGGCTTGACGTTGCTATTCATCGCCCACGACCTGTCCATGGTGCGTTACGTCAGCGACCGCATGGCCGTCATGTATCTGGGCTCGCTCGTCGAGATTGGTCCCGCAAACGACGTGTTCTTCGATCCGAAACATCCGTATACGGAAATTCTCATCGGCTCCACCCCCGAACCCGATCCCCGCAGCGAACGCAAGCGCGCTTCCACAACGATTACCGGAGAGATTCCGTCGCCCATCAACGTACCCCCCGGGTGCCGGTTCGCGAGCCGTTGTCCAAAGGTGATGGACGTGTGCAAACACGAAACACCGCAACTCATCCCCCTAGCCGATCTCGATTCACGTCAGGTCGCCTGCCATCTATTCCACTAACCCAGGGCTAGTAGAAGCACCTTCCGCCACAGTCCTCAGGACCTGAGCCGCTCACAGCACTGCGCGCACATTCAAAAGAAAGGGCGCAAAAGAAAGGGCGCCGAGAGGGCGCCCTTTCCTCGGCTTTTAACTTCCGAGCCTATAGGAAATTTCAACACCATAAAGACGCGGGAGCGTCGTTCCCGACGAATGGCGGAAAAATTCGTCTTCGCCTTCTCTGAGTACTTGAAGCACTCCGACCTCATCGAACACGTTGTTTACAAAACCTGCAACGACCCAGTTGCTTCCGACAGAAGTCCATACCATACGCAGGTCAAGCCGGTCGTAGGCGTCTGCACTCTCGGCTTTGCTCTCGAAAGGTGAGTAGAAGACCTCATCAATCCAGTTATACACAGCAAAGAATTCCAGGCTCGACCCATCATCCAACGGCAATCTCATCGTTCCCCAAAGGGTATATTTCAATTCAGGAACCTGCAGGAGCTGGTTGCCATTGATATTCTGCGTCAGGCTGCTCGCCTCCGGGAACAATGACTCTGGCCTACTAAGGTCAGAAGGATCCTGGATGAATAGATCTTCCGTATACTCACTGGGCGTGAAGCTGAAGTTACCGCCCACGGTCAATGTGTCAGTCGCCAACCACAAAAGCTCTGCTTCGATACCCCAGATTTCCGCTCCCGGGGCCGGAAGTACGGAAGTTGTCGTGCCCGGCGCGCCACCAGGCACGAGCGGAGGTGTCACTTCGGTTGCTACGGTATGAATTTCTTCATAGTCATAGTAGTAAAGAGATCCATTCAACTGAACAGTATCGTCCCGAAACCGCATCTTATAGCCAAATTCGTAGGCGATCAGCTCTTCCGGACCATAGTCGGGTGTTGCACTGAAAAATACCAGGTTATTGCCACCAGAGCGGTAACCCGAAGTGGCCGACAAGTAAAGCAGCGTACTATCGGAGACATTCCAGTCCAGATTGAGCCGGCCGGTCGTTTTGGTATCTTTGCGTTTAAACGCTCGATACACACTGATCGCGGCCGGAAATCCACCGTTAACTGCGCGTTCGGTACCTCTGAAACCACCAGGCGCGCTTGCGTCCGGGACCACGCCACCGTTGAGCAAATTATAGGTAAACAGATCAAGCCCGAATGCAGGCAAAAAGCCAGGAGCGAGTTCCGTATATCGGAACAAGTTCTCTTCGGCCTCTACTTCGTCTGATGCATAACGAACACCGAAGGTCAGGGTGAACGTTTCATTCAAATCCCAAACCGCCTGGGTATATGCGGCAAATGCGTCACGTACGGTTTGGGTGTGATACAACAAGTCGCTACCCAGAGTGTGTATTCCATGGGATACGTCAAGATCCAGATTGGTTCCATCGTCTCCACCCCATACTCCGATGTGCAGGTTGTTGTTTTGTGCAGGCGCCGGGTTTCTCGACGCATAGTTCACATCACACTGTGGTAGTCGGGTTGCCGGATCCCTGCAGAGCGCTCTAGCAGAATGAAGTGTTGGCATCATCCCGTTAAACGTCCCGGCACCGATGATGCCAGGGAGCAAGAAAGCAACTACGCCGTCCAGTCCAGTAACATCGTTGTAGGGATTGATGAAGCGGGCCTCACCCACCGAGGAGTAGAAGTCGCCGCGCTGATTAATCGTCGCTTCGTAAACGAAAAGACCTGATGTGATGGACAAGCTGTCGCTGAAGTCGTAGAACGCCTGGAGTTCATGGGACGTATAATCTGCTTCGTGATTCACATAGAACTGACGATCTTGAAACTGACTCGCGGTATTGTCGTCATCGGTGGTTCGCCGATAAGCCAATGTGTTGTAGCCGTAAATGTACTTGATTTCCAAATTATCGGTCACATCCCATGACGCGGCGAACTGTATGCCTTCCTGATCGAACTGTTCTCTGTTCAACCCATTCGTTGCCGCACAAAGATCATCCCCCGAAATATCCTTGGGGAATACGCAATCGGCATAACGGGCTGCGCTAGCCGCACTGGTGAAGCCAAAACCATCCAGCGATGCGGCAGCGTTTCGAAAACCAGCGAACTCCGCAACATCAACACCCAACCGATTGTGTTGGGCCTGTACCGGGGCACCCGTCGTCGGGTCAGTGAAATTCAATATCGGCTGCGTCGTATCGTACCAGCTGTTTTGCGCAAAGTTTGCGGTGGCAGTATTCATCGTGTCGATTGCTCGGTACCCGGGAACAACATCGGTGGTATTTCTGAATCCTTGACCTTCTTCATTCAGAACGACAAGGCCGCCACCGTTGGCCCCACCGAAATTCCGGTCGATTGACATTCTGTTGTGTCGAACGTCAAACACAAGATAATCAGTGGGTGTGAACTGCAGTTGAACCGCGAGGTTTTCAGTTCCGAGGCCGTCCAGATCGTCTCCTGGTCCAATTTCATCAATCACGCCATCTCGATCTCGAAAACTAAAATTGAAACGGCCGGATAATACGTCCTCAATCAGCGGACCATTGACCATTCCATAATATTCCACGGTTCCATGAGTTCCGCCAATGGCTTTTACCGCATAGTCAAATTCCTGTGTCGGTTGCTTGTAGAGGATATTGACCGCGCCCCCCACGGCGTTGCGACCATAGAGTGTCCCCTGGGGCCCGCGCAGGACCTCAATTCGCTCCACGTCCCAGAAAGTTGCCGCGGTTACGGTCAAAAAATCTTCTGAATAGACGCCGTTCATATAAGCGGCGACCCCGGGGTCGCCACCCAGAGCCCGGAAGTTACGGCCAACACCACGAATCGTGGCATCGTACGGTTGAATGGTGGTTGCCGGTATAAAGTTCTGCAGATCTTCCTGATTCCGGATGCCGAAATCGTCGAGAAACTGAGCGGTAAATGCGGTAATAGAAATCGACGTATCCTGAATGGAAGCCTCTCTCCGTTCCGCGGTCACGATGACCTCCTCGATCCGCCGCTCCGAGTCTGCCGCCTCTACGGTGTTGCCCGTTGACAGCAGTACTGCTCCGCCAACCAACCACAGCGCAAGGTTAATCATAGTTTTATTCATTCAATTCTCTCCATGTGTCTGCGCACCTCAAATGCGCTTCGTGAATGCAACGTCGTATGCAGGCAAGAGATATAAAGCCCCGACGGGACCACATGACAGGTTTCCCCTTCCAACTCTCTATTCGACCAATTCCGCCGAATTTCCCGCAACTACCTCTCATCCGCCCCATGTGTAAGGACGAAACTCTTCGGGTTCAAGAAATTCAAACCCTCTCCCGATCCGAATTTCCCCGATGGCATGCTTTATAGTGTCCTTATCCCGGGCTGTCAACGCGCCCGTTACAGCTGTCTTACACCAGATGCTCCCCCACGGGCTTGCCAGCGGGATCGACCGACAAACTGCTCAAATCACCTGGATTGAGGCCGCTGCCACCACTTTTCGGCCATTCTCAACATCGAGGGTTCCCGGGTGTAGTGGGAAATGTCGGCAATCGCTACCCACTGGAGCGCGTGTGATTCGTTACTGACCCGATAATCGTCACTCGTGCGGGTTTGCAAGGCAAAACGCAGGTCGAAGTGAAAATGACGCGGGTCGGCGTTCCGGGCCGGGATCTCATGGATATCCAGGTCGAATACGTCAGTTTGCAGCACCAGGACAGCGAGACCCGATTCCTCCTCAGCCTCCCTCAAGGCCACGGCCAGCGGGTCGCAATCGCCGTCACTGTGCCCCCCCAGCTGCAACCACTTGTCGAGCTTTCTATGATGAGTTAGCAATACGTGACTCGCCGAGGTGTTTACCAGCCATGCCGAACCGGTGATATGTCCTGCCCAACAGTCACGTTCGAAACATCTCTCGTGGTTGCGGGCAAATTCCACGAATCTGCGCACCGTATCCGACTCTTCCGGGTAGGTGCGTTCGTATACTTCGAGCAGGTTCAGCAGTTTGCTTCGGTGCATCTTTTACCCATCTGTTGTTATGCTCGCCTCTTTACCTATGGGACCGTAAACAATGCTCGCAGTGATCGCAAAACTAACTGTCGCCGAAGGAAAGGAAGAAGCCTTCGAGGAAGTCATGCTCGGCCTTGCCGCCCAGGTGCGTGAAAACGAACCAGGTAATCGACTATACGAGCTCTGCAAGGACGAAGATGGCAACTACCTGGTAATGGAGCTTTACGAAGACGCCGACGCACTCGCCGCACATGGTCAATCAGAGCACTTCAAGGCTGCAGGCGGAGGGTTCAAGGGCTTGATGGCCGGGCCGCCCGAGATTCAACGATTGCAAGTGGTCGGGGGAGCCGATAAATAAATTTACCTGATAACGCGTTCGCCACCTCCTTCGTTCGTGTTTTCAGCGACTACTTGTGGGTGACGACCAATTGCACCTCAATGCAATAGGCGGGCAGTCGCTCACCCAGCCACCGATTGAACCGATACCACCAGAATCGATTTTCCAGCTTGCGTAACACGCCGCCGGAAATGATTCTGAAACCTCGTTGTTCTTTTATCCGAAAGTGCTCCGACAATTGTCGGCGGATGGATTTCAGGGAGTAGGTCTGAATGTGATCGGAGCCACCGAGGCCGTATCGACCCACCCGCCAGCGTCGAATTTTCGCCAGCGGTTCAACGAAGATAGGAACGCCCACGACAAAAATACCACCCGGGCGCAACACCCGTGCCACTTCCTCGATCACCCTCTCCGGATGGTTGAGATGTTCGAGCAACTGCTCGCAGATCACCACATCGAAGGAATCATTCGGGAAGGATCGATCTGCAAAACCCAAACCCTGCTCCGCATCGCGCTCATGAATGGTCCAGCGATCTGTGCTGAATACATGATCTTTTCGCCCGGGATTCAGATCCACTCCCTGCAATCGAAATCTATCCGCCATTCCTGCCGCAT
The DNA here is from genome assembly GCA_022571865.1 of Pseudomonadota bacterium. GTDB lineage: Bacteria > Pseudomonadota > Gammaproteobacteria > Pseudomonadales > Azotimanducaceae > SMWK01. Next base: position 5,699 of record JACZXA010000185.1, read on the forward strand.
CGATATAGATAAAGGTTCGGCCAAAGCCTGCGCCGATGTCCAGCAGGTCGAACGTCTCGTTCTCCGTTCTGCCAAGCCACCTCTCCAGCGCTTCCATGAGTGCGGGATAACGCGCCAACCGGAGCCGGTATTTGGCCCTGGCCGGCTCCACGCCGAAGGCGAGCTTGTCGATGCCGGGTCGATATTGCTTGAAGAGCATCGCCAGATCTTCACGGTCCGGATAAACATGGAGGTGGGTCCCATCTCGTTTGGAATCAGGTAACTGGGGAGAATCCAACTGTTCATCCTTTACTATGGGTTCGCTGGTATTTTCCGACCCTCGTTTTTGCGCAATGCTCTTGGCAATTCCTCGCGCCGAGGAGAAGCCGGCACACATCAGCGCCTATAGAATCCGTGTACGCTGACAAAGTTACGACTCTGTTTCGAAGAGTTCGGCCAACTGGTCTATCATCGCACCGCCCATCTGCTCCGCATCGGTGATGGTGACGGCACGCTGATAGTGGTGTGTCACATCATGTCCAATACCGATGGCGATAAGTTCTACGGGCGAGTATTTCTCGATCGATTCGATGGCATACTTCAGGTGCTGCTCGAGGTAGTTGCTTGGATTGACCAGCAACGTGGAATTGTCCACCGGCAAGCCGTCTGAGATCACCATCAGTACCTTGCGCTGTTCATGACGCACCACAATCCGGTTGTGAGCCCATATGAGAGCCTCGCCGTCGATATTTTCCTTCAGCAGTTCTTCGCGCATCATCAAGCCTAAGTTGCGGCGTGTGCGTTGCCATGGATCGTCCGCCGATTTGTAGATAATGTGGCGCAAATCGTTCAGGCGTCCGGGGTTGGATGGTTTGCCTGCCGCGATCCAGTTTTCCCTGGACTGACCGCCACGCCATGCGCGCGTTGTGAATCCCAGAATTTCGACCCGCACGGAACAACGCTCGAGCGTACGGCCGAGAATGTCGGCGCACATAGCGGCTATCGTGATGGAGCGGCCGCGCATGGAGCCGGAGCTGTCAATCAGCATCGACACCACCGTATCGCGAAACTGCATCTCCTTTTCCTGCTTATAGGCAAGCGGGTACATAGGATCTACAACCACCTGGGAAAGACGCGCAGCGTCCAGGATGCCTTCATCGAGGTCGAACTCCCACGTTCGATTCTGCTTGGCCATGAGCTTGCGCTGCAAGCGATTGGCAAGCTTGGAGGTTGCATGCTGCAAAGAAATCAGTTGCTGATCCAACATCGTTCTCAGGCGAAACATTTCGTCGGGTTCGCATAAATCCTCAGCACGCACTATCTCGTCAAACTGCTCCGTGTACGCCTGGTAGTTGACATCCATCCTGATGCGACCCGAATCATCGGGCGTCTGCTGGGGGGCTTCATCTGGATCGGACTCAGCGCCAAGCTCATCCATATCGAAGTCGGCGTCCATATCCACCAGGGTCGATTCACCATCGGCGTTCTCGTCCCCCATCGTGTCGTCATCGAGCACCACATCCTCCGGGCTCGCCTCCGAATCGGAGTCTGCTCCCTCATCTACGGTATCGAGATCATCGGAGTTTTCTTCCATGTCAGACAGATCTTCGAGATCGGCCGCCATGCCCAAGTCGCCGATGATCGTTCGGCACACGTTCGCAAATTCTTTCTGATCCATCAGGCAGTCTTTGAGCGCTGATATGTCGTCCCCGGCATTCTCTTGTATGTAGTCACGCCAGAACTGCACGACGTTTTCCGCCGAAGGAGGCAGCTCGCGACCTGTCAATTGCTGGCGAACCAAAAGCCCAACAGCGACGCTCAAGGGGGCTTCGGATTCAACCGTTATCGTGTCGAACGCCGCCTGCTGGCATTGAACCTCGAGCGAAGCATCAAGATTCTGGGCGACACCTTCCATGCGTATGGAACCTATGGACGCGATCCGGGCGTCTTCGATCCACTGAAACATCTCTTGGGCAGGACCCGAACGCGGAGTGAGATGCCTGTGTACGGTTGCATCGTGATAACGGATCTTGAGAGCAAACTCATCACCCATGCCACGCACAGCATCTATCTCCTGCGCTTTGCAGCCAATCGCAGGCAATGGCACCCGAATGCGGTTTCCCCGTATGGTGGCCGGACCCTGGCCAAAGGTCACTTCCAACTCAGCGTCTTCGGCGATTGCACGAATGGTCGCAGTTGTCGCGCGTTTAAAGGGCTCCAACAGATGATCTTGATCGCTTGTCACAAACAGTACACTTGCGTGCTAGACGCTCTTGAGCGTTATCCCCGCCGTGGCGTCACCGAGATCGGTTCCCATGCAACGCTGGTAATACTCGGAAACGGTTGGCCGTTCGAGTTCGTCGCACTTGTTGAGAAAAGTGAGTCGGAAAGCGAAACCAAGGTCGTTGAAGATGTCGGAATTTTCTGCCCAGGTAAGCACGGTTCGTGGAGACATCACCACAGAGACATCGCCATTGACGAAACCCTTTCGGGTCAGGTCCGCCACGCTGACCATGTTGGAAATGATTCGTCGACCCTCATCGCCCGTGTAGTGTTTGGCTTTGCCGAGAACGATATCCACCTCTGCATCATGTTCGAGGTAGTTGAGCGTCGTGACGATGCTCCAACGATCCATCTGCCCCTGGTTGATCTGCTGAGTGCCGTGGTAGAGACCCGTGGTGTCGCCAAGACCGATCGTGTTCGTCGTCGAAAACAATCGAAAATACGGGTGCGGCGTGATAACCCTGTTTTGATCCAACAGCGTCAACTTCCCTTCCACCTCGAGCACCCGCTGAATAACGAACATGACGTCCGGGCGTCCCGCGTCGTATTCGTCAAATACCAGCGCAGTCGGATGTTGTATCGCCCACGGCAACATCCCTTCTTTGAACGCGGTGACCTGCTGGCCATCCTCCAACACGATGGCATCTCTGCCAACCAGATCGATGCGGCTGATGTGGCTGTCCAGATTGATCCGGATACAGGGCCAGTTGAGTCTGGCGGCAACCTGCTCGATGTGCGTGGACTTACCGGTGCCGTGATACCCCTGGATCATGACGCGCCGGTTGTGGGTAAAACCTGCCAGGATCGCGAGCGTCGTATCGCGATCGAACCGATAGTCTTCATCGATCGCCGGAACATGGTCCGAGCTTTCACAGAACGCGGGTACCTGCAAATCCAGATCAAGCCCGAACGCTTCGCGGGCATCAACCGTGGTCTCAGGAATCGTATCCGGCAACGTGCCGGCCTCGTGAACAGTCACCGCCGTTCCCCAACTACAGGAAAGCCCGCTATTGTAGGGTAAGCACCCCGAAAAGAGCAGAGCTATGGTTGGGGTCAGGGTAAAGGGTCAGAACGAAATGGGGTCAGGGTGAACTGCCCCTTTACGCTGACCCCATTTCGTTCTGACCCTTTACCCTG
>JACZXA010000186.1 GCA_022571865.1 Pseudomonadota bacterium
TCATCATTTGCTGCAACTCAAGTGGAACCGTCAAAGCGCCGATGCCTAACAACTCGTCGCTATCCGGTTTGGTTACATAGTGCAGCGCCCCGTGGGCTTCGGTGACGTCGGTCAGGTAAATGACGAAATCTACGGTTCTGAGCGCCACATCGTCCGCGGGTACGGTCAGGGTGTGATTGCCGAAGTCACAGTGGAAAGCCTGATCGTAGTCGGCCTCACCAGTGTATTTGGCCCAGGTGTGGGATTGGTATAGATGCACATCGTCGGCCCCTAACAACCCTCGAGCAAAGTCGATGAGCGCCGGGTGCAAGGAAATCAGATTGATAGCGCTCGATGCCTGGTAAGGCATGGAGTCGAAGTGCAGGAACTGCTTGGCATGGCTCGCGCCGATGACGCCTTCTTTCTTGAAGTCGACGGCCACGCCTTCGCCCTGACCGCGATCGCTATAAAGCGTCTCGAAATCGTGGACGATGGGTGAAATTTCTTCCTGCTCGAAAAAGTCTGGAATGAGGACGAAGCCGTCCTCTCTCCATTGTTGTATATGTTCGCTGGTAAAACGCACAAGGAGCAGATTACCCGAACCGGCTCAACTGAACGTGAGTCCCTGCAGACCGCCTTCTTCACGCCAGTCTTTGAGAATCTTGAAAAACGCCACGGGGCCGCCGCCGTACTGGCTGCCTATCAGCGAGTTACCCTGGCCGGGTTTTCCTTCGTTGTTGTAATACCCCGGGGTGCAATTTTCCAGAAAGCTTTTACTGAAAATGGCCAACTGCTTGATGGTATCGACCCACTCATCTTCCGCTTCCTTAGTCGCTTCCATGCAATGCACGTTGTTGTTCGTGCCATGGCTGATCATGTAGGCGATGTGGACACTCTGTTCATTCAACAGATGTGGAAAGTTCGCGGTGAAGCCACCCTGGGTCACCCCCATGAAATAACAATTCGGGAAGCCGTTCGTTTGAAAACCGTGGAACGTTCGCATTCCGTCTGCCCACTTCTGTGACAACGTCAGCCCGTTTCGACCCACGATCTCATAACCGGCGCGGCGGTTATACGACGTACCTACCTCAAAGCCGGTTGCCAGGATCAGGCAATCGATTTCGTACTCGTGACCATCCACCACAACCTCTTTTTCGGTGATCCGCTCGACACCGCGACCTTGCGTATCCACCAGCTTGACGTTCGGCTGATTGAACGAAGGTAAATAATCGTCATGAAAACAGGGCCGTTTGCAGAACTGCCGGTAATAGGGCTTCAGCGCTTGTGCCGTCGCCACATCGTCGACAAGGTCGTCCACGCGCGAGCGGATCTGCTCCATCTTCTGAAAATCGGCGAGCTCCATCCTGGTGCCCATCTCTTCCATGGTGAGGTTTTCACTCTTGCGAGACCTCGAGATAGAGATGAGATTGCCGATGATGTCGGTCCAGCCGTCGTTCACCAGATCCTCTTCGGTCACGCCTCCCGAAACCAGCGTGTTGAAGTTCTGCATGCGATGGTCCTGCCATCCTGGCTCGAGCGATTCCGCCCAGGCGGTTTCGGTCGGCTTGTTGCCACGCACATCGATGGACGAGGGCGTGCGTTGAAAAACGTAAAGCTGCTCGGCGCTTGCGGCCAGATGCGGCACGCACTGCACGGCGGTCGCCCCCGTCCCGATGATACCCACCCGTTTGTCTTTCAGACCCGTCAAGTTGCCGTGAGAATCCCCGCCGGTATAGCCGTAATCCCAACGGCTGGTATGGAATATGTGCCCCTCGAACGATTCGATGCCCTCGATGCCCGGCAGCTTGGGGCGGTTCAGCGGACCGTTGGACATGCACACGTAGCGCGCTTTCATTCGATCTCCGCGATTGGTGGAAATTTCCCACCTGAGGGCTGCCTCGTCCCAGCGCATCTCGGTGACTTCGGTCTGAAAACAAGCATTCTCATAGAGGTGGTATTTTTCGCCAATGGCTCGACTATGGGCGAGAATCTCAGGCGCGAAGCTGTATTTTTCTTTCGGCAGGTAGCCGAGTTCTTCCAGCAGCGGCAGGTATATATAGGACTCGATATCACACTGCGCACCGGGATAACGATTCCAATACCAGGTGCCGCCGAAATCGCCGCCCTTCTCGATGATACGGAGATCCTCAACCCCCGCTTCACGAAGCCTCGCACCCGCCAACAACCCGCCGAAACCGCCACCGATGATCACCACCTCCACTTCGTCGGTCAGCGGTTCTCGAGCAAACCCGGGCTCGACATAGGGATCGCCGACAAAATGCGCAAACTTGCCGCTGACCTGAACGTATTGTTCGTTGCCGTCGTCGCGCAGGCGCTTGTCGCGCTCCTCTCGATACTTCGCGCGCAACGCATCCGGATCGAATCCGAGATCGGCTTTTTTGGTCGTTGAATCGGTCATGCCCCAAGGCTCCTCAGTTCGTTTCAATAGAAAATGTTGGTGAAAAACGACCATTAAACGGGGGTTTGGCCTGAATATTCAAGCATCCAGCCACTGAGAAGACCTGCCGGAGTTGCCAAATTAGCGGCCGAGGCCGCCACCGCGGTTCTCCACGGCCCCGCCGTCAGGCTAGATGGGCCGGGGTGCCGTAACCTGCTAGGCTGAGACTCAGAATAAGAAAATGTGATATTTGGGGGGAGCTTAAGTGTCAGATACAGACCTGGACAAGGCCGAGTCCGAGGAGATCGGCGCCCGGTACGCCGAGCCCGAGGAGGAGATCGGCGGCCGGTACGCCAAGTACGTTTTGTTCGTGCTGGTCATCGTTTACGTATTTAATTTCATCGATCGGCAGATCCTTTCCATCCTCGCCGAAGAAATCAAAGCCGACATCGGTATTACCGACGCCCAGATCGGATTTCTGTACGGGACGGCGTTCGCCGTTTTTTATGCAGTATTCGGCATCCCCTTAGGAAGGCTGGCAGACGTCTGGATCCGTAAAAGCCTGATCTCGGCAGGGTTGTTTTTCTGGAGTTTCATGACCGCCCTGTCAGGCACGGCGAACAACTTTACCTCGCTGGCTGTGTTTCGTTTCGGTGTGGGCGTCGGCGAAGCAAGTGCAACCCCCGCAGCCTTCTCCATGTTGTCGGACTATTTCTCGCCGAAGGTCAGAGCGACGGCGCTTGCGGTTTATTCCAGCGGAATCTACATCGGCGCCGGAATTGGTACCTTCCTTGGCGGCATGATCGTCGATTCGTGGAACGGCGCCTATCCGGATATTTCGACCGCGCCCTTTGGCCTCAAAGCCTGGCAGGCGGCATTTTTCATTGTCGGCATACCGGGGCTGCTCATGGCGTTCTGGGTGCGCAGCCTGAAGGAGCCGACCCGCGGCCAGAGTGAAGGCTTGACCTCGCCCGTCCATCCCCATCCGTTCAAAGCCGCTTTCGATGAGCTTATGTCCGTGCTCCCGCCCTTGACCGTATTCAGCCTGTTTCGAGTGGGTGGGGTCAAAACGCTGGCCTGGAACTTTGTTTTTCTTGGGATCATCGTGGCACTGGCTTATCTGCTGATCGAAGTCACCGGCAATGTCGCCCAGTGGAGTGCCCTGGCTATCGGGATCTATGCGGCGGCCTCCTGGGTACAGAACATTCGCATCACCGATTACCCCACGTTCAGCATGATCTTCAAGTGCAAAACCATGGTCTGCCTGTGCTGGGGTATGCCTTTCATTGCGTTCATCGCCTATGGCGTCGGCTTCTGGGGTCCACCGTTCATGATCCGGGTTCACGGGGCGAGCGCGTCGGAAGTAGGCACGTTCTTAGGCCTGGGCGCGGCACTCGGTGGTTGGATCGGGGTAACTGCGGGCGGTGTCGTAGCCGATCTGTTGAGAAGGCGATACGTCAACGGGCGTCTAATCGTCATCGCCGCGGTGCCGATTCTTTCGGTCCCATTCGTATACGTGTTTTTGACAACCGACAGTGCGGTAGTCGCCTACGTTGCCAGCTTCTTTTTCAGCATGTTTGCACCCATGTGGACCGGACCCGGAGCCAGCACCGTCAACGATCTGCTCATGCCACGCATGCGTGCCATTGCGTCCGCGTTCTACATCATGATGATCACCTTCATTGGCCTCGCGCTCGGGCCCTACCTGATCGGCTACGTCAGTGACGGCATAGGCACTGCCACGGGCGACTCGGCAGAGGCCTTGCGTCAGGCGATGATCTATTCGCTGAGCATGTTTCTGGTCGCGAGTGTTTTCATCATCGCGGCACTGAAGTTCCTACCGGCAGACGAGTCTTCCCGGCTGGAAAGAGCGAAGGCGGCTGGGGAGGCAGATCTGGCTTGAAGTTGGGGTCAGAGTAAAGGGTCAGAGTAAGGGGTCAGGTTACAACCTGACCCCTTACTCTGACCCTTTACTCTGACCCCAACTTCGAACCAAGCGGTTCACCGCCCCAGCGCTCCAACATCGCGAACTCGTCAACGGGCTTTCGCTTGAGCCGGGTGAGCTGTTTCACGGGTTTCCCCAGAGGCACCATGGCCGCCAACGCCATCTGTGCCGGTATGCTCAAGAGCTTCTGCAGGGCCGGCTCCTCGGCGCATAAGAAGGTGGTCAACGTGCCGCCATACCCCTCGTTGCGCGCGGACAACAAGATGTTCCACACAAACGGATATACCGACGCGCCCGAGATCAGGCCTACTCGGTCGAGATCGACATCGAACGACGCAACCACCGACAGATCAACCAGCACCAGCAGCACCACGGGTGCGCTTACCAGGGCCTGGATGAACCCCTCCGGCACCTCGGTCGCCGCGATATCGGCTTTGCTCAGGCGGGTTTCGTCGATGGTATTCCAGGGCGATTCCCCGGCCTGCACCTGGGCGCGGTAGCGTTGAAACGTCGGCCTGATCATTGGCACCAGAGCCTGCCTGGTCGAAGCTTCGCGGACCACCAGTACCTTCCAACCCTGGCGGTTGCCACCGCTGGGCGCAAAACGGGCGTTATCCAGAATTTTACGCAGCACCTCGTCAGGTACGGGTTCATCGACGAACTCACGCGCCGCAAAGGTCGTTCGCATTACCTCAAAGAGCTCCATTTTCACCTCCTTTCGCCAACAATTGCCCGGAAAGTGCGCCGAACCGGGGACCGAATTCAATACGCCACTTTCTTTATTATTTCTTGTTGCCTGTCACCGGCCTTTGGGAAACAATAACCGAACACGGATGCAGTCAGAACTGGTACGCAACAATAGGGCCCGATATGGAAAATCACCCCCCAGAGATTCTCATGCGCGGACTGTTACGCGCCTATTACTGGATGGACGAAAGTCTGCAGAACGGCCTCCAACAGGCCGGCTATCAACCCCGCACCCGCACTCAGACGATGATCTTGATCAACATCTCCAACGGAATCACTCGAGCCGCCGAGCTCGCGCGGGTATTGGGGGTCAGCCGTCAGGCAATCCAACAGCAGATCAACGAGTTGGAGCGTGACGAGCTGGTCACTCAGATTCCGGATCCGACCGACCGGCGGGCCAATCGCATCGTGTTCAGCGAGCGTGGCTCCCAGCTCATCAACTCGGCCCTGGCAACCCTGCGACAATCGGAACAGGCGCTCGCCATCCGCCTCGGTTATGAAACCGTCAGTGGTCTGCGCAACGCCCTCATGGCTGACTGGGGTCCGGTTATTGGCGGGCAACATGCGCCCGGGCGCAAGCGCTCAGTGTCGGGCTAGCGAAACCCAACACTCTTCTCGACTATCGGTTGCGACCCGGTTGTTGATCCGGATACAACACATCCAACGGTATGGACGCACCCTGGGGCTGCACAATCCGGCAGTGAAACCGTTTCAATCCAGCCGGTTCCAGTACACCGCATGAGTGGGCAATTACCCCCACCTCCTTCCTCACCGACTTGGCGTACCGACAAACCCGTTCCGCCTTGTCGGTCGGATCGAGGCCTTTCTGCAGTTTTTCATCGTGGGTCGTCACCCCGGTGGGGCAGGTATTCCTGTTGCATTGCAACGCCTGTATACAGCCGAGCGCAAACATGAACCCGCGCGCAGTCACCACAAAGTCCGCGCCCACACACAACGCCCAGGCAACCTCTCCGGGCGTGACGAGCTTGCCACTCGCCACCAGGAAGATGCGCTCCTTCAATCCCTGACGAACCAGAATGTCGACCACCAGCACCAGGCTCTCCTTGAGGGGGAGACCCATGTAGTCCATGAGGCTCATGGGCGCCGCACCGGTACCGCCATCGGCGCTGTCTATCGTAATGAAGTCCGGTGCGCTTTCGATCCCACGGCGGTGAATCTCCTCACAGAGCTCATCGAGCCAACCATACGCACCCACCACACACTTGAACCCGGTGGGTTTGCCGGTCACGTTGCGAACCCGGGCGATCATGTCGAGCAGCTCTTCGCCGGAATTCACTTCCAAATGGCGATTCGGACTGATGGAAGGTTTGCCAGCCTCGATGAATCGGATCGCGGCAATTTCCTCGGTCACCTTCGCGCCCGGCAGGATGCCACCTTTACCGGGTTTGGCTCCCTGGCTGAGCTTGATCTCGAACATTTTCACCTGGGGATGCGCGGCGATCTCCTGCAACCGTTCCTCTGACAAAGCGCCAGACGCATCCCGCACACCGTACTTCGCCGTGCCGATCTGGAACACGATGTCGGCACCACCCTCCAGATGATAAGGAGAGAGCGACCCTTCGCCGGTATTCATCCAGCATCCGGCCTTTTTCGCCCCTCTGGATAACGCCAGCACGGCGGGCCTCGAGATCGCGCCGAAGCTCATCCCGGAAACATTGAAGAAGCTGTCGGTCTCGTAGGGTTGTGCCGCATAGGGACCAATCACCACCGGACCCGGTTCCACCGCATCCCTTTCCAGGGTCGGGTAAGGACAGTTGACGAACAGTACCGTGCCACTGGGTTTCAGATCCCGCGTGGAGCCAAACGCAATCGTCGTATCCTCACCTTTGGCCGCGCGATACACCCAGGTGCGTTCCGCGCGGTTGAACGGCATCTCTTCGCGATCCATGGCGAAAAAATACTGACGAAAAAATTCGCCGAGGCGCTCGAAGAGATAACGAAAGCGACCGATGACCGGAAAGTTTCTACGCACGGCGTTTTCGGTCTGGGTCACGTCCACCACGTACATGACAGCAACCGCAATCAGCACGGCGCCGATGCTGAACAGAAACACCTGAGTCAGTACGGTCAATACCTGCAAAGTAGAACCCATCGACAATTTCCCCTTTCTCAGCCGTCGAACCCGATCGCAAAGCTCATGAGCGTCGCCGGCTACTAAGTCGCATCGTCCCCATTCATCCCCGATTTGACCGTTTTAAGGGTCCTGATGACTGTTTGGTCACCCCAGTCTCGTCGTCGAAATTTATTCGCTGCGTTGGGGCCATGAACAAACGGAGATCACTCATGTTACGTAGATTTTGTCGTGTTGTACGCCTCATCGCGAGCCCGGTTTTTGTGAGTGCGGGGCAGGCCGATGAGCTGGAAATCTCGGTCAGCCAGATATATTCCGCCGAAGGTCACCTTCTGGTGCAAGTCCTGACGGAGGCAGCTTGCAAAGGCGAGGCATCCGCAAGCAAGTCGGCTCGCCCGGCAGCAGAAACCGGCTCGCTGAAAATACCCGTCGGTGATCACGACGGACTCTAAAATGTTGATCCGCACGAGCATCGAAGACCTCGAACCCCGGTTGGATCCGAATCGCTTCGGGCGGGTTCATCGAGGAATCATCGTCAACGTAAAAGAAATAGAACAAGCGAAGCGAGACCTGCGCGGTCGGTACACGTTAAAACTCAAAGGCCGAACGGCCACACCGCGCACCATTCAGAGCTACGACACCCGTTCAGGCAGATGTAACCCTTCAATCTGTGAAGCTTGCTGTTTTTCGGCAGAGAAGCGTATCTTCTGGCGCAGTCCAAGACAGCGATGTGGGAAACGAAATGGAGAAGCCAAAAAACGCGATCGTTATTCTGCTCGATAGCCTGAATCGTCATATGCTGGGTGCCTATGGCGGTGACGAGTTCGAAACGCCGAATATCGATCGCTTTGCGGCGCGCAGCACGCGTTTTGAAAAACATTTTGTCGGTTCGCTACCCTGCATGCCGGCGCGTCACGATATTCTGGTCGGCGCGCTCGACTTCCTCTGGAAACCCTGGGGATCCATAGAACTCTGGGAAGAACCCATAACACAACCGTTGCGCGAAAACGGCGTCACGACAATGCTCGTTAGCGATCACCCTCATCTATTCGAAACCGGCGGTGAGAATTACCACACCGAGTTTCGCGGCTGGGAGTACGTGCGCGGACACGAAAACGACCCATGGAAGACCCGTCCCGATCCGTCCTGGGCAGGGGCGCCTGCGCTACCGGCCGGAGTCGGCATGAATCAACGTTACAACACGACGCGCACCTGGTTTCGCGAAGAGGCCGATTTTCCAGGCCCGCGGACCATGCAGACCGCGGCCGACTGGCTCGCTCGGGCGCGCGCGCGCCTCGACGCCGAGGCCGCGCTTGCCACGCTCGACACCCGCGCCATCGCCACGCTCCGCGGTGCCGGCGGCTGACGCCCGCGATGCTGCGCGTCCTCTACTTCGTCATGGTCGTCGCGCTCGCCACCCTGGCGGCGCTTTGGCTCGTCGACCTGCCCGACGCGGTGACCATCGACGGGCCCGACTATCAGCTAACCACGTCGCTGTCGGTGCTGATCGTCGCGGTCGCCGTGATCGCCTTCGTCTGGGCGCTGATCTATCACGTCTGGCGCTGGCTGCGCGGCGGGCCGCGGCGCATCGCCGCGGGTTGGTCGGCGCGCCGGCGCGAGCGCGGCTACCAGGCGCTGACCAAGGGCCTGGTCGCGGTCGCCGCTGGCGACGCCAGGTCGGCGCAGCGGCTCGGCCGCGAAGCCGGGCGCCTGGTCGAGAACCCGCTCAATCTGCTGCTGCTCGCCCAGGCGGCGCAGCTCGACGGCGACGAGACCAAGGCGCGGCGCCACTTCGGCGCCATGCTCGAGCACGACGAGACCGAGTTCCTGGGCCTGCGCGGCCTGATCGTCCAGGCGACCAAGGCGGGCGAGTGGGGGGCG
>JACZXA010000187.1 GCA_022571865.1 Pseudomonadota bacterium
CTTCGCGAATATAGCCGCGCACCGAGGCGAGGTGCCAGGGGGGATTGTCAGCGTTGTAAAGGTCCAATTCAGGTAAGTGCAGGCGCGTCACCTTGTCGCTTTCGAAGTGACGAATCTGCTCGGATGTAAGTCGATATTTGAGTGTCCCGTCTGCACGAAACTGAGTGATGACAGCCTCCTCAATATAGAGATCTGGCTCGTCACGAAGCTCCGGTGGGAGTTCGGAAGTGCCGGGGTCTTCGTCGAACTGACCGAATACAAACCAGGCTCCCGAACCAACACCAACCAGTGCAAGCACAGACCAGAAAGATCTCATGGGTCGATGACGAATGGTGTTGTCCATGGTTTCGTTCATAAGCGAATTGTTCAGTCGTAGCGCCAAAGGCCTTTGCTCGACAAGATCAACTGACAGACCTCGCGGGCGACACCACCACCTCCCTCGGTTTCGGTTACGTAGTGGGCGTGGGAAATTGCCGCGGGATGTCCGTTGGGTACGCTGATAGCGAGACCCACCTGTTTGAACAAGTCGATATCTCCCAGATCATCCCCGACATGGGCAACCGCGTCGATTTCGATCGCGAGCGAAGACATGATTGCGTCGACAGCATCACGTTTGTTCGTTGAACCCTGATAGACGTGCTCAATGCCCAGTTCCCTGGCTCGTTTATCGACCATGGTGGAGCGCCTGCCGGTAATGATGGCCACTTCCACCCCGTTTTCACGCAGTAGTTTAATGGCGCTGCCGTCCTGGACGTGAAAAGCCTTCATCTCCCGACCGTTGTCGTGGTAATAAACCTTGCCGTCGGTCAGCACGCCATCGACGTCGAAAGCGACCAGCACGACTTTACGTGCACGATGCAGTATATCGCTCGGGAAGTTCATTAGTGGAATTGGACTTGTTGAAAGAGCAGTGCGTTGTAGCCTATCCAAGCAAGCAGCATGACGGCACCCTCGAAGCGGGTAATCACGGGTCGGGTGTTGACCGCATAGGCAAACAGCGCGAGTAATAGCGTTAGCGCCAGCATCATGCCGCAATCACGCCACAACGCGACGCTCTCCAGATGGGTTGGCGTGATGAGTCCGGGCAGTGCCAGCACGGCCAGGATGTTGAGGATATTGGACCCTACCACGTTGCCGATTGCGATATCCGACTGACCTTTGATTGCGGCGCCGACGGTTGCGGCGAGCTCTGGCAAGCTGGTTCCCACAGCGACCACGGTGAGGCCGATGATCATCTCGTTGACCCCGAGCAGCACGGCGATTTCCGTGGCTCCCCAGACGAGCATCCTGGCACTCATGACTAATACGATTAGTCCAAACACAATCCAGAACGTTGCCCGGTTGCGGGACATGAAAGGGATATCCCCCAGTTCATCGTTGATCGTCTCAGAAATTTCATTGGAACCTGCCTGGTTGGATTTTTCGTTCTGGACCAGCCGGTAGAGGATCCACGCGAGTACGCTAAGCAGCAGAAGACCGTCGAGGGCGGAAAGTTCGAGATCGAAAAGCAGTAACAGCGCGACGCCGGTTGCCATGAGCAGCCAGGGTAATTCGGCGCGCAGAACGCTTCTCGAGAACGGCAGCGGGGCGATAAGCGCCGTTACCCCCAGAACCAGACCGATGTTGGCGATGTTGGAACCGATCGCGTTGCCAACCGCCAGCAGTGGATTGCCATTGAACGCAGCGGTGACAGCAACGAGAATTTCAGGTGCAGAGGTTCCTACCGAGACCACGGTCAACCCGATGAACAATTTCGAAACGCCGAAATTGGTGGCTATGCTGGCTGCCGCGGAGAGAAACTTATCTGCGCTCCAGATCAGCAGGCTGAAGCCAATGCTTATCGCAATTAGAGCTTCCCACATAGATAGTTGGTCGTATCTTCCAACGTGATGGCGAGGCAGCAACTGTAGTCGTATCTGTCCGCTCAGCCAAGACGGATGGTGGGTGGTATAGTTGCGCGGCTTCAGGTAGGCATTCGATTCAGGGATGACACGAATCTCATCGAGATCAAGGATCTGCATTTTCGACGCGGTGACCGGGGGTGTTCTCAGCACGGATACCGGTGCCCAGATCCTCACCGAAGGCATATTGGGTGCGAGATACATCAATCTATTACCGGGCGCCGATGAGGAGACCTTATTCGACGGTGACGTCATCGAAGATACCCAGGGTGCGATGGTGTTGGAAAATCTGATCGGTGACCTGCTGACCCGCCTGGGAGCTTCCTAGATGGTCATTCTTTCGAACCAGCTGACAGCGTTTGCCGGTGTGAAGTTCGAGACTTCTCCCCCTCCTGCTTTAAGCGGGTTGATCGGATTGATCCGGTTGATTGGAGTGATCGGGTTGTTCGGATGGGTCCTGTCCGCCAACGCTGCCGGTTCTTCAGCAAGAGACGTTGTCGCGAACACCTCGGATGATCTACAGGCACTGATCGAGGAAGCGCGCGATTACGTCGATGAGGACCCCGAGCGATTCTTTGTGGCGGTTGAGACATTGCTCCGTCCGGTCGTGGACTTTGCAGGTTTTGCCCGCAACGTAATGGCCGGGTATTACAAGCAGGCGACCGAGGATCAGCGGGAACGGTTCGCTGAGGTGTTCAAATGGGGATTAGTGAGGAGTTATGCGCTTGCCTTGACCGATTTCAGCGACGGTGAGGCGATTCTCGTTCCGGCTGCTCGACCGCCACGTTCGCCTAAGCGTGAGAGCGTAAAAATGGAGATTCACACCAGCACCGGTGAGATCTATCCACTGGTCTACTCGATGGCTCTGGGGAGCGACGGCGTCTGGAGGATGCGCAATATCATTATCAATGGGGTGAATATCGGTCTGACCTATCGTAACCAGTTCAAGAGTGCGGCGTCCGACAACAGGTATGGCGGTGACCTGGACAGAGTCATCGATGCCTGGGCGAACGTCGTGCAGACCAATGTCGACAAAGACGCTGGTGGCGACGGCGCCGAAGATGATGGCAAGGCCGAAGATGGTGGCAAGGATGCCGAAGATGGTGGCAAGGATGCCGAAGATGGTGGCAAGGCCGAAGATGATGGCAAGGCCCAGGGCGAAGTCACCTCGGCGGACGAGGCCGGATCTTGAATGCCAACGGATTCTATCTTCCCGACCGGATCACTTTAGATAACATCGCGGAAGTTCGCGATGCGGGTGAACGACACATAACTGCTGGTGGAAACGAATGTACTTTTCATCTTACAGGGTTAGAACAAAACAACAGCCTTGCCGTGGCGTTGCTCATGGCTTGGTTCAGACACGCCCATGTCCACGGGAAGACCATTGTTTACGTGGACGTTCCCGAGCAATTGCGTAACATCATAGACGTTTCGTGGGCTGAGTGAAGTTCTTCCCATCGAGCAGGAAGTACCCTAGTGTCTGAGTCTCACAGATATCTTCTGGTTATTTGTGAGACAGGAAACTAGATGCAAAAGCGAATTATCGAGAGTATTCAGGCCAGTTTGACCGACGCCCTGGTCGAGGTGGACCTGGATGGCAATCGAGCTCTCATCACCGTCACAAGTTCCGTCTTCGCAGGTAAGAGTCGGGTGCAACAGCAGCAGCTCGTTTATGGTTGCATCGATGAATTCATCAAAGATGGTTCACTGCATGCCGTAACAATTCGCGCGCTGACCCCTGAATAGTGCGAACCTGTCTACGTTAGGTTGTTGGAGCACTGATGGATAAGTTACTGATACGAGGCGGAAATCGTTTGTCCGGCTCGCTGAAAGTATCGGGTGCAAAAAATTCCGCGTTGCCCATTCTTGCGGGGTCTCTGTTGACCGACGAATCGGTTGTGGTCGGTAACGTGCCGCACCTGCATGACGTTACGACGATGATCGAGTTGCTGGGCTGTCTCGGCGCGAGTGTCGTACTCGATGAGAAGATGCGTGTCGAAATAGTCGCCCGTGACTTGAAGGAGCTGCGCGCACCCTATGAACTCGTCAAGACGATGCGGGCGTCGTTTCTCGTCATGGGTCCGTTGCTTGCCAAGTATGGCAGGGCCGATGTATCGCTGCCTGGTGGCTGCGCCATCGGCGCACGTCCAGTCGATCAACACCTGAAAGGTTTCGAAGCGTTAGGAGCCAAGATCGAGGTTGTGGATGGTTATGTGAGAGCTACGGCGAAACATGGCCTCAAGGGGGCTGAGTTCACCTTCGATCTGGTTACCGTAACGGGCACGGAGAACGTCATCATGGCGGCCTGCCTCGCGGATGGGTTCACGCGCATCCACAACGCGGCGTGTGAACCGGAGGTTGTGGATCTCGTCGAATTCCTCAACGCCATGGGAGCGCGGATCTCCGGGCATGGTACGCCCAATGTGGAGGTGGAAGGGGTCGCGACGCTTAACGGCTGCGCCTTCGATGTCATGCCGGATCGCGTCGAAACGGGAACCTATCTGATTGCGGCCGCCGCGACCGGAGGACGTGTGAGGCTTGATCGCGCGCGTCCCGATACCTTGCAGACGGTGTTGGACAAACTTATCGAAAGCGGTGCGGAGGTGTCCTGGGGGGATGATTGGATAGAGCTCGATATGGGTGGTAGACGGCCGCGGGCGGTGGATATCACGACCGCGCCTTATCCCCTGTTTCCGACAGACATGCAGGCGCAGTATCTTGCGATGAATGCCATCGCCGATGGCACCAGTTACGTGACAGAAACGATTTTTGAGAACCGCTTCATGCATGTGCAGGAGATCAACCGTCTGGGTGCGAATATTGAGCTTGAGGGATCTTCGACCGCAATAGTACACGGCGTGGATGGCCTGAAGGCTGCCCCCGTGATGGCAACAGACTTGCGAGCGTCTTTTTCTCTGGTGGTTGCGGCATTGGTAGCCGAAGGTACAACCCTGATCGATCGGATCTATCATATCGATCGCGGCTACGAGACCATCGAAGAAAAGCTTCTGCAGCTCGGTGCCCAGGTGCAACGGGTTTCCAGGTGAACGGGCGGTATAGATGGGCTTGACGATTGCACTGAACCGCGGACGAATTCTCAAAGAATGTTTGCCATTGCTCGAAGCTGCGGGTATCCGCCCGGAGGAAGACATCGATGCGAGTAGAAAACTCGTGTTCAACACCATTGGCGGGGAGTACCGACTCGTCGTCATGCGCGGCTCGGATGTGCCCACATACGTCGCTTACGGTGCAGCAGATGTGGGTATCACCGGTAAAGATACATTGCTCGAGTACCGTGGTGGCGGCGGGTTTTACGAGCGGCTCGATCTCGGGATTGGCAAATGCGCGATTATGTCGGCCGCCCCATACGGTGCCGAGTTGAACCAGAACCCGCTGCGAGTGGCTACCAAGTTCGTCAATATTGCCGAAGACTACTACGCATCAATCGGCCGTGACGTTTCCATCATTCGACTTTCCGGGGCAATGGAGCTTGCGCCATTGATGAACCTGGCAGATTGTATCGTCGATATCGTGGATACCGGCAAGACGTTGAAGGCAAACGGATTGGAACCGCTCGAGACCATCGCGCAAATCAGTTCCCGGCTGATTGTCAATCATGCCTCCATGAAAACCAGATTTGATGAGGTGCAATCCCTGATCGAGCAATTGCGGCCTAACCTGCCTGAAAATTGCTCACCTGGCTGAAGCCTCTTGTTGATGCCTCCTAGGTAAGGATTATTCATGAACAAGCTACTGCGGTCGCCGATAGCAGCAAAACACCGGGCCTCGCAGGCGGGCGTGCTCCCTTCGGGTGCTTTGCAGTTTGCAAGGCAAACTGCAAAGCAACTCGCAAGCGAGTTGCCACGTGCTGTAAAGCACGCGCTCGTCCCAATGGGACGGGACCCGCGCCCTACGGTCCGCGCTCCCTGCCTGCGAGGCCCGGCGTTTTACCACTCTGGCAGTTTGCTTCGCAAACTGCTCAGCAATTCGCTTGCGAATTGCCCTCGACCCAACCTCGCTACACTTCTTCATGAATAATCCAGGCTAGTGTCTGTGTGGTTAATTCGTTTAAATTCAGCGCGCCCCACTTAACTTACCGGCAAGGAGTATCTATGGCCAGGCGCGGTCCGCAGGGAATGGCGCGCCCATTGCCTATATTGGTAAAGAGGACCATAACAACGCCGCAGGCACTCCTTTTTGGTAAAGAGCGGGTTTTTGGTAAAGAGCGGGGCACGCTCTTCGGGAGAGAGAGGAATAGAAAACTGCGCTTCGCGGAACGTGGTTCCGCCCCTCGTATTTGACGATTCTGCTCTCGCTGAATTCGACCGGACAGGAGACCAGATGAAGATTGATATTGCCAGTCTCGACACGGCGGATGAGTCGTTTACCAGGGAACTTGATGAGCTCCTCAGATGGGATGTCAGTGAGGACGGTGAGGTCGCCCGAGTCGCCGCTGAAGTCATCCATGAGGTCCGTAGTGGCGGAGATGCCGCCCTGTTGGGTTTGACTGCAAGGCTTGATCGGTTTGATGCCCCGAACATGGCGGCCCTCACCCTGGATCAGAACGATTTCGCCGCTGCGTTCGAGAGCCTGCCGATTTCAGACCGTGAAGCTCTCCTCGCGGCAGCCGAACGCATTACTGACTATCACGAGCGACAACTTGGCTCGGATTGGGAATTCACCGACGCCGATGGGAACCGGTTAGGCCAGCGGATCACGCCTCTCGACCGGGTCGGCCTTTACGTTCCAGGTGGTCAGGCAGCCTATCCATCCACTGTACTCATGACGGCTTTGCTTGCGCGTGTTGCTGGAGTCGGCGAAACAGTCATGACGGTGCCGACGCCAGGCGGGGTGCGTAACCCGCTGGTATTGGCGGCGGCCCATGTAGCTAAGATCGATTCAGCGTTCACCATCGGAGGCGCGCAGGCGATCGCCGCGTTGACCTATGGCACCGAGACGATACCAAAGGTGGACAAAATTGTGGGTCCGGGCGGTGCTTATGTTGCGGCCGCAAAACGTCTGGTGTTTGGCGATGTGGGTATCGACATGATTGCCGGACCCAGTGAGGTGCTGGTAATCGCCGATGGGACGGCCCCGGTGGAGTGGGTGGTGTTAGACCTTTTTTCCCAGGCCGAACACGACGCTTCTGCGCAAGCCATCTTGTTGTGCCCGGATTGCGCTTATCTCGAAGCGATAGAGGTTGCCATGGCGCGGCTGCTGCCGGAACGGCTGCGAGCGAAAACGATAAGTGCATCGTTGGCGTCCCGTGGTGCGTTGATCAAAACCCGTGATCTAACCGAGGCGGTCAGCATTGCCAATCGCATTGCCCCCGAACATCTCGAGCTCGCGGTCATCGACCCGGATGCGCTCCTCGGGAAGATCCGTCATGCGGGCGCAATATTCGTGGGTGCGCATTCACCCGAGGTGATGGGTGACTACGTTGCCGGGCCGAGTCATGTGTTGCCGACGTTCGGAAGCGCCCGGTTTTCTTCGCCACTCGATGTCAGCGATTTCCAGAAACGCACCTCCATCGTGCGTTTGAGTGCACAAGGCGCCCAGAACATGGCGCGCACGGCGGTGACGTTGGCTACGGGAGAAGGCTTAGAGGCACACGCCCGTGCCGCGGAGTTGCGGTTGCATGGCATCGATCACAATCGTTGATAACAAAAAATCACTGGTGCGAGATGGGTCGAACACCCGATTCGGCGGTAAGGGTGAATTTCCGACCCCGGCGCAGCACATCGAGTTCGATTTCGCTGCCTGGAAGTGCGTGGGCAATCTGCCGGGTGACGAGGTTTGAGTTGACTGCCGGATGTTCGTTGATGGCGAGCAGGTAGTCGCCAACCCTCAACCCCGCGACGTCTGCCGGTCCGTTTGGCAGGATGCCCACTATTTCCAGGCCGACTCCGGCGCCCGTGGGTGGTGTGTTGGCAAATACCACCCCGAGGTAGCCACGGATGACCCGACCCTTGGCTATGATCTCGTTGAGGATACTCATGGCGAGCCGGGACGGAATGGCGAAGCCAATACCGTCCGAGCCCCCGGAACGAGATACGATCAAGGTATTGATTCCGATCAGCTTGCCTTCGGTGTCAATCAACGCTCCGCCCGAGTTACCAGGATTGATCGCTGCGTCGGTTTGGATGAAATCGTCGTAGGGGCTCGGGCTGACCCCGGCTCGGCCCTTGGCACTGATGATTCCAGACGACACCGTTTGTCCGATGCCAAAAGGATTGCCGATGGCCAGAGCCAGGTCACCGACCTCAACGTCATCCGAAGATCCGACAGTAATCGGGGTCAGACCCCTTGCCTGTACGCGAATTACCGCAAGGTCGGTTTCGGGGTCGCTGCCAATTAGACTTGCTGTGGTCACCTGGCCATTGGCGAAGCCAACGAGAATTTCATCCGCTCCAGCGATCACGTGATTGTTGGTCAGAATGTAGCCATCCTCATGAACGATCACACCGGAGCCGAGAGAACTCTTCATGCGACCGCTGCCGGGCGTAGAGAAACGACTGCACCAGTCGCGAAAACTGGGAAGCTGGCAGATGGGTGGTTTGACGAATTTGCTCGAGTAGATGTTCACGACACTGGGAGACGCCAGCCTCACCGCAGCAGCATAGCCGGGCTTGCTGGACACCGTGCCCGCGGACATGGCGAACATGACGGCAAAGCCGACCAGGCCACCAACAATTGCTGGAACGAAAACGTATCTGACGAACTCCCGCATGGCGAAGACGTTAGCAGCTAGATCCTGGGAAAAACACCCCACCGAGTAACCTAGCCTGGATTATTCATGAACAAGCTACCGCGGTCGCCGATAGCAGCAAAACACCGGGCCTCGCAGGCGGGCGTGCTCCTTCCGGGTGCTCGGCAGTTTGCAAGGCAAACTGCAAAGCAACTCGCAAGCGAGTTGCCGCTGTCGATGCACGCGCCCGTCCCAATGGGACGGGACCCGCTCCACTCCAGTCCGCGCACCCAGCCTGCGAGGCCCGGCGTCTTACTACTCTGGCAGTTTGCTTCGCAAACTGCTTAGCAATTCGCTTGCGAATTGCCCTCTGGCAGTTTGCTTCGCAAACTGCTTAGCAATTCGCTTGCGA
>JACZXA010000188.1 GCA_022571865.1 Pseudomonadota bacterium
CCTTCTTCCATACCTGATCCGCCTGAATGCGTTTCACATTCTAAGGAATCGTCAAACCCTTAGTAGAAAACGCATCGTCCGAATCATCACGCCACGTCTTCAAAGTTCGCGCCATAACCTTCTTTGCACACGCCCGATCAAATTTTGCCCGCCTATCGCGGTGCTGATGCAATCCAGACGGCTGCAAGTAGATATACTCAACACTCCGTTGCTTCGCCAATGCTACACACGCCTCCGACGTCGCATCACATGCAAACCCATTCACAATCCAGAATCGCTTCACTGCGCGAACTTCCTTACGTGCCTGCAGACCTTCCACCAAATCTCCCACACGTTCCCACGACTTATCAGCTTTGCCTTTCAGTCTCCGCAAAATCCGATCCCGAAGCCGGCTCCGTGGCGGAATTCGCCCAGGCGAGCCGCGTTCCGGTACTCAACGGCGGTGACGGGCCCAACGAGCACCCGAGTCAGGCGCTGCTCGACCTCTACACGATTCGTAAAGAGATGAGCAGTCGCGGGCGGGGAATAGACGAAATACGTATCGCCCTGGTGGGAGATTTGAAATACGGCCGAGCCGTTCACTCGTTATGTAAGCTGCTGGCGCTATTCGACAACGTTCGTTACAAGCTGGTTTCGCCGCCTGAACTGGGCGCCCCCGAAGACATCATTGCCGAGCTCAAGAAACACGGGCACAAGGTGACATTGCACAACGAGCTCGAACCGGGGATCGATCACGTAGACATACTTTACGTGACGAGGACCCAGGAAGAGAGATTTCCCGACCAGGCGGAGGCGGACCGATATAGAGGACTGTTCCGGTTGAATCAGGCGATCTACACCAAAAACTGCGAGCCGAACACGGTCATCATGCATCCCCTGCCGCGCGACTCGCGCGCCGAGGCTCAGGAGTTGGACGATGACCTCATCCAGAACCCCAATCTGGCGATATTCCGCCAGACGGACAACGGCGTACTGGTCCGCATGGCGCTGTTTGCGCTGGTGTTGGATGTCGTTGACGAAGTGCACAAGCACTCACATGCGGTGACCTGGTATACCGCCAAACGATTCGGTTGACACTTGTTCAACCCGGCAACGACTTAACGCTCGCTATTTGCGAACTTTCGGCATCCGTGCTGCCCAGGCCTTTGGCACGCCCTTGTAACCCCGACACTCAGACAGGTATTTGGTCGCTCTTACCCATGCCTTGGGAGCACCCAACCTTTTGACCGAGAATTCGCGTACGAAAGATTTGCCCTCGGTTTGCACCTGAACCCGAAACGCGGGAGACGGACGGCGCACTAGATTGATGCCACGCACGCCCGTGCTGTGTTTCTTGTCTGTCGACGCTTCGCGTACCCGTTTGGCTTTGGCCTTTTCTTGAGACTCCTGCCATTTTTGATCCTGGGCTTTTGCCGCTCTGCGCACTTCGCGTTGCTTGGTCTTGTTCAGCCCGATTAGGCTGAAGTACTGCTGTTGCAGTTTGCCGTCGATGCTTCGGGCAACCCTCAATAGCTGGCCGTTGTTCAGTTCATAAACTGCCACAAATATAGCTCCTTTTTAAAACGCTAAAACCTCGTATGAGGTTGTTATTAAATTAATCTAAGCGATCACCTATAACAGGGCTTCCAGTTCCGGCAGCGCCTGAAACAGATCCGCCACTAGTCCGTAATCCGCGATTTGAAAGATCGGTGCATCTCCGTCCTTGTTGATGGCAACGATCACCTTGCTGTCCTTCATGCCGGCAAGGTGTTGGATGGCACCGGAAATCCCCACAGCAATATAAAGATCGGGTGCAACGATCTTTCCGGTTTGTCCGACCTGCATGTCATTCGGTACAAATCCGGCGTCAACTGCTGCTCGTGACGCCCCAATGGCAGCCCCCAGCTTGTCGGCGATTCCTTCCAGGAGCTTGAAATTTTCCCCGCTCTGCATACCCCGGCCGCCGGAGATGATAATGCTCGCCGCGGTCAACTCCGGCCGTTCCAGCTTCGCTATTTCCTCACTGATGAAGCTCGACAAACCGGCATCATGGACGCTTGTCACCGCCTCGATGGCGGCAGAGCCGCCCTCGGCCGCGACCCCGTCGTAGGCCGTGCCTCGAACGGAAACGACCTTGATCGCATCGCTCGACTTCACCGTTGCGATAGCATTGCCCGCATAGAACGGTCGCTTGAAGGTATCCGGGCTGTCGACCCCGATGATGTCGGAAATCTGCGCGACTCCGAGGGTTGCCGCCACTCGGGGCAGAAAATTCTTGCCGGTGGTCGTGTGCGCCGCGAGCACATGGGTATAACCCGCGCCCAGCTCCGCAACCAGGGGTGCGATGTTTTCAGCCAACTGGTGGGTGTACGCGTCATTGTCAGCAAGCAAAACCTTGCTGACGCAAACGATTTTCGCTGCCTCGTCGGCAACAGCCGAGCAACCCCCCCCGGCTACCAGGATGTCGATATCGCCGCCGATAGCAGAGGCTGCGGCAACGACTACCAAGGTAACGGGTTTGAGTTCGGCGTTGTCGTGTTCCGCTACAACAAGCGTACTCATGGTATTACTTTAGCTTCATTTTTCAGTTTGTCGACAAGTTCCTCAACGGATTCCACTTTTATTCCAGCTGCCCGCACCGGCGGCGGTTCCACCGACAGCACCTCGAGCGTCGGTGTCACGTCGACTCCCAGCTCTTCAGGCGTGAATATGTCCATCTGCTTTTTCTTCGCCTTCATGATGTTCGGTAGTGATGCATAACGAGGCTCGTTCAACCGCAGATCTGTGGTGATGACCACGGGCAGGCTGGTGGAGATTTTCTGTAACCCGCCATCGACTTCTCTGGTCACGTAGGCCTTCCCGTTTTCGATCGTGACCTCGGATGCAAACGTGCCCTGTGGCATACCTGTCAAGGCCGCGAACATCTGCCCGGTTTGACCGTTGTCGCCGTCGATACTCTGCTTGCCGAACAGAATGATATCGGCCTGTTCCTTCTCCTGAAGTGCTTTCAGCGCCGTCGCGACCCCAAGAGGCTGAATGTCTACATCGGTTTCGATGAGTACCGCGCGGTCCGCTCCCAGCGCCAGACAAGTGCGCAGTTGTTCCTGACAAGCACTAACACCCACCGCCACCGCCACAACTTCGGTAGCCGTGCCTGCTTCCTTCATGCGAACCGCTTCTTCGATCGCTATCTCGCAGAAGGGATTGACGGTCATTTTGACGTTGGTGAGGTCGACTCCGGACTTATCGGGTTTTACCCGGATTTTGACGTTTGCGTCCACGACGCGCTTTACGGGAACCAATACCTTCATGAATTCCTCATGTGAACAGGATTGATAAAATTAACTAACAAACGAATCTGGTCAGGCGAAACAGTGATCAAAAGCCCCTGCTCATGACCGTTGCCCAGTCGCACCAGCGGCTTCGATATCTATTGAATCACCGGCGATAATGCCCGGCGATACTGCTTAAGATGACTTGTTAGAAGTGTCCTCTCGCTCGTCCTGCCCCTTTCAGGGCGGCGTATTCTGGCTTGCCCCCCTACCCAGGTCAAGCGTCACGAGCAACTCATTGCCAGGCTCCTGCGCAAGCGTTCTCCCATACCTTATAATCGCCTCGATTTACGGCCCTGTGCCAATGACTGGAGCACTTCTGGTGGAAAGAGAATCGATGGAATTTGATGTCGTCATCGTGGGCGGAGGCCCGTCGGGGCTCGCCGCGGCTTGTCGAATCATGCAACTCGGCAAACAACAAGGCAGTGAAATATCGGTCTGCCTGGTGGAGAAAGGTGCCGAGATCGGTGCCCATATTCTTTCCGGAGCGGTAGTTGAACCCACCGCGTTGAACGAGCTTTTCCCCGATTGGCAGGAACGCGGGGCGCCTTTAGACAACCCGGTCATACACGACGAGGTCTATTACCTCGTTAACGCCACCCATCGCATCAAGGTCCCGGGTTTTATGGTGCCCCGGGTCACTCACAACCGCGGCAACCATGCGGTCAGCCTGGGCAATTTGTGCCGTTGGCTGGGCGAGCAGGCGGAGGCTCTGGGCGTGGACGTGTTTCCCGGATTTGCGGCTTCCGAAATTCTCTATGGCGACGACGGCGCAGTGACCGGCATCATCACCAGCGACATGGGCATCGGCGCAAGCGGCGAGCAAAAAGCAACTTTTGCGGCGGGTTATGAACTGCGGGCCAAGTACACCATTTTTGCAGAAGGGTGCCGGGGCAATCTGGGCAAGCAACTCATGGAGAAGTTCGAGTTGCAGAGCGAGTCGGCCACCCAACACTATGCGATTGGTTTCAAGGAGTTGTGGGACGTTCCTCCCGAGAATCATGTCACCGGCAAGGTGGTGCACACGGTCGGGTGGCCCGGACAACACTTCGGCGGCATGTTCACCGGCTCGTACCTCTACCATCTGGAGAATAACCAGATATCACTTGGGCTCATCGTCGATCTTTCCTACAGCAACCCTCATGTGAGCCCGTTCGACGAGTTCCAGCGCTGGAAACACCATCCGCTCATCGCCGAGACGCTCAAAGGAGGCACGCGGGTCTCTTATGGCGCACGCGCCATCGTCAAAGGCGGATTGTCGGCATTGCCGGAACTGACGGTGCCCGGTGGGTTGCTGGTGGGGGACAACGCGGGCTTTCTCAACATGACGAAGGTCAAAGGCAGCCATACGGCGATGAAATCCGGCATGCTGGCAGCAGAAGCCGTGTTCGAATCTCTTACCAACGACTCGGCGGGTGGGAAAAATCTGACCAGCTTCACCGAGAAATTTGAGCAGTCCTGGCTTCACGATGAGCTTGATCTCGCCCGTAACTCGCAGCAGGCGATACACAAGTTTGGTACGTTACTGGGCTCTGCTTTCGTGCTGGTAGACCAGACGCTGTTCCGGGGCAAACTGCCTTTCACGTTGAAGGACCCGACGCCCGATCATGCGACGCTGAAAAAAGCGGCCGATTCGAAGCGCATCGACTATCCGAAGCCCGACGGGGTGTTGTCCTTCGATAAGCTCTCCTCGGTGTTTATCTCCAATACCAACCATGAGGAAGACCAGCCCTGCCATCTGCAGTTGCTCGATGCAGACATCCCCATTGCCCGGAACCTGCCGGATTACGATGAACCCGCCCAGCGGTATTGCCCCGCGGAGGTATACGAAGTTGTCGAGGAAAACGATGAGGCCCGGTTCCAGATCAATGCGCAGAACTGCGTTCACTGCAAAACCTGCGATATCAAGGATCCGGCCCAGAACATTGTCTGGGTGGTTCCTGAGGGAACCGGGGGTCCTAACTATCCGAACATGTAGGTTTCGCGTAGTCAGGTCTGGCCCAGGATGAAGCGCTCGCCCGCGCTGTAGACACAGTAGTCTGAGCCTTCGGGACGGCATTGGTCTACCAGGCGGTAATAGACCGCACGGGTCAAACGCGCCTCGAGACCGTCGCGGACATGAAGGTAGGGACGCGGGTGGCCATCGACCTCGGTTACCCGCAAGGCGTGATCTGCGTCGGCAAGAATGTAGTCGTCCATATTGGTCGTGAACAATAGATCGGTGTCGGGTGTGGTGCCTTTTACCTCCATGTCGACTGCGAGAAACGGCGCGTCTTCCACTTCGATGTAAAGCTTCTCGGCCGGGGTGACGAGGCAATAACCATCCGAATCCAGACGCAGAACCGTGGCGAAGAGCTTGGAAATGGCGTCTCGAACGATGGGGTCGCCGTCGTGGTACCAGGTGCCGTCGGTGGCAATACGGATATCGATGGTGCCGCTGCGTTCCGGTTGCCAGGACCGCACCGGCGGCAGTTTCTTCGCCGCCTGCAAAGCGGACAGCTGATCGAACAGGCTTTCTGCGTTCTTCACTCGATTCCCGGCAGCAATATTGCCCGAATCAGTTTAGCGGCTCGTCACCAGGCTTTCAGCATAGTGTCGAAAGGCACGTTCTATCTGGGCTGCCCGCGCGTCAACCGGGCTGAACCACCACGGTGAGATGTCCAGAGTGGCACTCTGGACGAGGCGGTCCGTCGCCGAATCGATCACGAAGATCTGAATATCGAGGGTGTTGGCGTATTTTGGCAGCAGATCGTCGATGGGTAACAATCGCAGCCTTAACTTGACCGGAACCTCGGCTTCCGGGGTTGTCTCCGACGTTCCCCGGGGTGCCGGCCAGCGGATCAGCAACAGCAGGTCTTCGCGCCGGGACGTAGCGTTCTGATCGAGCCGTGACGCAGGGAAAACCTGGCTCACACCGTTTCGCGCCGCGGTCAGCCAACCGTCGTTTTCACTCGGTGAAAGCTCGGCCAACTCAATCTGCAACGAGGTTGAAAATCGCCAGCGGCTGTCTGTGGCAACGTTCGACCCCGTGGTGAGACGGACCCACTATATTCCCTGCTGCACATCGTGGCTCATTCGCTGCAGGGTGCAACTGCACAGACACACCGTGAGCACCAGCGCGATGAATCGTTTCATGCCGTGAAGACCTACGTCCTGCTGTCTTTACGGGAGTATAGGAAGGCTTATCGGAATGGGGGTCAGGAAAGGGATGGTGGTCTTCTAACCGCCGATGAATTTCATCACCGTGACCTCTCCCTGAAAGCTCAAATCCTGCTTGTCCGCCAGCGTTTTCACCAGCAGACTTTGTAGCTGCACCATCGCCTGGTGATGATCCAATTCGAGAATCGGCTTGATGTCGTGGCAGGTCGCGTTTGACAGGCATCCGTAGAGATAACCGTTGGAAGAAAGGCGCAACCGCGTGCAGGAACTACAGAAGGGCTCGGTCTCGTTGGCGATGATGCCAAAATTCCCCTGGTCGGGAATCTCATAACGAACCGCAGTCGAATCGTAGGGTGCATCGGTACGGGTGAACTCATAGTCTTCGCCGATGATTTCCAGGATTTCCTCCATGCCGAAAAAATCCTGTTGATACTGGTTGCCCTGCCTGAGGTGACCCATGTTCATCAGCTCGATGAAACGCAACTCGAAACCGTGCTCGAGGCAGTAAGCCAGCATGGGTTTGATCTGGTCGGCATTCTGGGTGCGCATCGGCACCATGTTGATTTTTATTTTCAGGCCCGCCGAGTGCAATAAGTTGATGCCGTCGAGCACCGTCTCGAGGTCACCACCGCGAGCGATCGCCTTGAAGCGGACTGGATCGAGCGTATCGAGGCTCACATTGATGCGCTTCAGGCCCGAGTTCAAGAGCACGTCGGCCTTGCGCTGGATCAGTTGGCCGTTGGTCGTCAGCGACACATCGTTGAGAGGCATCTGCATGACAGCGGGCAGCAACGCGTCGAACTTTGGTGAGAGCAATGGCTCCCCGCCCGTGATACGCAGCTTTTCGATACCGGCGGCGTCGACCAGAAGCGAAACGGCGCGCACGAGTTCTTCGGTGGGAAGTTCGTATTCCGCGGCCTGCAGACGCTTACCATTGGGGACGCAGTAAGTGCAGGCGTAATTGCAGGCAGCCGTGAGGCTGACCCTCAGGTTCCGAAATCTGCGCCCGAACGAATCTACAATCATCGTTTGTTGGTCCCGAATCCTCAAAAACGCCGCCACAGTGGGCCTGAAGGCGGCATGACTTTGGAAAACTCAAGTAAGTATGACACAGGTGCCAAAAACCTGAACCAGTTCTCTGGCGAAGTTCGGAATCTCTGCTTTACTTACCGATAGTGGTTACCCATCTCCCCCCAAAACGACTTGGGTAACGACTCGGGGTGGATTATTCCACCCTCGTATGTGTGACTCCTAATGGTACTTGCCCGGTGATCTCCCCAGAAAGCCGGGCTTTTTTTGTATATAAATCAAATTAAATCAAATATATAAAGAAAATAGCTCGACCCGACTTGGAGATGTTTCCTGTAAACGCCATACCCCTTGCCATACCTTTTGGCTTGGGGCTTGTTCCAATTAACAGTCTGAACCAACTGAGCAGGAATTCGTAGAACTACTAGGCAAGCTAACCGATGAGCAGCGGGACTCTGTTTATCAAGTCATTCGCGCAATGCCAACCAACGGCGCAAAGCGACACATGACCGATCCGAGCAACTGTCCAATGGATCTGATCTTGACACTGATCCCGTGTCTGTACGGTGGCGAGAATTATCAACTGAAGAACTACACAGAGAAGGCGAACGTTCGGCTACTCGAGGAGATCATTACCCAGGTCGACAACTCGAAAACTTCCCCGCACGGTTTTAAGGAAGGTTTGGGTGTTGCGTTAGCGGTAGCCTGTGTCTCAGGCGAGCTTCCAGAGGCGCCGTCACTCAGATAGGTTGGGGTCTGCAATTCATTGCCAACCTGGAGGAAGCCCTTGATTCGCTGAGAAACGACTCCGAGTATTCGATAAAACACCCGGAGGCGATGGTTTTGCCATCGAATAAATAAATCTAGGTATTTATATATTCGGCGGCTTGTAAGGCGTAGGAGAACCCGGTTTTAGGCCGGGTTTTTCTATTACGAAGTAGTGCTAAGGTAGTCGAAACTCGGCGGAGGAAGCCCTATGCCTGAATCTGGAAAGGTTGGATGTGGACGCTGTGGCGGACGCACGGACCAAGCTGGCAACGGAGTTTGCCGCCATTGTGGAGGAAAAGGATAGATCCTAAACCCTCATCGCGCTCCCAGAGCAGAGGAGACGGTCAGTTGTCCACGTTGGGCTTTACTGTCTGCCCAGGATGCAGGGGCAGTGGCTGGGTATAGATTGCGTACAGCGGTGTATGGTATACATCAGTAGGTAGGGGTAGGTAAGGCTTAAACGGGGCGGGCGGGCTTGCGCGCCTGCATAAAAAAACCCGCCACATGGACGGGTCTTCTGCTGTTTGTTGTGGAGGATTAAGCGGCTTTCTTGCGTCTTGCTAAACCAAGTCCTAACAAACCAGCACCGAGTAGGCCGAGGGTGCCGGGTTCGGGGACGACCACCTGCCCACGAATTTCACCTCCCTTATTGAGATCTGTGTGGATGTTGATGTACCACAGCCCCGCCAGCAAGTCGGTCACCTGAGGTGAAGTTATAATCGCCCAACCGAC
>JACZXA010000189.1 GCA_022571865.1 Pseudomonadota bacterium
GGGCCGACGCCATCGTTTGACTTTGGGCCTTCAAACCGCGGTCTTGGACTTGCGCACCAATCGAATCCCCTCGATCCGCAGATTCTTGTCCACCGCTTTGGTCATGTCCCAAAGGGTCAGGGCGGCGACACTCACCGCGGTCAGCGCTTCCATCTCAACGCCCGTCCTGGCGGTTGTTCTTGCGATCGCTTCAACGCGCAAGCGCTGCGGCTCGACACGTTGAAAGTCAACCCGCACCGAATCGAGCGGCAACGGATGACACAGCGGAATGAGGTCATCACAGCGCTTGGCGGCTTGAATTCCGGCGATACGCGCCACCGCCAGCGCTTCGTGCAGGGGATCGACGGGGGGGGAGGTGGAAGCGTTTTCAGCGATTCGTCCGTCACCACCGAGTAACCCTTCCCGGCAATCTTGTCCGTTGCTTTGGCCGCGCGGGTGTTGAAGATTTTTAAACCGCTGGCTGGATCAATTCGGATCGACATGGGCATTATTTTCAATTTCTTATTGCTGACAGACAATGATGGCAGAGTTGCCGAGAAGTCGCGACGGCATCTGGCTCGCTGGGAAAGCTAATGTATTGACAGCCGCGCCGACTCAACTGACCCTATCGGGTTTTTATGTGGAGGTAGGCGGTGAGTCACTCGGGGCGAGTCGAAGGAAAAATAGCCATCGTGACGGGCGGTGCCAAAGGTCTCGGTGAGGCGGACTGTCGACTGCTGGCCGCACATGGCGCAAAAGTCGTGGTGGCCGACATCGATGAAGTTAAGGGCCAAACACTGGCAAAGGAACTGGGGGAAGGCGCGGTGTTCATGCGCCTGGATGTCACGGACGAGGATAACTGGCAGGCAGTTATCGCAGCAACGGTAGAGCGTTTTGGTGGCTTGCATGTTCTTGTCAACAACGCGGGGATTGTCGAGGCTGGCAACGTGGTGACCTGTACTGCGGATGAATGGCGCCGAGTCAACGCGGTCAGCGCCGATGGCACATTCTTCGGCTGCAAATACGCCATTCCACGGATCGCAGACAGCGGTGGCGGTTCAATCATCAATATGGGTTCGATCGCATCCCTGCAGGGGGAAGCGTACGTTGCGGCATACTGTGCGGCAAAAGGCGCGGTCGAAGCGTTGACACGGGCGGCAGCCGTGTACTGTGCCCAGTCCAAAAACGGTGTGCGGTTAAACTCGGTACATCCATCCGGTATCGCCACCCCCATGGTCGCCAGCATGCCGGATAAGATGGCAGCGGCCGATCTCTTACCCCTGAGTGCGGCGGGGACGGGCCGCAGCAAGATTGGCGAACCCAACGACATCGCCTACATGGTGTTGTATCTGGCTAGCGATGAATCGAAGTTCGTCAGTGGTACGGCGATGCGAGTAGACAATACCATTTCGGTTACCGCCGGGATCGTAGCCGAGTAGCGTTATTTCGCAATCGTTCAGAAGGTCTGGTGAGCGCGGCTCATGAGATCAGATCCCTGCCGATCACCATTCGCATGATCTGGCTGGTTCCCTCGAGGATCTCGTGCGCACGCAGATCCCTGACGAACCGTTCGACGGGATAGTCCATCAGATAGCCGTATCCACCGTGGAGTTGCAGAGAATCGTTGGCAATCTTCGATCCCGCTTCGGTGGCTTTGAGTTTTGCCATCGCAGCAAAGGCGGTTTTGTCCGCAGAGTCGTCGTCGACCTTCTGTGCAGCCACATGGAGTAGCGTTCTTGATGCCGCAAGTTCCGTTGCCATGTCGGCGAGCATGAACTGGGTATTCTGGAATTCGGCTATTGCCCGGCCAAATTGTTTGCGCTGTTTGACGTAGTCTACTGCTTCATCGAGGCAGCGCTGCGCGCCACCGATCGAACACGCGCCGATATTCAAACGCCCACCGTCGAGGCCAGACATGGCAATGGCAAATCCCTGGCCTTCATCCCCCACCAGATTTTCCAGGGGAACCTGGACATCCTCGAAAATCACCGTGGCGGTGGGTTGAGAATGCCAACCGAGTTTACGCTCCTGAGCGCCGAAGCTTACCCCAGGCATATCCTTGTCGATGACCAGGCAGCTGATCCCTCGGTGGCTCTTATCCCCGGTGCGCAACATGCAGACATAAACTTCGTTCTCACCGGCTCCCGAGATGAACGCTTTGCTGCCGTTGACCAGATAGTGATCGGACATTCGTTTGGCTTTCGCTTTCAATCCCGCGGCGTCAGAACCGGAATCGGGTTCCGTGAGCGCGTAGCTTGCGATGTTCTCCATACTCACCAGTTCAGGCAGGTACTTCTTCCGCACGGCATCGCCGCCAAACGTCGCGATCATCCAGGTAGCCATGTTGTGAATGGAAATGAACGCCGATGTCGATGGGCAACCGTAGGCTATCGCTTCGAAAATGATTGCTGCATCTATGCGCTTTAGCCCGATCCCACCAAGAGATTCATCCAGATAGATTGCACCGAATCCAAGAGCGGCAGCGCGCTTGATGGCCTCGCGTGGAAAAAAGTGTTCGGCATCCCAGGTTGCCGCATTGGGCGTGATCTCCGCGGCGGTGAAGCGCTCGGCGAGATCTTTGATGGCAATCTGGTCCTGGGTAAAACGATAGTCCATCCGACACCAACCCCGTACTACTGCATGCTCGAAATCACGAAACTGGATCCACGAGGTTAATGGGTAGAATTCCCAATGTTACGGATGTTCCACACACCGCAATCAGCCGTTCACCCACTTCGACAGCAGATGGTGAAAATGACGGATCTTCGTTTCCTGGTAGTTGGCCAACATGATCTCGTCGTACTGCGCGGCAGCAAGGCCTTTCTGGACTTTGGGTAAGTTGAAGGTATCTTGAGTAAATACCTTTGCCAGCATTCCGAGTTCGGGGGCATTGGTCCAGGGCTCGTCTTCCGCGAGGAGGTGAATGGGTGCCGGATCCGGCCGCTCACCGGCAAACGGACTCATGTAGTAGCACTCCATGAGAGATTTATCGTGGCGGTTCTCAAAGGGTCGGAAGCGATAGGTGATGCGGTTGTAGCCACCCCATGGATGGAAATTTGGAAAAAGCGTGTAATAGATACTGTCTGATATTTCCGCGTCCGAGACGATTTTGTCTTTCCCAAGGATGTTTTGCAGTCCCATTCGGGAGGCTTCGGCCAGCATTGCACGAGCCGTAGTCCCCTCCGGGACAATTGCCGTGGGTTCTTTGTCGAGTTCGCGCATGGTCACTGCATCAAACAGATTCTGCTCCGTTGGACTCCAGCGTAGATGGGGGCTCGGTGTGGCATTCGGCGTGATCGCTCGGGAAAAATTGCCCCACGCATCGTATTGAGAGTTCTCGTCTCCAATGCCCGTCAGAATTTGCGGGTGAGTGGCAATCACATGAAAGGCTTCCATGAAAGCTTCCTGGCATACCTTCCAGTTACAGCCCATCACTTTCGCAACGTGAGCCTCAATGTAGCGATCTTCGGGAGCCCATAGGGAAAAGTGATCAGGCAGATCACCGAGAAATTTCGCTAACGGTTCGGCATTCTGATCCATGTTCACGAACACCCAGCCACCCCAGGCTTCGCATCTCACGGGGCTGAGGGTGAAGTTGTTCTGGTCGATATGGGGGAAATCCCACTCGGAGGTGACGCCACGCAACGTGCCGTCGATGTTCCAACTGAATCCGTGAAAGGGGCAGATGAAGTTTGCCGCGTGCCCATCGAAGTCACATAGACGACGTCCGCGATGACGGCACACATTGTGATGAGCTTTGAGGCCATCGGCCGTCCGTACCACGATAATCGAGCACTGGCCGATTTCGTAGATCAGGTAATCGCCGACTGCGGGAATCTCTTCCTCGCGACAGGCCATCTGCCAGACGCGCGGCCATAACCGCTCCATCTCCAACTCGTAGAATTCTCTCGAGGTATAGCGGCTGACAGGTACCGATGTGATCGGCACGTCTTTCAGCGGGTTTTCCAGGGTTAAGACCGCGGGCGGCGCAACCGGGTCATTACCGATGAGTTCCTGGTAGCTGACACCTGCGGAACGATTGCCGCTAATTGCTTGTTCTGACACCGTTTAATCCTCCGCCCAGTTGCGCTGGCCTTTCTGCGCCTTCGGGTCATCTGCGGGTAGCTGGGGGCCAGCCAACCACACCAGCATGTGGGGATCGGCGTGGGTGAGTTCACCCGAGTGGTGGCGTCCTTCGGCATCAAAAAGACCTTTGAGACCGTTGTTGTCGACCTCCACCAGTCCCCCCTCGACGAGGGTGTACATCGCCCCGGATATGGGATGCCTCAACTGCGCCATTTCCCACCCCAAAAACAGTCAGGCTTGATTGTAATCAACACAACCCTACCCCGCAAGGAAGCCCGATTCCGAACTCGGCTTATCGGGGACTATTGCGAACGTATACGCTCGGTTCCCGTTACTCATCCAGCGGCGGTTTCTTAGCAAGCTCACGCACGATGTTCATTCCGCTGGGATCGACGGAAGATCCATGTACGATATGGTTCTGTGCATGTCCGAACTGCTGCAAGGTCATGGCACTGCGTAGCGCGTTGTAAAATCCCTGCTCGTTCTGCATCTGATTGACCGACTCTTTGGCGGTCTTGATCCCCATCATCGGTTGCTGGGCGATTTCCGCTCTGAATTTCTTCAAGCTGGGTCGCACTACGGGTGCGCCGACACCTGTGCCGGACATGGAGCCTGATTAACTGAGGTAATATCGAATAATGGTATTACCTCGAGATAAGAAAACATGGGACAACTGGATGGCAAGGTAGCAGTCGTGGTCGGCGCCTCCGGGCAAAAGAATTTTGGTTCCTCAATCGCCCGGCGACTGGCGAGAGCCGGTGCCAGCGTGGTGGTCTCGGCCCGGCGCGAAGAACCTCTGCAGGCGCTGGCGACGGAGATCGGCGGTCTCGCGGTTACCTGTGATGTGACCGACGAGAACCAGATTGAAAACCTGTTTGCCCAGGCCAGGGCGGCCTATGGGCACGTCGACGTCGCGGTCAACTGCTCTGGCGGACTCGGCGGTGGCCCGATTGCCGAAATGACGGCTGAGGACATACGACCCACCCTCGAGGTGAGCTTCATCGGTGCGATCCTGCTGTTCAAACATGCGGCCGCAGCCATGGACAACGGTGGCTCAATAATCACGATTTCGTCTCTGACCGCCCGCCTGCCCGGGCCCGGGTTAGGCATCTATGCGGGTGCCCGCGCCGGTATCGATTACACCCTGAAAGTGGCAGCGATCGAGTACGCGGACAAGAAGATCCGCTTCAATTCCATTGCCGCGGGCTTGATTGAAACCGATATGACGGCGGGTCTGTTTGCCACCCCGGGGATAGTGGACCTTTTTACCCAGGCCATCCCGGCCGGTCGAATGGGCACCGTGGATGATGTGGCCGAAGCCGCTCTATGGCTGGCAGACGAAAATGCCTCCGGCTTCGTCAATGGCCAATTGATAGACCTGGCAGGTGGTCAGCAAATGGGTCGGCTACCCGGGTAGCACGGCTAATCCTCCGCCGTAAAGAAGTCGGCGCGTGCTGTGAAAGACTCATCGTAAACGGGTTCGGAAAGATCAACGCGATATTTGGAGTGGTCGGCGGCCAGCACGCCAAACGAACCGATGGTTTCGCGCATGTTGAGATACCACTCGCTTTTAAAGTGCGCGGCAAGTGCTTCTTCGCTCGTCCATCGTTCGAACACCCTGATTCGGCCAGGGTGAAGCGGCTCGGGACACCAGTCGTAATCGAGACAGCCGGCTTCGGTGAGCGCACCCTCGATAAGCGGTCTGGCGGCTTCCAGCGCTGCGTCGAGTTTGTCCGGCGGCAGGTCCACCGTACCGGAGATGATGATTCTGGTCTTCGTGTTCATAGTTAATTTTCCTTACTCGAAAAACAAGCCTGCCGTTTGAGCGTTCCGGAGCTGACCAACTGAGCCACCGCTGTGGAGCCCTGCGCCTATGACCCGAACACACCCTGGGTACTATTTGCCCGTCAGACGTTCGACCACGGGTGCGAACGCTTCCATGGCATCCAGACCGACCGTTATGTAGGAAATGCCATGCAGTTCACGACGCCGTTCCAGTTCCTCGCAGACAGTGTCAACGCCGCCAAACAACGCGTGGGGGTGTTTTCGCATATCTTCCTCGGAATAGCCGAACATCTGAGCAAAGTTCTCGACCATCTGTTTTGCATCATCCATCACGAAGGTAAAATAGGCGCCAATTTCAATTTCGAGCGTATCGAATCGGTCCCCGGCACCTTCTCGTACCCAGTCCACCTTCTTGCGGGTGAGTTCTTCCGAGGATGACTGCACCCCATCCGGACCGATTATCCCCGAACGATTGTTGAAATTGAGGCTGACAATATCCGCTTCCCGTCCCGCCAGGCGCAGGATACGCGGGCTGCCACCGCCGATCATTATCGGGGGTTTGGAGACGGGTTTCGGAACCCCGGCAAAGCCTTCCCAGTGAATTGTATCGTTGTGCACGTCAGCCAGACCATCGCTGCAGAAAGCTTTGATGCCTTCGACTATGTCAGCGAGTCGATCGATTCGAACCCTGGGTTCGTCAAAACCGAGATCGATCGCCCGGTATTCTCCCCGTAACCATCCTGCCCCCAGTCCGAGTTCCAACCGCCCGCCAGACAACATGTCGATGGTCATCGCCGACTTAATCAGCACCACCGGGTTGTGGTAGTCGATGCAGAAAACCCGGCAACCGATGTTGATGGTTTTTGTTACCGCCGCTGCGTAGGCCATTGCCGGGATGGCGGCGATGTTCTGCACCGGGTGATTGGTCGCTTCCAGTGCCGGACCCGGACCGAGCAGATGATCCGCCAGATGGAGTGTACTGAACCCCAACGCCTCGGCTTTGCGCGCTTTATCAGCCCAGTCTTCTCCAGACTCCGCACTGAACGATTGAACTCCGAAACGAAACGGCTTGATCATCGAGTCGACTCCTTGAACGTTTTCTAACCGGCCCGATCGACGCAATATTTGATGCCGCGGCGAAGCAGTTGGTAATATTCCGGCACCTCCCAGCTGCCACGTTCGACAACCGGGTAATAGTCAATCATCGGCTGCATATCGTAGTGGCCGCGACAATGGCCGAGCGTGAGGTACAACACCTCACCCGATCCAACCTTGTTGAGGTAATAAACCGGGCGCGGGTCATCATCGTCCCACT
This sequence comes from Pseudomonadota bacterium, assembly GCA_022571865.1. GTDB lineage: Bacteria > Pseudomonadota > Gammaproteobacteria > Pseudomonadales > Azotimanducaceae > SMWK01. The sequence goes on from JACZXA010000189.1 coordinate 7,166, forward strand.
GCTCCTCCACCCAGTTGGTCGCCTTGCCGGTGAAGCGGGTATCCAACAGCATATGAAGATCGCCATGAATGCGACTCAGATAAAGTTCGTCATCGGTCTCGAACTCATTGATGCCTTTGACCAACTCGTGGTCCGGGTCAGCGATGTTGACCGTGTAGGGCTTGATCGGTGGGTGGGCGATAAATTGAGTTCCCAGAGTCTCCATGAGCACCGGTGCCGTTTCCGGAGCCCTCACGCGACCATCCGCCAGAAATTCGAGAATCGAGTTTGTTCCGTGCAGCGCAAACCATCGTTTACCGGACGAGATGTAGTCCCGTAACGCCAGCTGCTCATCCTCCGTAGGAACGAGGTTACAGGTATAGGTGATCAGGAAATCACTCGCAGCAATGGCATCGAGATCGTGGTAGTTCTCCGCCACATGAGTACGAATCTTTTCGTTTTCCGCCAGGAGTTTCAGCAGTTCCAGGCGCGCATAGTCAATATCGTGATATTGACCGGCGGCCACCAGGTAGACGTTGATCGTCCTGTGTTCCGACATAGTCCTCCCTCGCCAAAACCGTGAATAATGAGAAGCGCCGATCCATCAGTTTCTGATCGGCGCCGCACATCTCGGACAACGATCTGCTAGAACTGAATGCGCTTGGTAATCCCACCATCTATGATGACGTTCGTACCCGTGGTAAATGCGGCTCGAGGGCTCGCCAGCAACGCCGCCTGTGCCGCCACCTCTTCAGCCGTCCCCATTCGGCCAAGCGGAATGTCCGCGACCGTCGCTTCGTAAAAGGGCGTCATGTTTTTCTTGATGTAATCCCAGGCGCCGCCCTCGATGAAGATCGGACCCGGACAGATGGCGTTGACTCTGATGCCTTTTGGCGCGAGGTCCTGAGAGAGTGCGCCCGAGTAGTTCAACAGCGCCGCTTTCATGGCGTTGTATGCCCCTGCGCCGATGAATTTCTCCACGGCGGCCGTGGTGGAGATGATGAGAATGCTGGCATTCTTCGAATTCTCCAGATGCGGCATCGCGGCTTCCACGCAACGCACCGTACCAAGCACATCGTGTTCAAAATTAGCCCGCCAGCCCTCTTCGCCCGGCTTGTTGCCGCCACTCACGTTGGCGACGATACAATCAATCCCACCCAACGCTTCGGCGGAAGCGGCGACCCAGGCTTTCAGGGCCTCTCCGTCGCCGACATCAACGGACTGACCAAACGCGGTGACGCCTTTGGCCGAGAGCGCAGCCACGGCCGCATCGACACCTTGCGCGTTCCGTGCGCAAATTGACACGTTGCAGCCTTCGTCAGCAAGTTGATTGGCAATGGCACGACCAATACCTTTCGTGCCGCCCGTGACGAGCGCTCTTTGACCTTTCAGCAATAGATCCATGGTTGTCCTCCCTTCTAAATTCTCTTTCTGAATCGCGTCTCTTGGTGAATGCGGTCCTTACCCATCAGCGTTCGATGTTCCGGGCCCTCACCTCGTTTACTAAAACCGTCAGATGTGAATGTTTTGTCGCAACATTATTACCACTAGGGAGCCTGTAATGCACCCCCATCCACAAGTAACCCATGCCCGGTAACAAAATCCGCCTCCCTCGACGCAAGAAAGGCGATCGCATTGGCGATATCCTCCGGCTGACCAAGGCGCTTGAGTGCCGCCTTGTTGGTCCAGAACGGATGCCCCTTACTCACCAATAAAATCTCTTTTTGCACGGCACCACCAAGGCAATTAACATGTCCGGCAATAATATCCGAGTAACATCATGGCATTGCAACC
>JACZXA010000190.1 GCA_022571865.1 Pseudomonadota bacterium
TAGTCGTCGGTCTTATAAACGAATGGTTCAGGATCGGCAAAGCGACGCACGACGTTCGCGGTCATGTTAGCGATGTCATTGTCGAAACCATTCCTGGCAAGTGCGCCGAACCACGAGATGGAGCCGACGGAGAACACCGCGCCGCCTGCCGGGGTTTCGAAGAACACGATGTCGGCCCGCACATAGGGGTCGGGCGTGGGGTAGTTGACCGATCCTTCGAACTCCTCTTTGGTGCGGATCATGTCAGGACCGAACTGGGTTGCGGAGGCGAGCACCACCGCGTGTTCGGGAGAGCCGAGCCGGGTGTCGTAGCGGTCGAGTTCCTGGCCCGCTGCGCCACCGCCCAGTCCTGACGTTCCGATTCTTCCTTCGTCATCGATGACGCCGTCCCAGATCCATGCCGCCCGTGAGGTTTTCGATGCGGGGTTCACGTCGTAGTGGACGGCCTTGCGGAAACCTTGCGCTGCGAAACCAACGCCAACCAGCTCGTTCGGTGCCCGGCCGTTGCGCCGCCACATCCCGCCATATTCGCCGGAGAACGCGTGGTAGTTCTCGCCTTTCTCGGTTTGCCAGTTGCGCACACCATCTTCAGCTCGACGCAGTTCCATGGCCCCCGGCCAGTCGTCGCTGAATGCCACCCGCCAATAGAAGCCGTTGCCACCGAGATAGATCAACCGGCCACCACCTCGCTGCCACTCGTCCAGCGCATCGAGCATGACGCTCGACCAGTACTCGGGGTGCGAGCATGTGACGATTACCCGGTAGGGGGCCAATGCAAGAAAACCATCGCGGTGGACGTCCTCGTCACCAATGATGTCGTGAGCGACGCCAACGTGGCGGAGGAACGCGTTGATGTCGGTGTCTGGGGTGAAGTTCCAGCCGTCGGCGCCGGGACGAAGATTGAGCACGGGCCGCCGGCGTGAGCTGAACATCACGCCGCTGCCGTCGTCGTGCTTTTCGTACATCGATCGGCCGACTTCGGGATGGTTTTTGACGTATTCGTGTTCTGGACGGAGCTTGTTTTTCCGCGAGATGAAGTCGGCCCCGGCAAACAGCATGCGGTGGTTGGCATAGGCGAGGTAGGTGGCCGACGACATGAGCAGCGCTATATCTGCTGTCGGTGCGCCAACGGCCGGGCGAACGAAAAACGGCACCCTGTCTTCTTGAACGGAGCCGCCGTCCTGTTCAGACGTCACGCGAAAGGCGTAGATGCCGCTTGGCAGGTCGGTCGGCAGCGTCAGCACCGCCGTTGGCGCCCACGCCGCATCGTAGAGATCGTCTTTGTGGAAGTGGACGGCATTCCACTGCGACGGGTCGTCGGTCCAACGTTGATGGCTGTTGTCCCAGGTGGGTCCGGTGACACCGCGCGCGGGTAGCTGGTGCAATGTGCCGTGCCGATCGTTGCCGCTGGTGTCAACCATGCGAGCGCTGGCCATCTCCTTCGACAAGTCCCATTCGAGGATCAAATTGTCGGCTCTGAGCTTCGGGTGTCCGATGCGGCCGTCGAAGAAACCACCGTTTGGCGTGCCGCCAAAAATAAGGCTGACGAGATCTCGGTTACCCGCTCCTACATCGAACACCACCGGCTCGCACAGAGGCTCGAGAAGGTCACGAGCCGGTGAGACCGAAGGTTTTGTGTCGACGGTTGCGGTGCATTTCCCGTTCACGAGGTCGATACTCAGGTTGAGTTCATACCAGCGGCGATTAGCCAGCGGCTGCGAGCGCAGAGGCGTGCGCGTTCCCTGCACGTCGACACAGACCACCCCGGAGTCCAGAACGATGGCGAGGTGACCGGTGGACGTCTCGAGCCAGGCCAGCGTCTGCGGCACTTCCGGACGTGTGGCGAGAAGACTGAAAGACAGCTCGACTCGTTGGGTGGCGCCGAGCCCCTGAAGATCGACGGTGGCATAACTCCCGGGCCGCAGCGGTTGGTCAGCGAGCTCGACTCGGGTCGGAAGATCGCTGGCGACCTCGGCTTCGGAGTAACCCGGGCCGTATGAAGTGGGGTCACCACAGTGGATCCGAACCAGACTCAGTTTGGCGGGGCCGGGGCGGTGGCTGGACGAGAAGAGGGTGATTGTTTCGCCGGCTCGCAGTGACCAGGGTTCGCAATAGCCGGTAATGGCCTTCGGTGCGCTTTCAGGCATCACCTATTGTGACACGGTCATCGCGGCCACGAACCAGCTTCGGCACACCGAGCGGTGTGTACTGATCCGCAGCCTCGCAGACTACCGCTAAGTTGCGGAGGTCGCATTGCTGGCAGCGGGTTTTCTGCCCTATCTATTCCGTTTGCGCCGGAAGGAAATATCCTGCCATTTCCATGGCCACCTGGCCGATTCGCAATGTGCTCGAAAGAATCGCGATGTTGCTGGTGACGGCAACCACCACGTTCGCTTCTGGAAATATGACGAAGCTCGTTATCCCACCGGCGCTGCTGCCGCCGTGGCTTACGGTGAGACGGCCGTCTTCCCTGCGGCCTATGCGAAAGCCTACTCCGTAAAACTGGGGGTTCATCTCGCCGTTGGCGAGGAGTTGCGGGGTCCATAGCAAGTCGCGTGTTGCCCGCGAGATCAGCGAATCGTCGAGCAGTGCCGATCCGAACTTGACGAGATCCGATGGTGTGGACAGAAAACCCCCGCCCGCCCACTTGTAGCTGTTGTTGAGGCCGGGCGAGCGAATCAATACATCGTCAGACTGGATGTAGAAGCCAACGACGTTTTCGACCGGACGATCCTGATAGTCGGGGGATGTGTTGGTCATGGCGAGTGGGTCAAATATCGAGTGCTGCATCAACGCGAGGAATGGTTCCCCCGAGGCTGCCACGAGTCCCGCCGAGAACACGTTGTAGCCAAAAGAGCTGTACTGAAAATCTGTGCCCGGCTCGAAGGCAAGCGGATCGTCCTCGACGAACTCCAGGCTATCGAGCACCGTGTCGTATTGCGTCTGGTTATAGGTTTCGAAGAGAAAGCCGCGAGGTCCGGATCGATAATGACGGATTCCGGCCAGGTGCCCGCCGAGCTGGCGCATGGTGAACGGGTATTTCTTGGTGGGGAAGCTGGGTACCAGCGAGTGGAAGTCGGCTTCGATATCGAGCTTGCCGGAATCCATCAGCACACCGGCCGCCACGGCGGTAAGGGATTTGGAAACGCTGCCGATGCGGTATTTGGAGTCGAGCTTTGCGGGTACGGCGTCGTCGAGAAAGGCATAGCCAATCGCTTCCGTCCAGACGAGTTCTCCGTTTACGGCAACCGCCACGGATAGCGAGGGTGGCATGGATTCCCGGTAGATCTCAGCGAGGCGGGCGCTCGCGGCGTCCGCTTGTGCCTGGAAAGCGGGGTTGGCAACGCTATCGGAGGGTGGCGCTCCTTCGGGATGTTCCTCCAGCGCCGACAGCAGCGCGATTGCGAGGCCGAGGACGATCACCGCAAGCACGACGCCCGCTATTTTTAAGAATTTCTTCATCGCAAGACTCCAGAGCGTGACGCGCAAAGTTTACCTGACGGGGTGAATCCGGAACTGCAGTGACAGGGCCCCCGTTTGTGCCGGATTCGCTATCTAGTGATGTGCCCCGCCTGTCATTGTCGAGACTCGTCACGCATCGCGGCAGAGCCATTGATTTTTCCGAAATGGTTATTATGATCGCTCGTACCGCGCCCACTGCTTCGTCGGTGGGCCACAAAGGGCTCAGGGGAAACTCCGAGCCCTTTGGCTTTTTGACGTTGCCGATATGCGCGTAGCTGTATATATCGACGGGTTTGACCTCTACTACGGTGTACTTCGGCACTCCAAATACAAGTGGTTGGATCTCCAGAAGTTCGCCGAATCGTTGTTAGAACCGGAACAGGACGAGCAACTCGAGATACTTAAATACTTTACCGCCAGGGTTGGCGGTACAGCAAATCGTCGCCAGGAAATCTGTTTCCGAGCGCTAAGACACAACTGGCCCAAAATCGAAATCATCGAAGGTTATTACCTGAAAACTAAAACGGAGATGGTTCCCGTTGATCCAAGACTCGGGAATAAGATCGAAGTGTGGAAACACGAAGAAAAGGGATCTGACGTCAACTTGGCTATCCACATGGTCGATGATGCATGGCGAAACAAATACGATCTGGCACTGATTGTAACTAACGACGGAGATTTACATGGTGCGGTACAACTGGTTCGACACCGCTACAACGATATGCGGATTCGGGTCGGAGTCGTACCCTCACTTGGCGGAGATCGAAAAATCTCAAGAGTCCTGAAGAAAGTGAGCGATTTTCGTCGAAACATTAGCCGCGAAGTAAGCCTGGAACCAGCTCAACTGCCTGATCACATCCCCGGAAAAGAACTCCGGAAACCCAACAAGTGGATAGGGGAAGGTGAGGGAAGGTAGGTTTGGGGTCAGTATAAAGTAGGTCAGGCTGGCTTTCGAGCGACGAGGAAAACCAGACGGTAGTTAGGCGACCACGCGGTACAGGCCCACTTCAGCGGTCGTTTTCAGTGCATCGACAACGCCCGGTACCAGCGGTTTGAGGTCTTGAAGCCGAGTGCGATGAGCGACCATAACAATGACGCTTATTGGGAGCGCCGCTATGTTCTGCTCATGCTCGATACCTTGGTCTGCAGTGACCAACGCGTTGAAACCATGCTCCCCCGCAAGTCGGAGAAGTTCGCCGTTTCCAGTTCCCGCCCAGCCCATTTGAGGGACTGTCTTGATTTCAAATTTGTCGGGAAAGTGATCCACGAGTCGGCGGGGTATCGATTCGTCAAGCAGCAGCTTCATCGCCGCTCGTGAGCTGCTTGATGGCCAGCTCGATCAGTTGAATGGCTTGTTCGTGCGTTACTGTGGGGTAGTTGTCGAGAAAATCGTCCAGTCTGTCGCCTGCTTCGAAGTGCTCCATCAGAACACGCACAGGTACCCGGGTACCTGTGAATACAGGGGTTCCCCCAAGAATTTCGGGATCTCTGGAGATTACGTATTCAGTCATAGTCATCCTTGCGTGCGAGTTTACACCCGGCGAATCGGGATGCCTATGGCACTGGGCACGGGATCTAGGCAGGATGCCGATGGACTGGTGATTAGTGAAGCAAGCGGGCCTTTACCGAACAGGCCATGGTGGGACTAGGTTTTGAGTCGAACATCGAATCAGTTTGGGGTTAGTGTAAAAACAGGTCAGGTTGGCTCTCGAGTGCTGGAGGTTAATGAGGCCAAATTTTACACTGACCCCAAACTTATTCCGTCAGCGATGAGGAAAACGAGATGAGTGATCTCAAGTCCAGACGCGACGCCTGTTTCGGTGCGGGCTCGACACTTTTTTACAGCGATCCTATCCACATCGTTCGCGGCGAGGGTGTGCATCTATTCGATGCCGACGGACGCCGCTACGTGGATATGTACAACAACGTCCCCAGTGTGGGGCATTGTCATCCCCACGTGGTGGAGGCCGTCTCGAATCAGCTTGGGACCCTCAATGTACATAACCGCTATCTGCACGAAGGCATATTGGAATACGCGGAACGGCTGATCGGCAAGCACCACGACGGCATTGAGAGCGTGGTGTTCAGTTGCACGGGCACGGAAGCCAACGAGGTGGCGATGATGATGGCGCGCGGTGCAACGGGTGCTGAAGGCATCATCTGCACGGATGCGGCTTATCACGGCAACAGCACCGAAGTGGATCGGCTGAGTCACTGCAAGGCCAACACGGGCAACGTACGATCCATTCCCTTTCCCGAGACCTTCCGGTTTGGTCAGGTCGATGCACCCACGGGGGATCCGCTTGACTATTTTATTGGCAAGCTCACCGAGGTGATCGCGGGTTTCGAGCGCGATGGCGTCGGTCTTGCAGGTTTGCTCGTGTGCCCTATTTTCGCCAATGAAGGATTACCCAACGTTCCGGCTGGATTTTTGTCGAAGGCGCGAGACCTGGTTCATGATGCTGGCGGACTGATGATCAGTGACGAGGTGCAGGCGGGCGTTTGCCGGACGGGTCGGTGGTGGGGTTACGAGGTCATGGAATTTCTGCCCGACATCGTCACCATGGGCAAGCCGCTGGGTGCGGGATTTCCGGTGGCGGCCACGGCCGCCAGCCGCGAACTCGTGGAAACCTTCCGCAAGAAGACGCGCTACTTCAACACGTTTGCCTCGAGCCCGGCGCAGGCGGCGGCGGGCAATGCCGTGCTCGACGTCATCGAGAAAGAACACCTGCTCGAGTCGGTTGCCGCGGTTGGCGACTGGTTGCGTACCGAGCTTGCTAAGTTCAAAGATCAATGTGAACCCATGGCCGATGTCAGAGGTAGCGGACTGTTCGCGGCATTGGAGTGGGTCAAAGACCGGGTGAGCCTCGAGCCCGATCGAGCCGGCGCGATTCGAGTCGTCGATGCACTCAAAGATCGCGGCTTTTTAACCAGCAACGCGGGCGCCTACGGCAATGTGGTGAAGTTGCGGCCGCCATTGGTCTTTTCCCAGAACGATGCGGAAGAATTCATGACGGCGTTCGAAGACGTGCTCACCGACCTGCATGGCTGATTCCTCATGGCTTGATGCCGCGCGCGAGGTGATCGCTCAGTGGGATCTGGACGTCGACAACCTCGAGGAGGTGTCGCGTTCGGAAAACGTGGTTTTTCGCCTGCAGTGTCGAGACGGTGGTCTGTTCGTATTGCGCCTGCACCGACCGGGTTATCACAGTTACGAAGAGCTGGTTTCCGAACAAACCTGGACAGCCGCGCTTGCCGCCTCCGGTATCGATGTACCCGTCGTGAGGCCGACCCGCGAGGGTTTGCCATATGGCAACCTTCAGATTCTGGGGGAACAGCGCTGGGTGGGGGTGCTGGAATGGGTCGAGGGGCAAACCATGGAATCCCTCATCGAGGCGAGCACGGATGCGCGAGAGATAGCAGAGCGGTTTGGACAACTCGGCGAGATTCTCGCGCGGATGCACAACCAGGCGGCGGACTGGCAACCGCCGGCTAAGTTCGTGCGTCACGCGGTGGATGCCGACGGGCTGATGGGACAGCGGCCTTTCTGGGGTCCGTTCTGGCGTGCCACGATGCTGTCTGAGGCCCAACGGGAAAAATACGCGGCGCTGCGCGAGCGGATTTACGCCCTGCTGCGCGCGCTTCCGACCAGCCGTAAAACCTACAGCTTGATTCACGCTGATCTACACCCGGACAACGTCGTGGTGAGTGACAAGCGGCTGCATGTGATTGATTTCGACGACGCGGGCTTTGGTTGGCATGTCTACGATCTGGCGGTGGCGTTGAAGAACTATGAAGCACACGCCGACTTCGGGTCTTATCAGCGCGCGCTGGTGTCGGGCTATCGTCGGTCGCGATCGCTGGGTGATGAAACAGTCGCGTTTATCCCTTTGTTTCTGGTCATTCGCGCGCTGGCGTGCATCGGTTGGATAGATGCTCGCCCGGACCTCGAGTATTTCAGCGAATATGCCTCGGGTTTGATCGACTATGTCGATAGCCATGCGGAGAAAGTCGTGGCGGCGTTCGAATGAACAATCGGCGCAACATTCTCAGTCTTGCGAATCTTCATGGGGGTTGAAAACTTCGTCGACCCTGAGATCGAACGCTTCCGCCAGTTTGAACGCCAATGGCAATGACGGTATGTGTTTTCCGGTTTCAATCGCGTTGATTGCCTGGCGCGAAACACTCACCTGCTCACCCAGGTCGGCCTGGCTCCAGCGACGTTCGGCGCGCAGTACCCGTAGTTTGTTTTTCATTTGAAGCGCAGCGGCAGAATCATGGATGCGATGCCGTAGGTGCCAATGAGCGCAGGCAGCACCCAGATCATCGAAATTACCGGGGCGTTGATCGAGCCTTCCAGAAAACCGTAGCCGAAGCTGACAAAGCCGACGATACCCGCACTCCATAACATCGATTCCAGAACGATCCGGCGTTGGACCTCGTCCATCGCGCGAATCCTCACTATGGCGGCATGTAACGCGTAGAAAACGGCAACCAACGGGGCGAGGGATACCGCCCCCGCCGACCATCCCGTGATCGCAAGGGAGTCGATCACCCAACCTGAGGCGAACAGTGCCCCGGTGTAAGCGAGCATCGCGCCACCAAAGTGTTGCAGATAACGTCGGGTCGGGTTGTTCATCCCTCTCTCCCAGGTTGATTGTCGGCCAGCACCCGAGCGAGTACCGCGACGAAAGCGTCGGGTTGATCCAGCATGATGAAGTGACGCGAACCGGTGACGATGTGGACTTCCACCGCATCCAATCGCGCATATTGACGCTGGTAAATGGAGAGCAACTGTTTGGCCGAGTAAGGAGCGCCCTCACTCCAGGCGGCGAGTACCGTCACGGGCGAGCGCACGTTCGCCAAGCCGGGTCGGAAATCGGAACCGGCCACTTCTCCCATCGCCTGGGCAACCGTTGCCTGGTCAGACGCGCTCATGTACCCCATCACCTGCTCCTGGCCGGAAAGGGATATCGATTGCACCGCGATGCCAAGACGTGCGAACTCAAGGAATTGTTGTGGCGGTGTTGCTGCCATTTGCGTCGCTAAATTGGTGCCGTACTCCCTGGCGGCCTCGGGGGTTATCGCCGGGTTGAACAGCGCGGCGTAGAACGGTGCACTGTCGATGACGAGAACCTGGGTTACAGCGTCGGGTCGAGCCGTCGCGAGTTGCAGAGCGATCTGCCCGCCCAGGGAATGACCGACCAGGACCACGTCTCGCAGTCGTTCGTCATCGAGATAGTTCGCAAGCGCGTCGAGGGCGAGTTCCAGGTAAGGGCCGATTGGATCGACGGCCGGCAAGTCGCCGAAACCGGCGAGGGTGATGACATGCAGGTCGTGGTTGTCCGTGAAACTTTGCGCGGCGGCTTTCCACACGGTGCCGGGGGTGGCAAGGCCCGTGATGAAGATGATTGGCCGGCCCGTGCTGA
>JACZXA010000191.1 GCA_022571865.1 Pseudomonadota bacterium
GCCTGAAGCTGTTGAAAATCGGCGCGCGACTGCGCATCACGGTACGCAAGGTGTGGCTGTCTTTCTCCGAGACCTATCACTACGCGAGTGACTTTGCCGAGATCCTTGCCAAGCTCCGTCGCTACCCGGCCTGGGCTCCGCCTGGATAAACGTCGACTTCCCTCAATTACGAACTGAAACGGCACTTTCAGGGCTTGCCATCGTCGAGGTGTTGCCCAAATCTGGCCAATTGCTGCAAGAAGTTGATCTAACAACCAAACTAAGCGGCATCGTGCGCTCACAATCCATCTCGGCATGACGAGATAGCCTACAACGTTATCGAATTGGCCAAATTACGCTCGTTTCGGTCCGATCGCGCGTATCGGTGACGGATACGGGCTAGTGCTTCACCCAGACACTCGAGCGCCCACTTGGATGCGGAATAAGCAATCTGGTTCGGTGTCGCCAATAACCCCACCGCGGACGTAATATTCACAATGCAACCGGTCGTACGCTCGCGCATCGAAGGCAAGACTGCTTGAATACAGCGCACCGAACCGAAGTAGTTGGTTTCGAACATCTGCTTGTGTTCATCCTCTGGTGTCAATTCCAGGGGCGCGGCACCCCCGATACCCGCGTTGTTGACTAACACATCAACCGGTCCCGTCTCTTGTACCAATGAGAAGGCGTGCGTCACGGAGTCGGGGTCACAGATATCGAGTTGAATGACATCGATGGCCAGGTTCTCTGCCGATGCCGCTGACTGCAAAACATCCGCTTTCGCCAGGTTGCGCATGCCTGCAAACACGCGGTATCCATTGCGCGCTAAATGCAAGCTGGTTGTGAGACCGATGCCGGTGCTTGTACCTGTTACGACCGCAATTTTCATAAGCCTGCCCATCTACAGTTGTATTTCGCGTGGCACTTCTTCGTTGACGTAACGCCCACAAATAGGCGTTGTGTTCCGACAGGCCACTTCGCAATGTCGCATAACGTCAATAAAAATGCATGGCACCGTAGCGTTTTGTCTCATGCTCGTGCACTTAGAAAAGTATGAAACCGGTACAGCGGGTGGGACTCCACTTGCGAGAAGCCGGCCGTTTTGAGCTGGGCGCGAATCACGGTGGGTGGTACCCGTCTTCCTGCTGGCGGGCTAACACCATTGTCTTCGTCTTTCCAGTCGACAATTGCAATTTGTCCGTTCGGGCGAAGCACACGCCTGCATTCCAGTAGAAGAGGGGCCGGAGCGTCGAGCTCGTGGTGAACCTGAGCCATGATCAGCAGGTCCGCGCTGTCATCTGATAGTGGGATTTGATCAGGCATCATCTGGAGGCTGGTGAGGTTAGCCAGGCCTTCGACCGTGGCTGCGTCGTGAAGCAGTTGAACCATGCCATCAAGGATGTCGCAGCCATAGATTTCAGCGTCCGGAAACGCCCGCGCCAGTGGTAGTGTGATGAAACCCACCCCGCTGCCGACATCAACCGCTACACGGTCTCCCGTAAATCCGAGCGCGGACCAGATGAGCGATGGCTCGAAGTGTTCCAGTCGCGCCGGGCTGCGCAGCCGCTCGATTCGGGCTGGGTCCATTCCGAGTAGATCGGCCATCGAACGATCTCCTTTGGCTACAGCGGATGTTGAAGCAAACAGTATGACCAAACCGGGCGCAGTGGACTAAAAATCGCCTATCGGGGCGATGCGTGCGTCAGCCGCCAATGCATCTACATTGGAACCGGTCAGCGCTTCGAGGAAAGCAACCAGATCAGCCTTGTCGTGCTCGGAAAGATCGCGGGGGCGAATTCGCATGTCCTGTCCTTCATGTGGCTCACCACCCCTGGCGTAGAACTCGATCACTGCCCCAAGAGACCCGAACGCCCCGTTGTGCATGTAGGGGGGGGTGATTGCCACATTCCGCAAACTCGGCGTGCTGTATTTCCAGCGATCCTCCGCTAACCCGGTGGCTTCGTATCGACCCAGATCGCTCTGGCGCGGTGGCACCACATCGGTGTCGACGTCTATGAAGACCCCGGGTGCTATTTGCAGGCGATGGGGTTCCCGTTTACGTATAACGGCATCGAAGTAACCAACGCCAGTGTCGTGAAAGTCGCCATCAGCAAAGAGCGCACCATCGTCATCCAGTTGATGACAAGAAACGCAGTCGTTGTTCATGAACAGCGTAAAGCCTCGTTTTGCGGATTCTGTCACCGCTGCCGAGTCGCCACCGTAATACCAGCGGTCGAACGGAGAGTCGGCTGATAAGAGAACCTGCTGGTATCCGGCTATTGCCTGACCGAGCGTCAGCACGTTGATGTCTGCGTCGAAAGCTCTGGCAAAATCCTCAGTATAGTCGCCCGTTTTCTTCAACCTGTTCAACACGCTGCCCATCGAGGGGTTACCCATTTCGTTGCTGGCGAGCAGTGGGCCCCAGATCTGTCGCACCAACGAATCTTCCCGGCCGTCATGAAACAGCGTCCGCCGATAAACAACGTTGTACAGAGCCGGGGCATTGCGTTTGACGAAACGTCCTTCAATGCCCACAGGCGTGGAAAGCTCGTGTTGGGAAAATCCCTGTTCGGGAATGTGGCACATCGCACACGACAGCGTGCCGTTGAACGAAAGGCGGCGGTCGAAAAAAAGCCGTCTCCCCAGTGACACGATGGCGGGGGTGAGGTGTTGTACGCCCCTCACCTTCGGCAATCCCAGCGGTGGTGACTCCAATAGGGCGATGAGGTTTGCAGACTCACCCTGCAGCGATGCGAGACTTTTCGAATCTGTTCGGTAACCGGTCGAATCATAGTCGACTCGGCTGTCACCCTGCCCGATCCGCTGGTAAGTAGAAACCTCCTGGGCGAGACCGGTTGAAGCCTGCGCCGCACATAGGAGTGCTGCCGCAACATTTAAGGCGCGGGCCGTCGCTCGAATTGATCGCAAAGCAATAACACGCCTGAACATTGATGCTGTCACCTGAAACCAGCGGGTGTAGCATAGCCCCGGGCTGCTTGAGATAAAAAGGGGGACCTAATGTCGATACGCTTGCTAATAACTACCGCAACCGCTCTGTTGTTTGGTTTCAGTGCTGTCTGGGCCGATGAGACCTGTATGTCGCCCTACATGGCAAAAATTGTCGGTCAGGAAGACTTTGTCTATATCTGGACGCTTGGCATGGAGGGTGTGGGAGATGAGCAGGACAAGCTCGTCACCGTGGATGTCAATCCCAGTTCACCGAGTTACGGTCAGGTCGTGAGTTCGACTTCGGTGGGGGGGCGAAACGAAGCCCATCATTCTGGTTTTACGGATGACCGGCGATATCTGTGGGCGTCCGGGCTCGACACGAGCAAGATTTTCATATTCGATGTGCACACCGACCCTGCCGCACCCACTTTGCACAAAACCATTGACGACTTCGTATCGAAATCCGGCGGTGTGGTGGGGCCCCATACCAGCTATGCGCTGCCCGGACGGATGATGTTGACCGGCTTGTCCAATAATCAGGACCACGGAGGTCGTACCGGCATGGTGGAGTACACCAACGCCGGGGAATACATCGCCACTTACTGGATGCCGACCGATGACGATCTTGGTGGTGCCGTCAAATCAGGTAACTTTGCCGATGGGTATGGTTACGACGTGCGTGTACTGCCGCGTCGCAACGTGATGCTTACCTCCTCGTTCACCGGATGGAACAACTACATGATGAACATGGGGTTGATGATGGCGGATGAGGAAGCGATGAAACGTTTCGGGAATACCGTCGTTGTCTGGGACCTGCATGCGCGTACCCCGAAGAAAATTCTCGACGTACCCGGTGCTCCGCTGGAAATTCGTTGTGCCTGGGGCTCCCAGAGCAACTATTGTTTCACCACCACGGCGCTTACCTCGCAGATTTATCTGCTCTATGAGGACGATGCGGGTGAGTGGCAGGCCGAAAAGGTTGCCGACATTGGGGATGCCTCAAAGATTCCCCTGCCGGTAGATATCTCTATTTCTTCGGACGATCGTCATCTCTGGGTAAATACCTGGAACGACGGTAAGGTCCGGTTGTTCGACATCACCGATCCTCACGCGCCGGTTCAGGTCTTCGAGCAGCAGCTGGGTGAGCAGATCAACATGGTGTCGCAGAGCTGGGACGGTGAGCGGGTGTACTTCACCTCATCGCTCCTCGCCAACTGGGACAAGACGAGCTCAGCCACAGAGCAGGACGTACAGTACTTCAAGCTCTACGGATGGGATGGTAATGAGCTGACGCCGAGGTTCAGCCTCGATTTTATCGAGGCAGATCTAGGTTCGCCGCACCAGATGCGTTTTGGTGCGTATGCACTTTATGGCCTGCGCGCGCCGGAGCAGGTTAGCGTGCGCTGAGACCCGGAGCTGGCTCCGAGATGGCTCTGAGATGGCTAGCGGCGGCGATCGCCGCCCTCTCGATCTGTGCCGGTACCTATGGGGCCGAACACAATCAGCATCCTGAGCCGGTCGTGTTGGCACCTGGTTACGCCGATCTGGCGTTCGTCCCCCCGCGGGCTGGCAGTTATGAATTACCGTCGTTAGGCCCGGCAGCCGATGGCGCGGTGTTGGACACTCAAGGCGCTCGAGCCTCGTTGCACGACTATTTTGGCGATAAGGTCGTGGTGATGAGCTTCATTTTCACCACCTGCGGCGATGTCAATGGTTGTCCTCTCGCGACGCACGTGTTCAGCAAGGTACAGGATCGTCTCGCCGAATTACCCCACCTGAAGCAGCGGGTTCGGTTAGTGAGTCTCAGCTTCGACCCCGCGTATGACACGCCTCAGGTGATGGCTAGGTATGCGGGGAATTTCAAGCGGCCCGCTTTCGACTGGCAATTCCTCACGACCGCAACCGATGAGGCGCTCACGCCCATACTTCGTGATTACGGTCAGTGGGTGATCAAAGACTATGACGAGGACGGACGCTATCTGGGCACCATGTCACACCTGCTTCGCGTTTTCCTTATCGACGAGCAGAAGCGAATCCGCAACATTTACAGCGTGTCCTTTCTTCACGCGGATACCATTGCTAACGACATAGAGACGCTGCTCGGCGAGTCAAGTAGTCGCCGCTGATTGAGAAGGGGGAGGAACTGATGTCTGTCACCGTTTGCCTGGCATCTGGACGACCATCCGTTTTTTGAGCACACCCGCAGTCGCCGCGGTATCAATCCGGGGTTGGCTGATCCAAATCGGGTGTACGAGGTGCGGCGAGGCGAGTTTGACTATCTGTATCAGCGGCTCGGTGAGGGCGTGTATACCCTCACGATGCATCCATCAGGTCATGGGCCGTGGTCATCGGTTGTTGATGCTGGAGCGATTGCTCGACGACATTGCCGGGCACTCGGAAGTGGTGTGGGAGACCATGGGAGATTAGGTTGCCGGGTGGCGCGCGAACAACCCGCTGACAGACTGGAAAGCGCGCCGGCCAGGGTCTTAAGGAAACTTAAGAACATCATGGGTTTCCGTCAGGAACCCTTATCTGCCACTTGATAGCGTGACGGCGTGCACTGATGGAGCCAAGGCATGCAAGACGTCGCGTGGATAGGATTCGGCATTTTCTGGATGTTTCTCGGCGTTGAGCCGGTTTCGCGAGTCGACTGGGTGCTGGAAAATGTGCTGCTCGTTTTATTTGTCGCGGCATTTCTTTCGAGTTATCGCCAGGTAAGTTGGACGACAGCGTCGTTTGTGGCTGTGTTGGCCTTGGTTTTTCTGCACGTGATCGGTGCCCATTTCACGTACTCGTTGGTGCCGTACGACGAGCTGTTCGAATCTTCGTTTGGCGTCGGCATGAACCAGCTTTTCGGTTGGCAACGCAATCAATTCGATCGACTGGTGCATTTTGCGTATGGATTGTTGTTTTCAATACCGTTGCACGAACGGTTGTCTAGAGCACGCTATCGGTCTGTCGGCACGGCCGTTGTGATGCTTGTCATGAGCTCTTCACTGGCATACGAACTAATCGAGTGGGGTGCCGTCCTCGTACTCGCGAGCGACGAAGGCATGGCGTTTCTCGGCGCCCAGGGAGATCCCTGGGACGCCCATAAGGACATGTTCCTCGCGATGCTCGGCAGTGTCGTCACTGTGACGGCGTTGTGGCTGCGGATGGATCCATTGGAAACTCGTTGGAGAAGAAAGCCTGCGGTTGGGTTGGTAAGATCGAGCCGGTAGCAGCGTATACTGAATCGTTCTGCATGACCTTAAGTCGAGAATGTCTCGTCAAACCAAGTTCAACAGCCGCTTGGAAGAGTTGATCGCACTGCTCGATCTGGAGCGGATCGAGGATAATCTGTTTCGTGCTTATCATCCGGCCGGCCGCAAACGCCGACTGTTCGGTGGCCAGATCATGGCGCAAGCGCTCATGGCCGCCGCCCACACCGTGGACGCCGCACGGCCGCCGCACTCGCTGCATGGCTATTTTCTGCGCCCGGGCGATCCCTCGCTACCCGCATTGATCGATGTCGAGAGGATTCGCGACGGGCGCTCCTTCACGACCCGGCGAGTCGTCGTGATCCAGCATGGCCAGGCGATTTTCAACATGGATGTGTCCTTCCAAGTTGTCGAGGCGGGGCTCGAGCACCAGATTGACATGCCGGATCTCCAGCCGCCGGACGAGGCGAAAATTCCCAAGGCGCTGTGGGAGAGCCCGTTTGTCGGCTGGAGTCATGAGCACAAGCAGCTTAAAATGCTTACCCCGCAACCGCCGAGACAGCACGTCTGGTTCAAAGCAAGTGGTCCGGTGCCAGACGACCCAATACTGCAGACCTGCCTGGTAGTTCATGAATCCGACCACGGGTTGCTCAGTACGGCGCGACTGCCACACCGGGGTTCGTTCGACCCCGAGAGGATGCAGATGGCGAGCCTCGATCATGCGATGTGGTTTCATCATCCGTTTCGCGCTGACGAGTGGCACCTGTATGCGCTCGATACGCCGTCGGCATCGTCGGCGAGAGGTTACAACCGCGGGTCCATCTACAGTGCCGATGGCAAGTTGGTCGTATCGGTCATGCAGGAAGGGTTGATGCGAATACGTGAATGACGCAGCGCAGACCGGGCGAACGGCACGCGTCGGATTCACAGATGGGGAGATATCCGGTCATGTGATACGCCTGTCGGGTTTCATGATCATGGGGTTCCTCGCCATGACCCTGGCCCAGCTCGTCGAGGCGGTATACCTCGGCGTTATCGGCAAAAACGAGCTGGCCGCCATTGCGTTCTCTTTCCCGGTTGTCATGGCGCTCAATGCGGCAACGCGCGGCCTTGGCATCGGCGCAGGTGCGGTGCTCGCCCGTGCCATTGGGGCCGGGGACAGGGAACAGGCTGCACTTTTATCCACACACTGTTTGATCCTCGTGGTGTTGTTTACCTTGGGCTGCGTCGTGACAGGCCTCTGGCTCGCGGAACCGATGTTCTCGCTGATGGGTGCGGAAAGTGAGGTTCACGGGCTTACCGTCACCTATTTCAGCATCTGGTTGGTCGGTTTCCCGGCCTTCGGACTTGCCATGGTGGGTTCGGGGCTCATGCGCGCCATTGGCGATGCAGCTTATCCGGGTTATGTGATGACCGTCGGCTCGGTGATTCAGGTGGTGATTGGCCCATTTTTGATATTCGGCTGGATGGGGATCCCCGAACTCGGAATAGCAGGGGCGGCCTGGGCATTCGTCATTGCCCGCACCTGCTCGCTCGTCATGACGGCCCATTGGTTTTTTCTACGCGAACGAATTATGCGGCGACAGCTAAGCGGATTTGCCGAATCTACTCGCGCGATCCTGCATGTCGGTTTGCCGGCGGGTGCGACCAACCTCATTCAACCGCTGTCTTATGCGGTGATCACCTGGATACTCTCCGGCTTTGGCACGTCGGTCGTCGCAGGTTTCGGCGTCGCTTCAAGGCTCGATTCTGTGGTGACGATGGTGGTGATTGGGATCTCGGCGAGTGCCGCTCCCTTAGTCGGTCAGAACTGGGGTGCACGACTTTTCGAGCGGGTGCATCTCGCTCTGATGTTCTGTTACCGGTATTGCTTGATCTGGGGCGTAATCGCGGCCGTCATCATGTGGGTAGGGGGAGAATTTTTCGTGACCCTCATCAACGAGGATCCCGAAGTCGTCGCAACCGCAACGAGCTACCTCTATATCGTGCCCATCAGCATTGGTTTCTTGGGAATGATGAACGTGGCCAATGCATCGTTCAACGCGTTGAGCAAACCCATGCCGCCGCTGATTCTGTCCTTGCTCCGAATGTTGGTGGTTTATCTGCCGCTGGCGATCGTCGCAGGGCGGCTTTATGGCTACGTTGGGGTATTTGTGGTTACTGCGTTTACCAACGTGTTAGTCGGACTTGCGGCCTGGCGCTGGAATCAGACGATGATTACCAGCGAGCAGGCCAGACTCATGTGACAACCTTCGGCTCCGAATAGCCCGGATGTTGCACGAGTACGGCGCATATGATGGTTAGCATTTTGAAACTATTGGAAATTTTCACTATTTCGAATGTGTTCGAAGTGTCGTTGATGCGCCTCCGCAATTTTTGGCTGGATCTCGCGGCCGCCAAGACGCCAGATGTTCAGCGCGTTCGCTATGCGAAGCCTCAATTCCGTAGCTACGGCTACGCTTGCGGTCACGAGCCGTCATGACGACCACGATCTCTCACCCAAAACTCTGCGCCCTCGTGCAATATCCGTCTCTAGGAGACGGTCGGCCTCGGAGTGGTAGATCTGCGGTGATTTTCCACCCACCGGGCAGCGGATATGGCCTGCGGCCCCAACATGTCGTGGGGGAATCCGGGCGCGATGTGGCTGACCTTGTCGAGCCGTTCCATGTGCGCATCATCG
>JACZXA010000192.1 GCA_022571865.1 Pseudomonadota bacterium
TCGCTGTGCCCCAGCGGGAGACGTTCGCTGTGCCCCAGCGGGAGACGTTCGCTGCTCCACAGCGGGAGACGTTCGCTGTGCCCCAGCGGGAGACGTTCGCTGTGCCCCAGCGGGAGACGTTCGCTGCTCCACAGCGGGAGACGTTCGCTGTGCCCCAGCGGGAGACGTTCGCTGTGCCCCAGCGGGAGACGTTCGCTGCAATGCAACGGCATGAATTCCGCATTTCCGTCTACGATAGTGCCGCCTCACCCATACCCGTTATTTACGAGCAAATTCTGGCCAGCGGGGTGGATCTCATCGTCGGACCGTTGAGTAAGCGCGCACTCAGTAACATCAACGACCTCAACCCCGAGCTGCCGGTTCTGGGTCTGAACTACCTGGAAGCGCACGTGCTACCGGCAGAAAACCTCCTGCAGTTGGGTCTCGCCATCGAAGACGAGATCGATACCCTGCTCGATCGTCTGCTGAGCGATGGTGTCGATCGATTAATCATCTTTCACAACGGCGATGGCTGGTCACTGCGAGCGGTTGCCCGGCTCAAGGCACAATGGCCGTTTCACACCACCGTACAGGCGTTCGACGACATCAAGACGGTCACCGAGTCGGTTGGGCGGGCGATGGGGGTGGAGGCCAGCTCCGAGCGCCATGCTGAACTGACCAAGCTACTGAATCTCGAGCTTGAATTTCTTCCGCGTGCCCGGGGCGATGTCGAAGCCATCGTCGCTCTTGTCAGCAACCTGGAAGCGACCGCCCTGGTACCGGCACTCAAGTTCCATTTCGCTAACAATCTACCGGTTTATGCCAGTTCGCAAAGCGTGCAACACGATCGGTCACAATCACTCGATGCACTCAACGGCTTTCGGGTGAGCGAACTACCCTGGAAACTTTTTGATGATCCGCTCTATGAGGCAATGGCGGAGGTTTTTGCGCTTGAGAACAATCCTTTCGCCGCACTTTATGCCCTTGGGGTGGATGCATTTCGGGTTAGCGATCGTCTACCCACCTTCGCGAGAAGCTCGTCTGCTCATCTGCTCGGTAGTACCGGCATCCTCTCCCTCGGGCGCGATCGCCGCTTTCACCGAGAGCTCGCCTGGGGGGTAGTGATCGGCGGCAAGCTCCAAGCGTTACCGTTATTGTCCGAATCAGAACAGGGGTCGGATTAAGAAGCGAGCTCTTGACCACTACGGAGTTTGGCGCCTGGGTAGAAGCCGAGGCCCAAGGTTATCTCGAAGCTCGTGGTCTCAAATTGGTGCGGCGGAATTACCATTGCAAATTCGGGGAGATCGATCTCGTCATGCTGGACGGCGAAATCGTCGTATTTGTGGAGGTACGTTACCGGGCAAACAACAAATTCGGTGCCGGATTCGAAACTATTTCAACTGCAAAACAGCGGCGCCTGATCACCACAGCCGGTTCTTTCCTTGCCAGGCACCGTCGCTTGTCCAGGCGTTGCTGTAGATTTGACGTAGTGTCGGTTACGGGAGGAAACTATCACCTACATTTTTTGTGGATTCGCAATGCTTTTCAAAAACCATGACGCTCGCCTTCTCGACGCAACTACCCGCACCGTCAAACCGCTGCTCGTCCTGCTATGCTTATCGCTGACCGCCTGCGGCACCTTTTCCAACGACCCCCGCACCCGAACGCCGGGCAGGGTGTTCGACGACCAGGTAATCGAAACCATGGTCAAACAGGAGATCAAAAAAAGCGATCCTGGCTTTGATAGTGCCCACCTCGTTGCGGTGAGCTACAACGGGGTATTGCTGCTGGCAGGTCAGGTTGCCACTGAGAATTTGAAGGAACACGCCTATCAGGCCGCCGGTCGTATCAGCAAGGTCAGGCGGATTCACAATGAAATCGAGGTGGGCGGCCCTATCTCCTACGTCGCGCGAACCAACGACGCCTGGCTGACAGGAAAGGTCAAAACCAAGCTGGCTGCTGACAAACGGGTGGATGCAACGAGAGTGAAGGTGGTAACCGAAAACGGGGTCGTTTATCTTCTCGGATTGTTACCTCGCCAGGAGGCCGACGATACCGTCGCAATCGCCAGAACCGTCTATGGCGTGCAAAAAATAGTGAAAGTTTTCGAATACCTCGACTAACCCGTTGCACGAGTATGGCGCGTATGATGGTTACGTTTCACGAACAGCAAACCTGAGCAACCGACGAGCCGCTATTTTACGACCTTCAAATGATCTCCCCGGGGTGCAGGTTTGTCCTTTGAATCACCACGAGAGGAGTCTGTGGCTTCATCTTTTACTTCCTGCTCTTCTTCCAAGTCGAACATCATGCCTTCGCTGGTTTCCTTCGCATAAATTGTCAGGACGTTGCCAACAGGCACACTCACCGCATATGGGGTGCCCGAAAACCGACCATCGAACCTAAGCACATCGTTGCCGATAGTCAGGTTACGCACCGCCTCAGGAGAAACATTCAAGACGATTCTGCCTTCATTCACGAAATCTTGCGGCACCAGAACCCGTTCTGAATTCGCAGCAACCACCACGTACGGCGTAAGGCCACTGTCATTGATCCAGTCATAAAGCGCCCGCAGGAGATAAGGACGTTTCGAGATACGGGCAGTGGGCACGACTACTCGCGCATCTCCAGTTCCGCTTCCGTGAGACTCGCCCGGAAGGTCTCGCGTTCGAAAATCATCTGCATGTATTTCTGCAGGGGTTTGGTCGATCGTTCAGGCAAGCTGATGTCGACAAACTTCAACCGCCACAAGATCGGAGCCACGCAACAATCCACCAGGGTGAATTCTTCGTACATGAAATACGGCTTTTCAGCAAAAATCGGTGCGATGCTGATGATGCTCTCTCGCAGCTCTTTGCGGGCTTTAGTGAGTGCGATTTCCCGCCCCTTACCGGCCATCAAGAGATCCAACCGGCCACCCCACTCCTTCTCAACGCGGGTTATCCACAATCTCGAGAGTGCGCGCTGCACCGGGTAAACCGGCAGCAGAGGAGGGTGGGGAAATCGTTCATCCAGATACTCCATGATGACGTTCGCTTCATAAAGCACCAGATCTCTGTCCAACAGCGTTGGCAAGCTGTTGTATGGATTGATCTCCGCTAAGGTTTCGGGCTTATCGTTCGGATCGACATCAACGATATCGAACGAAACACCCTTCTCTGCAAGGACCATTCTCACTCGATGTGAGTAGTGATCTTTCGCATCGGAAAAGAAAGTCATCGACGTTCGTTTTGTAACTACGCTCATTATTTACCTTCTGGTAGGGACGGTGTCAGCCACCACAACCAACACCATTTATTATTCAGTTAGATTCGAGTCAGCGGACTTCTTTGTTGTACTCGCGACCCAACAGGAATGTCAACACATAGAGTATGACGAGAAACAAAAGTACGTACACACCGAGTCGATGGCGCTCCAACCTGCTGGGATCACCCACGTAGAAAAGGAAATTGGCGATGTCCTTTGCCGCCTGATCATACTCATCAGCGTTGTACAACCCACCTTCCCCAACGACAAGCTCACAATGTTCAGCCTCACTCGCACCATCACCCATCGGTACACAGTATTGAGGGCCTTGCAGATCCATCAACACATGCGGCATCCCCACGTTCGGAAACACTTTGTTGTTCACCCCGAACGGCCGTGTTTCGTCGGCGTAAAAGGTGATCAAGTAATTATATATCCAAGTGGGATCACGCACCCGCGCTACCATCGTGAGATCGGGCGGCGGGGCACCGAACCACGATTTCGCCTGCTCCGGGTCCATCGCCGAGGTCATGAGGTCACCAATCTTCTGACCCGTGAACACAAGGGTTTCCAGGACAATGTCGTGCGCAATGCCAAGATCGTCAGCCGTGCGCTTGTAGCGCTGATATTTCAACGAGTGGCATCCCAGGCAGTAATTGACGTACAGGCGGAAGCCTCTTTGCAACGAAGGCTGATTCTCGAGATCCGGTGTCATCTCCTTCATCTGCCAATCACCGGCAGAGGAAGCTGCCGCAACTCCAGGCAACAACAAACACATCGTTACAAACACCCGGAGCTTCATCGTGTCGTCACCCTGTCCGGTACGGGCTTGGTGCGTTCGGCTCGCGTGTACCACGGCATCAACATGAAATAAGCGAAATAGAGAACCGTACACACCTGTGCCAACGCAGTTGCAGCCTTGGAAGGCGCGATGGTGCCCAGATAGCCGAGTATGAAGAAGCTGATGATGAACAAGCCCAACATTACCTTGGACACCACACCTTTGTAGCGCAAGGACTTCACGGGGCTGCGATCCAACCAAGGCAGCACACAGGGAATCATGATGGCACCCCCCATGACGACGAGCCCCCAGAACTTTGCGGGCACACCCAACAGCGGGAACGTTGCCGCGCGCAACATCGCGTAGAACGGCGTGTAATACCAGACCGGCGCAATGTGCTCCGGAGTCACCAGCGGGTTGGCAATTTCGAAGTTGGGTTTCTCGATGAAATATCCACCCATCTCCGGGGCATAAAAGACGACAACACAGAATATGAACAGAAACGCGACGGTCGCCGGGATATCGTGCCCTACCGTGTAATAGGGATGGAAGGGGATGCCATCGAGCGGAATACCATTGGCATCCTTCTTTTCTTTGATCTCTATCCCATCGGGATTGTTCGAGCCAACGTGATGTAATGCAACGATATGCACAAACACCAGCATCACCAACACCAATGGCAACGCCACGACATGTAGCGCAAAAAATCGATTCAACGTGACCTCAGACATGAGGAAATCACCGCGAACCCACTCCATGAGATCCGTACCGATAAACGGTATTGCACCCGCTAGAGAAATGATTACCTGTGCGCCCCAGTAGGACATGTTGCCCCAGGGAAGCAAATAACCGGCGAATCCCTCTAACATCAGGACGATGAAAATAGCCATGCCAATCAACCACAGGAGTTCACGTGGTTGTCGATAGGACCCGTACATCAGGCCACGAAACATATGCAGATAGACAACGATGAAAAATGCGGATGCGCCCGTGGAGTGCAGGTAACGAAGCAACCAGCCGTACTCTACATCGCGCATGATGTACTCGACGGAGGCAAACGCATCGGAGGGCGAATAGCTCATGGTAAGCCAGATACCCGTGAGCAACTGTATGACCAACACGATCATCGATAGAATGCCGAAGAAATACCAGAAGTTGAAGTTCTTCGGCGCGTAATACTTGGACATGTGGTATTCGAAAGTTTCCGTCAACGGGAAACGGTCGTCGACCCAGACCATGAAACCCGACCACATTTGCGCCATCTTTCCTTGCGGCTGCTCCATTAGGAGGTCTCCTCATCCAGGCCGATGGTCACCACCGTATCGCTGACAAACCGGTAGGGTGGCACCTTGAGGTTGTCGGGTGCAGGTACTCCATTAACCACCCGCCCGGCGAGGTCGAATCGAGAGCCGTGACACGGGCAGAAAAACCCACCCTGCCAATTCGCATCGAATGACTCCGGTTGCACCTCTCCGTAATACTTCGGAGAACAACCCAGATGGGTACATATGCCCAGATAAATACCGATCTCCGGGCGCCTGGATCGCCAGGGGTTCTTGGCGTACTCAGGCTGCATGTCCATATTGTCCGAGTTCGGATCCGCCAGATCCGCTCGTTCCAGCTTGATCAGTGCGACCGCGGCCGGATCGCGATACACCACGAACACCGGCTGCCCACGCCAGGCGGGCATCGGGCCAAGGATCTCTCCTGGTTTGAGTTTGCTGAAATCGATGTCAACCGGAGCACCCATGGCTCTCGCCTTTGCGCTCGGATTCCATGATTTGACAAACGGCACGGCAACGCCGATCGCACCCACCGAAGCCACCGACAAAGAGGCGCCAATAAGAAAGTAGCGACGTTGCTTGTTGACTCGGCTCGGATCTAGAGCGCTCGCGATGGGTTCTGCCGAGGCGGCTCCTGACAGACCGGTTTGCGTTGCGTCGCCATTGCTCACAGCAATGCTCCCCCACTGGTAGGGCTCAAATTAGAGTGAATGTTCAAATGCCTGATCAGGTACGCTGTTTTGTCTAACGATTTTAGCACACGCGTCAAGACCGGCATTTCGAGGCCGGACAAGTACCCACTCGTCCTTCGATCTGGAAAGGTAAAGTTTGGTCAGCTAGCGTTTAGAGTACTGAGGTCGCTTGCGGGCTTTGCGCAGACCGACTTTCTTGCGTTCCACTTCCCGCGCATCACGTGTCAGGAATCCAGCACGGCGCATAGGCACTCGCAAGGCTTCATCGTACTCCACAAGCGCCCGGGCAATACCATGGCGGATCGCTCCCGCCTGGCCGGAATTACCACCCCCACGCACCGTTACCCGCACATCCAATTTATCCCCAAGCTCCACTACCTCCAACGGTTGACGCACGATCATCCGCGCGGTCTCGCGCCCGAAATACTTGTCGAGGGGGTATGCGTTGACGGAGATGATGCCGGTACCCGTCTTGAGAAATACCCGCGCCGCTGAGGTTTTGCGGCGCCCGGTGCCGTAATAATAAGTATCTGCCACCTATATCTCCAAAGGTTCTGGTTGTTGGGCGGCGTGCGGATGCTCGGATCCGGCATACACCTTCAGCTTTCTATACATGGCACGGCCGAGTGGATTGCGTGGCAACATGCCCTTTACCGCCTTCTCTACAATGCGTTCTGGATGTGACTCCTGAAGGTGTTTGAAGCTCGTTGCCTTGATGCCACCGGGATAGCCGGTATGTCGATAATAGATCTTGTCCGTGAATTTCTTGCCGGTCACCCGCACCTTTTCGGCATTAACCACGATGATGTAGTCGCCAGTATCCACGTGAGGGGTGTAGATGGGTTTGTGCTTTCCCCGCAGTCGCCTCGCCACCTCGGTAGCCAAACGACCCAATATCTTATTCTCGGCATCGACTACATACCAAGTTCGCTGCACATCTTCCGCGCGCATGCTTACGGTTTTCATACGGCTTTACGGGACCCAATTTTACGGACGCGGGATATTAGCGGAGGGGTTCGCCATTTACAACGGCAGTTGCGGGATTTTCAGGCTGAAACTTCGAGCCTTACGGCGGCCTTCGGAGTGGGGAGGGTAAGGCAAACTCCGTTCGCACCTACGCTTCGCCCCTCCGGGATCCCCTCTTTTCGCGAACTTGCCCTCTCTTATTGCATAGGAGTGGTCAATTCGCTGCATTCGGCTTCGCTCACGCAGCGAACGGAGTTTGCCTTACCCTCCCCACTCCGAAGCCTTCCAGCAATTGGCCGGATTCAGCCTTGCAAGACTCGCAGTTCGAGTGTTCCAAAAAATGGGAACCCAACTTGGAGCTGTGGTGAACTTGCACTACCCTTCCACCCCTGAAAGTAATCCAGGTCTCCTCACTGACCCTTAAGGCGACTCGATGCCTGCTTACTTCCAACAGCGGGAAGACTCATCGCGCGAATCTGGATAAACCTCAAGTTCCGGGCAGAGTCGACCACCCTCAAGCGCGATGAGTCCGAGCGAGATAATCGTGGGATTGCATCTCGAGCAGCCGGCTGCGGGTACGTCGAAATTCGAAACCGAGGCGTTCACCGCCATATAACTCGGCCGGTACTGATTCAGCCGAGATGATGAGTTTGACGTTGTGATCGTAAAACTCATCCACCAGGCTGATGAACCGACGCGCGGCATCCTCATTGCGGGTGGTGAAGCGAGGTACGTTGCTGAGCAGCACCGCGTGATAGATGCGGGAGAGTTCAATGTAGTCGTTCTGGCTGCGGGGACCTTCGCAAATCTCCGCAAATTCGAACCACACCACATCGTCGGCCACACATCGAGCCAAGATGTCCCGCCCCTCGATCTCGAGCACAACATGGTATTCGATTCTGTCGGGAGCGAGTGCCTCGAAACTGCGCGTTAGACTGATTTCAGCCTCGGCGTCCAGCGGAGCGTGATAAATTTCGGCGCGCTCGAGTACCCGCAAGCGGTGATCGGTGTCCCCGGGCACCTCAAAAACGTGGGTATGGGTTTCGATCAATTCGATGGCACTCAGAAACCGACTGCGTTGCAAACCGTCTTCGTACAGTTTGCCGGGTTCCACATTGGAGGTGGCTACCAGCGTGACGCCACGCTCGAACAACGCCTCCATAAGCTCTCCCAAAATCATCGCGTCGCCTATATCGGAGACAAAAAACTCATCAAAACAAAGAACATTCCCCTCCCGTTGCAGACGGTCCGCCACCACCTTGAGCGGATCGGGCGTTCCGGTGAGATCCGCAAGCTCTCGATGTACGCGCTGCATGAAGCGGTGAAAGTGAATCCGCATCCGCTCCGATTCAGGAAGACATTCGAAGAAGAGATCCATGAGCATGGTCTTGCCCCGGCCGACGCCGCCCCACAGATAAAGCCCCTTGAGTGGAGACGGGGCCGGCGCTATCAGGCGTCGCAGCATGCGGGTGAAGCCAGTTTGATCCCGGAGTTGGGCGCGCTTGACTAATGCATGGTAGAGCGCATCGAGAAGCTCTATAACGGCTCGCTGGGCGGGATCGTTTGAGAAGCCTGGCCGCAGGAGTAGTTCAAGGTAGCGTTCAAGTGGCGACATGGGAGCGCACTGTAGCGCCTTGCGGTAAACGCGGTAAATAGGACTCCCTGTCCGACTAGCCTGGATTATTCATGAAGAAGCGTAGCGAGGTTGGGTCGAGGGCAATTCGCAAGCGAATTGCTAAGCAGTTTGCGAAGCAAACTGCCAGAGGGCAATTCGCAAGCGAATTGCTAAGCAGTTTG
>JACZXA010000019.1 GCA_022571865.1 Pseudomonadota bacterium
CGACCGCACTCACCGACCCCGTCCATTCATGCCCGCAAATGGCAGGGTTGTAGTCACTGCCGGACAGATAAGCATGAACGTCGGTGCCGCAGATACCACAATAGGCGATATCGACGACGGCTTTCCCCGCGGTCGGCGTGGGGACCGGCATCTCCACCAAGTCGACCTTTCTCGTTCCGGTGACCAGTCCAACCTGCATAAGTCTGACCTGAGTTTCCTTCGAGTCTTTACCATATAATTGTGGGTCTCAACTTTGAAGCCGATCGCTGAAGTTATTTCCGGCACAGGACGCCGAATGCTGATAGAAATATTTTCCGACATCGTTTGCCCCTGGTGTTACATCGGCAAACGGAGTTTGGATGCGGTCCTCGCTACACCAGCGGGGGAAGGTGTGGAGGTGATTTGGCGTCCATATCAGTTGTACCCCACCATGCCGGTGGAGGGGATTGACCGCCTGACTTTTCTGCGAGCGCGTTTTGGGGACGGGGCTCGAGCGGCTCACATACCGGAAAATATTGCCGCCGAGGCGCAAGCCGTCGGCCTGCATTTTGACTTCGCGGCAATCAAGACCACGCCCAACACGTTTCAAGCACACAGACTGATGGACATCGCCTTGGCGAGCGGTCATCAGCAGGCCCTGGCAGAGGTGCTCTTCCGGTACTACTTTTGCGAAGGAAAAAACATCGGTGATCTCGAAGTCCTGCTCAGCGCAGCCGTGGACGTCGGCCTGGAACGAGCTGGTGTTCTGGAACTCCTTGAAAGCGACCTCGGCAGTGAGGAAGTTCGACAACAACTCACTCGCGCAGCGGATATCGGCGTTACCGGCGTGCCTTGCTACCTGCTGGCGGAAAAATTCGCTATCCCGGGTGCACAATCGTCCGATACCTTGTCGCAGCTCATCGACCGTGTCAAAAACCGCCTGGCCACCGCCTGACGTTGCGAGTTATGCCACCATGACCTCACGGTGAAACACATGACGCTTTACCGGCATATGCGAACACTGGTGGTCTTTTTCGGCGTTTCGCTGCTCCTCGGTTGCGGCGAGAGTGCCGTCGAGTGTGGTCAAGGACGGCTCGCGCCGGATATCGATCTACCCGCGCTGAATCGCGTTGAAAATCAAACCCTCAGCGCACTGCGCGGCAAAGTGGTGTACGTGGATTTCTGGGGCTCATGGTGTCTGCCCTGTCGAGAGTCCCTGCCTTTTCTCAACCGGATTCGCAACAGTTTGCCCCGGGAAGATTTTGAAGTACTCGCCGTCAATCTCGACAGATTCGTCGAAGACGCAAACCGCTTCCTCACCAACTACCCTGTCGATTATCCCGTACTCGCCGATCCCGACCACAAAACCCCCGCGGCTTATGGTGTCGAGGTGGTGCCTTCGTCGTTTCTCATCGATCGTCGGGGCCACCTATGTAGGTCTCACATTGGATTCAAACCGGCGCAGAAAGGTAAGATCGAAAGAGAGATTCGTGCGCTGGTTAATGGACTCAAGGTTCACGCCACTCCCGTGAGATAGCCGCTCATCCTGACATGGTTTTTCGCAAGTGGATGGTGAGCCCGTCGGCAAGCAGGTAGAATGCCCACTCAACATGTCCACCTCGATGAGTCCACCTGCTTTGACGACAGGTTTTCTTGGCAAAACCATCTCCGGCCCTTTTACGATTCCTTCCGGGATAGTGGCCACGGCGCTGCCTATCATCGAATATCTGATTCGAAACGTGCCCCAGGTGGGCGTGATAACGACCAAAAGCATTGGTCTGAAGCCAAGGCTCGGTTATCGCGAACCGGTATACAGTCAGTATGCCCCGGGTTGCTTCGTCAATGCGGTGGGTTTGACCAATCCCGGCGCTCATCGCTCTGCTGAACTTTTCGCACAACTCGAAGTGCCTGAAGACCGTTTTCTATTGACCTCCATCTTCGGAGGCAGCATCGAAGAATTTGTCGAAGTGGCGCGCCTGCTCGCTCCGTACTCCGATGGTCTCGAACTGAATTTGTCCTGCCCTCATGCGAAAGGCTATGGCACGGATATGGGCCAGGATCCGAAGCTGGTAAAGGAAATAACCGCGGCGATAAAGGCCGTGGTGGATATCCCCGTAATACCCAAGTTGACCCCCAACGTCCCCAACATCGGCGAAATTGCCGAAGCGGCAATAGCCGGAGGCGCCGATGCGCTTTGCGCCATCAATACCGTCGGGCCCGGCTATTTCAGCGCATACGGGGAGGCTGTGCTGACTAATGAGTTGGGAGGGTTGTCCGGGAAGGGCATCCTGCCGACCGGCTTACAATGCGTACGGGACATTGCTCAACAAGTCGACGTACCCATCATCGGCTGTGGCGGTATCAGCTGTGCTGACGATGTCAGAGCGTACCAGGCAGCGGGCGCGAGTATTTTTGGTGTGGGTTCCGCACTCTATGGAATGACCTCACCCGAAATTGAAGATTATTTCGATGTGTTGGCCGCGGACATCCAAGGTCTCGACAACAAGAGTGAAACCCTCATTCGGTACGATATGGGGATGGGTTTTCGTCCGGTCACTCTGGTCGAGAACGAGCGGATTACCGATGACATATCCGTTCTTAGGTTTGATCACAAGTTGGACATCAAGGCGGGAGAGTTCATTTTTCTGTGGATTCCGGGGCTCGGGGAAAAACCTTTCTCGGTCTTGAGCGATGATCCGTTCAAGTTGGTGGTGATCAATCTGGGTCAATTCACCGCACAGCTCATTGAGATGGAGCCAGGTACCCAATCCTATGTGCGCGGTCCTTACGGCATACCCGCCATCCCGCCAGACGGGTCTCGCATCATCGCGGTGGCCGGGGGAACCGGGTTGGCAGGCGTTTACCAGATTGCCCGCGACTATGGTAACGCGGACATTTTCATGGGTGCGCGTAGTGCCGAGCGGCTCTATTTTGTCGACGAATGTGAGGCCTGCGCGACGGTACACCTGGCCACTGACGATGGTACTCGCGGTTACCACGGCGTGGTTACCGAACTGCTGAATCAGTACCTGGAGTCTTTGTCGGAAGAAGAACTCAATAACACCGTTTTCTACAACTGCGGTCCGGGGCCCATGGTTCATGCAGCCCGGAAGGTGCAACGAAAGTTTTGCTCGGCCGAACAGATTTTCAACGCCATCGACTACCTCACGAAATGCGGGGTGGGGATTTGCGGCGCATGTACGGCACCGGATGGACGCCGCGCTTGTGTGGATGGGCCTTTTTTGCAGGACGGGTAGTTGGTTCCCGTCAAGGACCGCCTGATTGCCGTTGCAACGTCGATCTATTCCGCTTTAGGTAACACCAACCTGGGTGCGACCGGCATGCTGAAAACGTGTTTGGCCACGACATCGTAGATGTGGCCGCATCGGTCGCAGTGAATCAGCAGAAACCAGGGCTGTTTGGTCTTCGAGCGTTCCTCGCTCTCCTTGGAAACGATATGCGCCATCCCTTCCGCTCCGCACTCCGGGCACTTGGGTTCTGCCATGGCTCAGTCCAATCGCTGATCCATATGGTGCGCGGGCATGACGCCCGTCGACTTGCCGACGATCTTTGCGGGGACTCCTGCAACCGTAACACCGGGTGGCACGTCGGTAAGAACCACACTACCGGCACCGACCTTCGCGCCTTCCCCCACTTCGATATTACCTATGACCTTGCACCCTGCAGCAAGCAGAACCCCGCGACGGATCTTGGGATGGCGATCACCGCTTTCTTTGCCGGTGCCGCCGAGGGTCACGGCGTGGAGAATAGAGACGTCATCGTCGATTACCGCGGTTTCGCCCACCACGATGCCAGTTGCATGATCGAGCATCAGGCCCGAACCGATTTGAGCGGCAGGGTGAATGTCGACTCCCAGGGTCACGCTGATCTGGTTCTGGAAAAAGTGGGCCATGGTCTCGCGGCCATGAGTCCAGAGCCAATGTGAGATCCGGTAGGCCTGCAAAGCATGAAAGCCCTTGTAAAAGAGAAAGGGTGTAGACAGGTCTTCGCAAGCGGGATCTCTGGCATAGGTCGCCAACATGTCGATTTCCGCCGCCTTGAGTATTTCCTCGTCGTCATCGGTAGCTTCGGTGACCACATCCCGAATGAGCATGGTTGGCAGCATCGGGTTATCGAGTTTACTCGCGAGGCGAAAGCTCAGTGCCGAACCGAAAGACTTGTGATTGAGGATTGTTGCATGAAAGTAGCTCCCAAGAATGGGCTCTTCGTTGGCTTTCACGCGGGCTTCCTCGCACATGATTTCCCAGAGGCTCTCGTGGCTGGAAAGGTCCAGGCAGGATTCCTGCTGTACCTGAGCCAGTATCCGGGTATATCTTTCGTCCAATGCTTGGCTCATGTCCGATTTCCACTGCCTGATTGCCGAGAAGGGCAAATGAGCCTATGCAACCGCGCTGAGAATGCAAGCATTGTGGTGTAGCCCTGGCCTAATGTAGGGTGATGCGTTTGGTAAGACACGGGCGGTAATGACAAGTTCCTTTTCGACCGTTGGGTTGATCGGCCGCCAGGGGAATCCGCATATTCGCGAGTCCGTGGTGGCTGTTGCGCAGTGTCTGGCCAGACACGGCGTCGATCTCGTCGTCGAGGACAGTACCGCGTCCATGCTCAATGGCACCGAACACGAAGTACTTACCCGACTGGAACTAGGGGAACGGTGCGATCTCATTGTGGTTGTGGGCGGTGATGGGAGCCTCCTAGGGGTCGGGCGCGATCTTGCCCACGCCCAGGTGCCGGTGCTTGGGGTCAATCGGGGTGGCCTGGGCTTTCTGGCTAATATCTCGCCCGACCAGATTGAAACGAAAATCGCCGAAGTGCTGGCGGGTGAGTTCACCATCGAGGATCATTTTCTGCTGGAAGCACGAGTCTGGCGTGGTGAACGCGAAATAGGGAATTCACCCGCGCTGAATGATGTGGTCGTGCATCTCGGCGGCATGGCCCGGATGATGGAGTTTTCACTGTGGGTGGACGATCAGTTTGTCTACGATCAGCGCTCCGACGGAGTCATTGTCGCATCGCCGACGGGTTCTACGGCTTACTCGTTGTCGGCCGGCGGACCGATCATGCATCCCGGGCTTGATGCCATCGTGATTGTGCCGATGTTTCCGCATACGTTGACTTCGCGACCATTGGTGGTAAGCGGGCAGGCGCAGATCAAGGTGATTGTCGGCGAGGCCGATTCGGGTTACAGCGCTCAGATCAGTTGCGATTCTCAGGTAGAGCAGCCTCTCGAGGCAGGTGATGAAGTGCGGATCTCCAAATACCAGCCGCCGCTTCGGCTGCTCTATCCGTTAGGTCATAGTTTCTTCGAAAGCTGCCGCAGCAAGTTGGATTGGGCCAGTCGGTTGGGCGACCGGTAACGGGTCGCGAAATCGCTTAGCCGGTATCGGTTCGACAATCGAATACGCTACTCAAGCGGCTCATCGATGTCACGCAACACCCCTTCATCGTCGAACGCAACTTTCACCAGGTTGCCGCGGGCGTTGGCAACGACCGATTTTGCCCCGTTGTCGCCTTCGAGCTTTTTAAGTGCTTCGTAGTGTATCGGAGTGAATCCGACCGGGTGGCCTGGTTGGCCTTGATAGACGGGTTGCACGATGGTGCCGGTTGCCGAGGATATTAACGTTTGCTCGAGAACGGTTAACGTATCACGACTCACATAGGGCATGTCTCCGAGCGCAACGAAGAGATAGTCCCAGTCGCTTTTAGCCAGGACGCCGCTGGCCAGGGAATGACCCATACCAAGGCTTGCTTCGTGTGCGACGATCGCTTCGGGCGAACCTAGTTCGGCGACCAACGCCTGGTCTTCCTCGCGGATGACCACCGCGATGTTCGCGAACACCCTCAGATACCGGGCATAGGTAGCTTGTAACAGCGTTTTGCCGTCGGGGAGACGATAGCGACGTTTGTCACTGCCGAAGCGGCGGCCAAAACCCGCGGCGAGGATGATGACACCGCCGTTCATTCAGCGAACGCAACAAACAGCGAACGGGGTCGGGGTCAACCTGCGCTCAACGCGGATCGCGCCCCGAGTTCGACCAGCTGCTCGCGGGCCGCGGCGACCTGATGGTGACGCACGGCCGTGATCTCCGCGAGGATCGCAATAGCGATTTCCGGCGGCGTCTTGCTGCCAATGGGCAAGCCGATAGGGGCATGCAGGTTGGCTATCTCCGCTGGGGTGAGATCAAGGGCGGCGAGTCGTTCGCGGCGACTGGCGGAAGTGCGGGTGGAGCCCATGGCGCCAATGTAGAACGCGTCGGTTTTTAAGGCTTCCATCAGGCCCATGTCGTCGATGCGGGGGTCGTGAGTGAGTGCGACGATGGCCGACGATGGATCGGCGGCATGCTTTTGCACGGCATCATCGGGCATGTCGGTGACCAGATGTACCCCGGGAACGTCAAAATCGTTGATCAGGTGTTCGCGGGGATCGCATACGGTGACGTCGTAGTCGAGGTTCTTCGCCATGTCTGCCAAATACTTCGACACCATGCCGGCACCGATGATAAACAGTTGGTAGCGCGGCCCATAGGTATGGGTAAGCACTTCGTTGTCTGCTTCCCAATCGAGGGGAAGGTGGACATCTACATCGCGATACGAAAATGTGCGGGATTTCAGATCGACCGTACGTTGTACACAGCGCCGCTCAGCCAACCGGGCACTGAGATGCGCAAAGTGGTCCCTACTTTGTGCATCGGGCGTTACCGGCTCCACAACGATGTACAGATGTCCACCACAGGGTAGGCCGAGCTTTTCGGTTTCTTCGGCAGTGATGCCGTACTGAAAAAACTGTGCCTGTTCGGCTGCAAGCTCCCCCTTTGTCAGCTTCTCGAGTAAGTCGTCTTCTACACAGCCACCGGAGAGCGAGCCGACGATATGACCCTCGCGGTCACAGGCGAGCAGTGAACCCACCGGCCGAGGCGAGGAACCCCAGGTCTGCACGACCGTGGCCAGCCAGCAAGGCTCGCCCCCTTGCAGCCAGGCATTCACCTGGTTGAGGACCTCGTTGTCTACTGCCTGCATCGCTATTTACCGCTCGTAGAAGTAGTCTCGTAGTTTACTACCACTCAAGCCTTCCTTCATGCGAGTTATCGAAACGACTCTGGACGAAGATTTGTCTTTGTTTTCGGGTTATCTGCGGCAACAGGGTATTCGGCACCGAATTTTCGAGGAGCGCGGTCAACAGGTGCTCGAGATCGCCGATGGCTCGCAGTGCGAGGTTGTTCGCGTGGCATACCGCTCTTGGCGATCGGGTAACCTGAAAATTCGGACCGTTGCCCCTGCCGAATCGACTGGGCTGAAACGATCCGTTCTGGCCGTTGCCCGATATCCGGCGCTGGCAACGGTCGTGTTGCTTGCATTGCTGGCATTCCCGTTCACGTGGCCATTGGTCGACGGCCGTGTGACCCTGATAGCCTCCTGGTTGACGGTGATTGATCTTTCCAGCCCGACCCCGGCACCGACCTTCATGCAACTCCTGAGAGAGTTTCAACCCTGGCGCTGGGTTACCCCGATTTTTGTCCACTACGGCGTGGTGCATCTGGCTTTTAATTGTGCAGTCGTTCTCGAACTCGGTCGGCGGGTAGAGTTTGGGTTGAGCAGCCGGGGCTTGCTGATACTTGTGCTCGTGTTGGCCGTGGTGAGCAATCTGGGCCAATATGCCGTTTTACCCAACCCGAACTTCGGAGGGCTTTCGGGCGTTGCCTACGGGTTGCTGGGATTTGTATTGGCCCGTAATCGTCTCGCGCCGGATGAGAGGTGTTGGCAGCTTCCTGCGGGGCTTGCTGGCAGCCTGTTGTTCTTTCTCGTGTTGTTTACCACCGGAATCACCGAGTCATTTGGACTTCATGTCGCAAACGGGGCCCACTGGGGCGGGTTGTTTACCGGTGCGTTTTGCGCCTTGTTCCATAAACGTGGATCTGGATCGAAACCTCGCGACGTTGAGGGTCCCTCATGAGCGGCGAGGCTATGGAAGGTCCTTTGGAGAAGCTGAAGGTCACTCGCGGGGAGGTAGTCGAATACCAGCTGGTCGTGGGGGACAGGACGCTCGGACTGAACCGCCTCGTCGGTAAAGGGTTGGAAATTCGTTTTCTCGATCAGATCAGCTGTCGTAACTGCGAAACGCCCTCTCGCAAAAGTTATGGCGGTGGGTACTGTTATCCCTGTTTTAAAAAACTCGCCCAGTGTGACTTATGCGTGATGAGCCCCGACCGCTGCCACTATGCCCAGGGGACGTGCAGAGAACCCGAGTGGGGGGATGAGTTCTGCATGCAACCGCATCTGGTTTACCTTGCGAACTCCAGTGGCGCCAAAGTAGGGATTACCCGCCTGGGGTACGAAATCGGCCGATGGATGGATCAGGGGGCGACCCAGGCACTGGCAATTCTCAAAACCCCCACGCGGCATATCGCGGGCCTTTGTGAAGTTGCGCTTGCGCGATATCTGACCGATCGTACGGATTGGCGGGCACTGGTGAGCCGGGATGCGCCGTGGGTAGATCTCACGCAGCTTCGTGAACAACTGCGTAACCAGGTTGAGGATCTTCCGGTAGAATCCGTGTGGCTCACTGATGTGGCTGAAGAGCGATTCCAATACCCCGTGAAAAGCTATGCCGGTACCCTCGAACGCCTGCGTTTGGATGACGATGGGCTGATTCATGCCGGGTTGCTCGGTATCAAAGGGCAATACCTGATTTTCGACACCGGAGTATTTAACGTGCGCCAGCACACGTCGTACCATGTGTCCTTGCGTGCTCTGGAGCAACCACCCGAGCCTGAGAGCCATGATCAAATGGAGCTGTTCTCGTGAGTAAAGACGCCGACCCAAAGGCAATATTTTTAAAAGATTATCAACCACCTATATATCAAACGTTAGAAACTAAATTAAGTTTTGACATCCGCGATGGCACGACCGTCGTGCGTAATGAGCTAACCCTCGTACGTGATTCGCAAGCGCCAATGGATGCGCCGCTGGTGTTGGACGGCGAGGACCTCGAATTGGTTTCCGTCCACCTTGATGGCGAGGCGTTGAGCGGTAACGAATACCAGCTGGACGATACCTCGTTGACGATTTTCTCGTTGCCTGCAACCTGTGAAGTCAGCCTCGTGACGCGCATCAAGCCGGAGGAAAATACTTCGCTCGAAGGGCTCTACAAGTCCCGCACGATGTATTGCACTCAATGTGAGGCGCAAGGATTTCGCAAGATTACCTATCATCAGGACCGCCCCGATGTGCTCGCGAGGTTTACCACGAGCATCACGGCGGATTCGGACAGGTATCCGGTTCTTCTGTCCAATGGAAACCTGGTTGCAGATGACACCGAAGACGGGCGACGTACCGTCACCTGGGAAGACCCATTTCCCAAACCGAGTTACCTCTTTGCTCTGGTAGCGGGTGATCTGGCGGTAACCTCCGACACCTTTATCACCATGAGCGGCAGGTCGGTAGAACTCAGAATCTACTCCGAACGCCACAACATCAGCCAGTGTGACTACGCGATGGACGTGTTGAAACGCTCGATGGCTTGGGACGAACAGGTATACGGGCGGGAATACGACCTGGATATTTTCATGATCGTGGCCGTGGAAGATTTCAACATGGGTGCGATGGAAAACAAGGGGCTCAACATCTTCAACACGTCCTGTGTGCTCGCGTCGCCGGATACGGCGACGGACCTCGCATACCTGCGCGTCGAGGGAGTCGTCGCCCATGAGTACTTTCACAATTGGTCAGGCAACCGGGTAACCTGCCGGGATTGGTTTCAACTGAGCCTCAAGGAAGGTTTTACGGTTTTTCGCGACTCGGAGTTCTCATCGGACATGAACTCGCGTACCGTTAAACGCATTGAGGACGTCAGCTTCCTGCGCGCAGTACAGTTTGCCGAGGATTCGGGTCCGTTGGCCCATCCAGTTCGGCCGGCTTCCTACATTGAAATTTCCAACTTTTATACCACGACCGTTTATGAGAAAGGTGCGGAAGTGGTGGGAATGATACGAACCCTGCTCGGACCTGAGCGGTTTCGAGCCGGGTCGGACCTTTACTTCGAGCGCCACGATGGCAGTGCGGCAACCACAGACGATTTTCTCGCCGCCATGCAAGCGGTGAGCGAAGTGGATCTGGGACAGTTCCAGCGCTGGTACGAGCAAGCGGGTACCCCGTTGCTGGAGGTTTCCAGTCACTGGGATGGTAGGGCCTTGACCCTCGAAATCACCCAGAGTTGTCCGCCAACGCCCGGGCAGCCGGAGAAGTTGCCGTTTCACGTTCCTATCGTGCTTGGGTTGCTCGACAGTCATGGCGTTCCTCTCAGTTGCGCCGACCTCGACTATTCTTGCAACGATGTTGTCGAGCTTCGAGAGGCCGACAACTCCTTGTTGTTGCACCTCACCTCTCAGCAGGCCCAACTCGTTATCCGCGGCCTCGACAATGAGCCCGAGGTGAGTTTTCTGCGGGATTTCTCCGCACCCGTGCGGGTCGAATTTCCCCGCTCTTCGCAACAGCTTGGTCTGCTGGCCGTAAACGATCCCAACGGCTTTGCTCGCTGGGACGTCATGCAATCGATTCTGGTCGCCGAAATCGATCGGTTGATTGCGGAACCTGGCGAGCCGAGTCGATTCATCGTGGATCTCATTGCGACATTGCTCGAAAAAGCAATCGCCTGTAGTGCAGATGCTGAACAGTTGTTCATGTTGGCGGCAATGCTCACCCTGCCAGATGAGAATTACCTCTTTCAGCAACACACCACCATCGATGTGGACGGCGTCTGTGGTGCCCGCGATTCACTGAACCGCTCATTGGCCGTCGCCCTGACAACAAAGTGGCAATTGCTCTATGAGGCCAATGAGATTAGCGATGGCTATCGTCCGGATTCGCTTTCCATGGCTAGGCGTTGCTTACGCAACATAGCGTTTGCATACCTGGCTGAAGCAGCCAGGCCTGAACAAGCGCAGGCTTTCATCGAAGGTCACTATCGCAGCGCCGACAATCTCACCGACCGACGTGCGGCGTTGTCCGCAGCCGTCAACTGCGATGGTTTGGCGGATGAATTTCGAGAGCAACTTCTGGCTGACTTTCTCACACGTTGGCCGAACGAGTCTCTGGTGGTAAACGTATGGTTCTCCCTACAAGCATCTGGCCGATACGCGACCGCTGAGACGATATGCCGTCTGGAAGAACATTCGGTGTTCGACAAGCGCAACCCGAACAAGCTGCGTGCCTTGTACGCAACGTTCGGCCAGATGAATCAGCGGAATTTTCACGCAAGTGATGGCAGCGGATACGATCTGTTAGCCAGACGGATAATCGATCTGGATCGGTTCAATCCGCAAATAGCCGCTCGGTTGATACAACCGCTGACGCGCTGGCGTCGGTACGACGAACAGCGCCGGGAGTTGATGCGCGAGGCGCTCGAGTTGATTGCTGCGCAGGAAGCGTTATCCAAGGGCGTCTTCGAAGTTGTGGCCAAAAGCCTGGACGTTGAAGGATGAGCAGCCACCTAGCTGAAAGCCATCGATAAAGCGTGCCTCAGGCAGGTGCGATTGTTAAATTGGGGATTGATGACAATGAAGTGGATAAAGCGAATTCTAGGTACCTTGCTGGCACTGGTCTTAGTCCTGGTGCTTGTGGTTGTAGGGATTTTTACCGTAGCTAGATTTCATGATGGTCCGTTCGATGGTGGCCTGGCGATCGTTGCCGGTGGTGCCTTTGTGGAAGGAGAGTTACAGACTGGAACCGAAGAACCAGATTGGGCTTTCCTGCGAGACTACTTCACGATTGAATTTCAGCTTCTTGACCCGGCACGATCGCGCACCACGTTTGTCATGGAGCACGATGGGCGCATATTCATTCCCTCCGGCTACATGAACACCATCCGAGGGAAACTCTGGAAACACTGGCCCATGGAAGCCGAGGAAGATGGCCGGGCCCTACTGCGCGTAGACGGTAAGATTTACCAGCGCCAGCTGGTACGGATCCAGGAAGGAGATATCGTGCTGGCGGTGTTGGCGGAGTTAGGCAGGAAGTACGGCGGAGGGCTTGCCGCGCCACTGGAAATGGTGACGTCGGGAGATCTCTGGCTGTTCGAGTTGGCGCCGAGACACTAACCAATAACCTTAAAATAGCGCGCCGGTAGATCCTGCCTTGTTTCGTATTTGTTTCGAATAGGCCACGGCATTGAGACATGCGAGTGAGTCAACAAACTTGCACGTTCCTTCCGCGGAAAGTACTCGCTCATTAGCGGCGAATAAACGCGCGGTCCGTTCAGGACACCGAACGGGGCGCGTCCTCAACTGAGCGGGCGTCATGAAGGAAGGCTCGTTCCAGGTCAGATGCCCAGTCTA
This sequence comes from Pseudomonadota bacterium, assembly GCA_022571865.1. Taxonomy (GTDB): domain Bacteria; phylum Pseudomonadota; class Gammaproteobacteria; order Pseudomonadales; family Azotimanducaceae; genus SMWK01. The sequence continues at coordinate 12,327 of JACZXA010000019.1, forward strand.
TTGGCTGTATGCCTCTTCGTCGTCGACTCACAGTACGTGGGTGATGTGTCGTATCCCCTTGGGATCGATTCGCATGAACGTTTCTGAATGACCGTGGCGACCGAGGGACATGCCCCAGCCGATGTCGTTTGAGGATGCACTGATCGCGGAAAACTGCAGTGCTATCTCGAATAGAGCGGGGGTAGGGGATCTTTTCTTGCCTTTGCAATCGGTACGCGCAAAGACTTGGCCGCTACCAGTATTTCCGCGCCGTTGACGCTTTTGTTACTCACGCCGTAGAGAGCGGAATTCAGCCGTTGCATCAGCTCGCGATTGTCTCCAAGCGTCTCGAAACGAGCGATGGCGGTTGCGCCAGGCGCTCGGTAATGATCTGCGAGGAATGCCGTTAAGGAACTGCGAATCTCGTGCAGATCGTCTCCCTTGCAAGCTCGTTTCAAACGCAGCCAGCTGCTCGCGTTGCCTGCTGATCGTTTGGGTGACAAGGTGAACCCTGCTCTGATTTTCCACAGAGTGATCAACCAGCCAACGCTTGTGAACAACAGAATTCCCAACAACCACCACGTCAGCTTGTTAGTCAACAGGTCGTTTATGGACACTGTGGCCTGGTAGTCTGGCTCGGCTTCCGTTTTGCTTGCGGCCGGCGTAGAAGCTTCAGCAGATGTTGGTGTGGATGGCTCCTCAGCTATGCTGCCGGTGATTTCGACGCTGATGCCGGCAAGTCGGCTGACTCGCACTTGCTCGTTGTCGGTGTCCCACCAGGTTACCTCGATAGGTGGAATGTAAGCCTGGCCGGGGTGGGTGGGAATGATGGAGAAGTTCTCCAGGCGGGCGCCTATCACCGTATCTCCGGAGCTATCGTCATGCAGAATTGGCGTCTCAGGGTAAAGACGGAAGTTGCTTTCGGGCAGCGTCACGCCCAACGGTGGGATGGCGGAGCCAACGTTGTCGGTTGCTAATACGATGATGGAACGGGTAACCGGGTCGCCGATCTCGTAACTCGCAACCGCAGGTGTCCAGGTATCGTTCAAACGAATATCTGTCGCAGGTAACCAGGGTTTGTCAGCAGGATAGGTGGACGGTATTGGCAGTACCTCAACGGTGAGTTCATCGGTACCGATGCGTACCCCGGAACGACGGATTCGATCACCGCTCTGAACACGTACGCTGCTTGTCACGGAAATTGCGGGAATGATCAACGTTCCGCTGCTCTCCGGATAGATTGCGAAACGTTGTTCGATTACGCCATATCGTTGGCCGTCGCGCAGGACGTTGAGCGAACGTGTGTCTCCCAGAGGAACAACCAATGCATCAGGCACTTCCGGGGTACCGGGCAGGTCGCTATATATCTGTACGCCGTTGGAATAAAAAAGTTGCCGCCTCAGCACGGTTTGCGCCTGTACATAAACGGGGTTGGGTGACACATCCGTTTCGAAGAACACCATTTTTTCTATTGCTTGTTTTACCCCGGGATCGAGGCTTCGTACCGTCAACCTGAGCGGCTTGCTGCTTTCCCCGCCGATATTGATCGAAGGAACGGTTAGTTCACCCGATCGTTTCGGGCGGAGGTTGATCTGATACTCGACGAAAGCTTCCACCCGCCCGTTGATCGAGCGGTATTCGCTCGAGGTTTGCGTACCAAGGACTTCGAAATCGGCATCCAATACCGTAAGGTCGAGTTTCTCGGTGCGCCGCGCGTCCGGTAAACGCAAAGTCAGACGCACGGTTTCCATTTCGTCTGCGATGCGGGGCGTTATGGTGGCCTTGAGCTCGGCATGGACCGTTCCGGTCACGAGTATCACAACCGCAAGGCACGCGGAAACTTGCAGAAAGGCCTTTTGCACTACCAGATTTTCTCCGTTTCCCGGTACTGATAGTCGCCGCGCCGGCGCCTTTGGTTGGACTCGTAGCGGAATTTTCTGCGTAACAGGCCACCAGGATCGTCGGGTACGCGCCGTAACCACTGTTCGAGAGCATCCTGTTTCTCATCGCGTGACTCGTCGTCCAGCTCCTGTTCGGCCGGGTCCGAGTTCTGGTCAGCCTGGTTTTCCTGGTCTTCGGAATCCTGATTCTCCGGCTGTTCGGGGTCTTGGCCTTGCTGTAGCTGTTGTTGCCGGGCGTCGCTGCCGTCTTGCGGTTCGCTGGAGGTTTGTGGGCTCGAATCACCCTGTTGCTGTTGCTCGTTGCTGTCGGATTCGGATGACTCCTGCTCATCGAGGAGTTGCTCCAACAGATTTCTATTGAATTGTGCATCCTCGTGTTGCGGATCGAATTTTAATGCCTCTTCGTAGGCACTGATGGCTGTGGAGAAATCACCCAGTTTGGCTAACGCGTTGCCGAAGTTGTAATAGCCGTCGACAGTATCATCGACGCTGAAGCCTTCGGCGGCCCCGGGGAAGTCGCCGCTACGATACTGAGCGCTAGCCCGCCACTGGGGGTCGGTAAATAACACCGCGGCCTTGTCGGGTTGACCTGCAAGCATTGAATGGTGGGCCTGTTGGTCTCGGCGCTGCCAGAGATCCTCCCAGAGGCCGGCGTTTGCCGGTGGCGGCAATACGGCAATACACAACATCGCGAACACACCACGGCGAAAACCAAGCAACAACAGAGGTAACAAGATAACGCAAACCCAATAACCCGAGTCTGCCCAGATGTCGAATTCCCTGTCCACTTGCAGCGTTTCATCGTCCTGTGGCAGCGAAGTTGCCAACACGTGGCGTATGTCGGAGTCGTTCAGCGTCAGAGTATGGTAGCGACCGTGAGATAGTCGCGCGATATCGCGGAGGCGTTCTTCGTCGAGCCTGGCAACGATCGCAGCACCCGCTTCGGTTTGCAGAACCCGTCCGGGCTGATTGACGAAGTCCAGGGGAATTTCTGCCCCGCGTGTTGTACCGAGACCGAGAATGGAAATGGGAAAACGCGCATCCCGGAACTTCGTGACGTCGGAAATTCGATCGATGCCGTCTGTTACCAGCAGTATGCGGCCCTGGGAGACATGCGCATTCTGGAATAGCTGGTGAGCTACTTCCAGCGCGCTGGAAGGTTTGCTACCGAATACCGGCATCATCTCCGGGCTCAATGCCGCCAACAGATTTTCGATGGTATGAGTGTCATCGGTCAGTGGAGCTACGGCGTGCGCGTCACCGGCATAGGCAACCAGTGCGGTAAAACCCTCATTGCGTGAACGCAGAATATCGGTCACCTTTTGTCGGGCTCGAACCAACCGCGATGGGGCGATATCTTTTGCAAACATTGAAAGCGAAAGATCGAGGGCTATAACCAGCGCGTCGTTCTTCTGTTCGACCGGCTGTGGCAGACGTTCCCAGGTGGGTCCGGCGAGACCCATTGCACACAGGGCGAGGCCGCACGCAACGATCCACACCAGTATGCGTATCCTGCTGCCTTTGTTGGGCTCCAGCAGCACCGCCAACAGCTCCGGCGCGATGCTCGCCTCCCAATGTGAGCCGCTGACTCGATGACGCGCCCACACCAGCGTCAACGCGATGGTGGGGATTATCGCCAGCAGCCACCAGGGCCTCAAGAAATGCAGGGCCTCAATCATGGCCCCAACCCCGCCAGTCGCAGATGATCAACCAACCAAAAGCAAGCCAGGCGATGGTTAGTGGCCAGTGAAACAGGGCGGTCGTCGGTCGATAGGTTTCGGCATCCTGATCAATCGGCTCAAGCGCGTCGATGATGTCGTAGATTTCAACGAGCTTCTCGGTATTCTGGGCGCGAAAATATCGGCCGCCGGTTTTCTCAGCGATGGCGGTAAGCGTCTTCTCGTCCAGTTCCGCAGAGGGGTTGATAATTCGTGAACCGAGGAGACCGAATGCGCTCTGCAGACGCATTTCGTCTGCACCGACACCGATGCTGTAAATGCGAATCTCACCCTGATTGGCAAGTTCCGCTGCCTTGATTGGGGTAATTTCCCCGACGTTGTTGGCGCCATCAGTTAGCAAAATCAGCACTCGATCACCGTCGGGCCGCTGTCGCAGGCGCTTCACAGCAAGCCCGATTGCGTCACCGATAGCCGTCTTACCGCCAGCGATGCCGACCGGCGCTTCGATGAGCAGGCGATTGACGGTTTTCAGATCGAAAGTAAGCGGGGCCTGAAGGTATGCGTTGGTTCCGAAGAGAATGAGTCCCAGACGGTCCCCTTGACGAGCGTCGATAAAGTCGCTGACGACGCTCTTGACCACGGTCAGCCGGTTTACCATTTGACCACCGAGTTGCAGATCTTCGGTGCCCATACTTCCAGAGATATCGACCGCCAGCATGAGATCGCGTCCGGTTGTCGGCAAAGTCACCGGCTCTCCCGTCCACTGGGGACGGGCGGCTGCGGTTACCAGTGCCACCCAGGCAATCCAAAGAAGTAACGTGCGCCAAGGCACGCCGCTAGCCAGCATGTTACTGCGACTGGCTTCTTCGATCTGGAAATTGGTAATGTCGGGGACCAGAAGTGCAGCCTGTTGCCGTTGTTGTGGTTTCCAGAAGCTGCGCAACAACATCGGCAGTGGTATCAGCACAAAGGCGAATGGCCAGACCCAGGCGATCATGGTTTGACCTCATTGAAGAATCGTTCCAGCAACGGGTGCAGCTGTTCGATGTCGGCCTGAGGGCGGGGTCGAAATCGGTCGTTGCCGAGCGCCTGACCGGGTCCCTGGGTAAATTCTGTGCCACCATATCGGGCGTCCAGCAGGGCCAGCCACTGCCGGTCGTTGGCGGCGGGCGCGGCATCGATGTTGAAGCCGTGGACCATGAGCCTTTTCAGAATCTCGTTACTTTCGTGTACGAACTTAGTCTCACTGAGCGTTTGCTTACAAAGCTCGCCATATAGCTCCCGGTACAACCAGCGCGCACGTCGGACCGGGCGCCGCCTGACAATCCAGTCATGAGTGTATCCGACACTAAACCACGCCAAAGCGATCGCGCCGAAGATGAGCAACCACCACCCCGGTGCCGGAGGCCACCAGGAAGGGTCCAACGGCAGGTGGATATCGCGTAATTGCGCTAAGGGGTCTGCTTCCATCAGACCTGTTCCCTCGCCCGGCGCATTACAGCCAACCCCCCGATGTGTTCACGGGTTCATTGGTCGCCATCGCCGTGTAACGAATCGCCGCCTGCCCGCACAGCTCTTCCAATTGCGCTTCGTGTGCTTCGAAACGTGAGCGGTAAGCGCTCCTCAGCTGTTGGTTGCCAGCGTGGAACTGCCAGCGCGACACCCCATCGCTGACGGTGTAACGATCCGACGGCGGCAGATCGTGTTCCAGCGGGTCGAAGACCCGCACCGCGATCACCTGATTGTGGCGGCTCAGCGCATGTAGCGCGTTACGCCAGTGGGCGCCCATCGGTTCAAAGTCACTGATGAAATAGATCCGGTAATTGGTATGCGCGAGGCGTTGAACCTGGATGAGTCGCTCGGCCATGTCGGTCACGGGTGTGGTCGATGCAGTACGGGAGAGTGCCTGGTTGTAGCGGACAAGATCGGAGAGAAAACGCGCGATGGCTTTGACGTTGCGGTAGGGCTTGTGAATAGCAACGTCATCGTTGCCAAGCACAACGCCGCCCACCCGATCGTTGTGATTCAGAGCCTGCCAAGCGGCTATTGCGGCGATTTCAGCCGCTGCGACAGATTTAAGCCGTACTTGCGAGCCAAAGAACATGCTCTGGGTTTGATCGACGACAACCAGGGTGGGTCGTTCGCGCTCTTCGCGAAAGAGCTTGGTGTGGGGTTTGTTTTTGCGCGCCGTTACTCGCCAGTCGATGGTCCTGACATCATCTCCGGGCTGGTAGGCGCGGACTTCCGAGAAATCGATCCCACGTCCACGCAACTTCGACAGTCGGCTGCCGAAAGGTGAGTTCAAGACAGGTGGATTTCTCTTGTGCGAGATCGGTCGGAGCCGCAACGCCAGCAGCTCGTCCAGATCGACGTATGCGCCTCGCAGCAACGTTTCAGTCATTGGGACAAGGTTGCCGCATCAAGGGACCGGCACGCGTGCGATCAACTGATCGATGACGTAGTCGGTGGTAATGCCCTGTGCCTCGGCTTCGAATTTGAGAATGAGGCGGTGTCTGAGGACGTCGTGGGCAATAGCTTGAACATCTTCGGGCGTGACAAAATCCCGATCGTCGAGCCAGGCCAGTGCGCGCGAACATTGATCCAACGCTATTGTGCCTCGGGGACTTGCTCCGTAGTCGAGCCACTTTGCCATCTCTGTGGTGGTTTCACGCGATGCCATGACCAGAGCGACGATGTAGCGTTCGATCGGTGGTGCCATGTGCAGGCTCAAAATCGCTTTGCGGGTCGTGAAGATATCTGCCTGGCTGAGCCGAAAGGGAGGCTTTGAGACCTCGTGTGGGTGGCTGGCTTCTTCGCGCACCAGATGAAGAATTTCTGTTTCTGCAGCTTCGTCGGGATAACCCACGTTCACGTGCATCAGGAAACGGTCCAGTTGGGCTTCCGGTAGCGGGTAGGTGCCTTCCTGCTCGATGGGATTTTGAGTCGCCATCACGAGGAAAAGTTCCGGTAGCGGAAAAGTGGTCCTGCCTACGCTGACCTGATTTTCCCCCATGGCTTCGAGAAGGGCGGATTGCACCTTTGCCGGTGCTCGATTTACCTCGTCCGCGAGCAACAGGTTATGGAACACCGGCCCGTGTTGAAATTTGAATGAGCCATCTTCGGGACGATAAATTTCGGTACCCGTGATGTCGCTCGGCAGCAGGTCGGGAGTGAACTGAATACGACAGAAATCTCCATCGACGGCGCTCGCAAGCTCCTTGATTGCGCGGGTTTTGGCGAGACCAGGCGCACCTTCCACCAGCAGGTGACCTCCGCAGAGCAAGGCGATCATCAAACGCTCGAGTAGCGTGTGCTGTCCGATGATGCGTTCGCTAAGCCAGCGGCTTACTGCTTTTACGTTGTCTTGTTGGGACGATTCTATCGCTTCTATTGTCATTCAATTCTCTACTGATTGAGGAGCACTCATTCCTGCTGAGACTCTTCGGCCTCGGCATTTCCCCGCAGGGTGGCTTCACAGCCCGCGGACAATCACCGCTGAGTCGAATTCGCAACGGCGAACTGCCAATTGTAGCTGCACGGGATAGAAAAACGAGTCCACTTTCTTGCGAGGCCTATAGTTAGAGTGTGGTTGACCTCAGGAGTTTCCTTGCGCCAGCGTTATATCGTCGATCTTGAAATCTCCGCACCGGCAATGCTCCGCTATTACAGCGGCGCCGCGAGCGACGTCGTGGCGCATGCTCGCGGTGGTGAACGGGTTCGCTTTCCGGCGGAGATACTACGCCCGTTCGTCGATCATGCGGGGGGTCAGGGGCGCCTTTGTCTTGAGCGTGGATAGCAACCACAAGTTACAGCGAATAGAGCGCATCTAGAATCAATGTACTCAAGCTCAATGCATCGTTTCCTCCGCAAGCTGTTCTGGCCCCGGATATCGGTTGAGAAGCCTTGCCCATTATCGGTGCAGACGGGATTCCTGATGCGGATCAATCGTGCTAATGCCGCAAAATGGTGCGTTATTGGACCGGATTTTTTCTGAATTGAACGCCTTGGAACCGAAGCGCATTAAAAGAGTTGCCGAAACGCCACTAGCCAGTGGTAAGCCCTCGAAAACTCAAGTACATTTCCGGTAAGTGCTCGAAACAAACAGACGCAGTGCACACTGGATTAGAGCAATATCATCAACCAAAAAAGAGACTAACGATTTTAGTGGGGGGATTCGAATGAAACGATCGATAGCGGGGCTCGTCGCCCTCGTGCTCAGCGTGCCTGTGTTGGCAGCAGATGAAGTGAGCGCCGGTGATACGGCGTGGATGTTGACCGCCACGGCACTCGTGCTGTTCATGACCATTCCAGGGCTCGCTTTGTTCTATGCCGGCATGGTTCGGTCCAAGAACGTACTGTCGGTGTTGATGCAGTGTTTTGCGATCACCTGTCTGGTCACCGTGATCTGGATTCTGTGGGGTTACAGCATCGCGTTTGGCGGCGAAGGGGCGCTATGGGGTGGCTTGAGCAAGGCGTTCCTGGCAGGCGTCGGTGTGGATTCGGTTTCCGGCACCATTCCCGAGACGGTGTTCGTGACATTCCAGATGACGTTCGCAATTATCACGCCTGCGTTGATCGTTGGAGCCTTTGTCGATCGTATGAAGTTTTCGGCGCTGCTGGTGTTCGTCGCACTATGGGTGACGCTTGTCTACGCGCCAATCGCTCATTGGGTCTGGGGTGATGGTGGCTGGCTGGCTGCAAGAGGCATATTGGATTTTGCGGGTGGTACGGTCGTTCACATCAACGCCGGAATAGCCGCACTTGTCACTGCGCTGGTGTTGGGGAAACGCAAAGGATTCCCGGGTACGGCAATGCCTCCGCACAACCTGACTTTGTCAGTCATCGGTGCATCGATGTTGTGGGTCGGTTGGTTTGGCTTCAACGCCGGAAGCGAGCTGGCTGCTGACGGTACGGCCGGGATGGCGATGTTGGTGACTCAGGTTGCCACCGCTTGTGCAGCGCTTGGCTGGATGATCGCGGAATGGATTACCCACAAGAAAGCGAGCGTGCTGGGGATCATCACCGGCGCCGTTGCCGGATTGGTCGCCATTACCCCCGCATCGGGTTCCGTAGGACCGATGGGTGCACTGGCCATCGGGCTTGCCGCTGGTGTGGTGTGTTTCTTCGCCTCCACGACGTTGAAGCGGGCAATGGGATACGACGATTCCCTCGACGTTTTTGGGGTGCATTGCATTGGCGGAATCGTTGGCGCGATGCTCACGGGTGTATTCTGTGCCGAAGCGCTCGGTGGTTCTGGATTCGGCGTCGATTCCGGCACGATGGGGGGTCAGCTTATGGCGCAAGCAACCGGCGTCCTGGCTACGCTGGTTTATACCTCGGTTGCGACCTTTATCCTTCTCAAGTTCGTTGATCTCATCGTGGGTCTGCGGGTCAGTGAAGAAGATGAATCCATCGGCCTGGATGTAGCGTTGCACAACGAAACCGGATACAACCTCTAACTTCCATTTTTTCTCGCAAGCAGCGATTGATGGGATCCTAAAGATCCCATCGTCGCGGCCGTTAAATCCTATGGAGCGATTTGGAAGACGGCCCTCATGGAAATGCAGTTTGGATTCGCGGCTAGTTTCAGTTCTTTTCAGACCAGCCACTTGCAATCGGTGATCACGCTGGATTTCAGCCAACTCGACATTGTCGAAGCGACGAGATTTCGTGGCAGAACCCATGACGGCGACCGAGTTCGGTTGAGTAGCCGTTACGAAAGTACCCGGCGCGTAGTGAACATCGAAGTCAGAGGTGACCTTTCCGATGCTGAAACCGAAGCGATCAACAAAGTCCTGAGTGCGGTCATCGAAGCGGCAGACCAGTTCTTTGATGGCTCGCTCGACAAGGCGATGAAACAACTTCTGTCCATGGATTTCGATACCGAAGAATTGGCGGAATTTTCGCTACAGATGAACATGACGAAGAGCGTTGAAGTCACCCGAAGCTATCAGGGCGGTCGCAGGCATCTGGCTCATCTGGCTGAGCGCGATAACGGCATCATGAAATTGCTGAAACGCTTCGCGAGCGAACAACATCAGTTGATCAACCTGGCAAGCGAAGTCCTGAATCCTGAAAGCGCCGTCCGTCTGGTCAAAACACTGTTGCCGCCGATGTTGGAAAATCCTCTGGCCGTGCTGATGAACCACTCGGAAAACCAGCCGAAGACCGCTGAGGTTCATGAGATGGCAGACATTCGGGATGAACTAACCGATACGGACGACGATGATGATGACGACAACAAACATCACCACCACCATCGCTAGTCGGATGAAACACCACACCGTTGGTTGGATGACTTAGGCAGGGAGTATTTGGAATTGCAAAAAGCGAGGGGCTGGGGAAAGATTTTTCAGGGTGCACAAGTCAGGGATGGCGTGAGTTCGCAAGGTGAACTTCCGAGTTGCAAGCCCGCAGGGACGAGTCCAACGGGCGTCTCTGAAAAACCTTTCCCCAGCCTCTCGCTTCGATGAGGGTTCAATTTCCCGAACCGCGATCGAACGCGCTTTTCACCAGTGCATCCACCAGCGCCGGAAAATCCATGCCGATTGCGGCCGCACCGTCGGGATACAAACTCGTCGGGGTCATACCCGGCAGGCTGTTGACCTCCAGCAGCACGATCTGTGCATCATCAGTGACGATAAAATCCGCCCGCGAAAAATCTCGCATGCCGAGGCACTGATGGGCGATGAGTGCGATTTCCTGAAGTCGGGTGTTGAGGGCGTCCTCAAAGGGCGCCGGAATCACGTGTTCGCTTTTTCCCGGTGTATAGCGATTGGTATAGTCATACCACTCACCGGGTGCGGTACGTATTTCAGTGACCGGTAGTGCGTACGCTTCGCTGCCGTGAAGGTCGAGCACGCCAACGGTTATCTCCTTACCCGACACGTACCGCTCGACCAGCACCCCGTGACCGAACGCGAGTGCGTCGCTGATCGCAGTGCGTAACTCACCCCCGTTCGCAACCAACGTGATGCCGATAGCCGAACCCTGACGTAGCGGCTTGATGACAACTCTTTCCCCAAGGGCCTTTTGAACGGAGGCCTCCGCAGCTACCGGCTCGGTGCCGGGCTCGATCAGGAGATCGTCTGCAACCGGCAGGTCATTGAGGCGGAAAACGGCTTTGGCGAGACCTTTGTCCATTGCCAGGGCACTCCCGTGAACGTTGCTACCCACGTACGGCAGGTTCAGCATTTCGAGAAATCCCTGTACGGTGCCATCCTCGCCGGGTGGACCGTGCAGCGCCGGGAATACGACGTCCGGGGTAAGAGCAACCAGAGTGCCCGCGACGCTCGAGTCGAGTTCTACATAACTCACTCGATGGCCTGTGGCCTCGAGCCCAGCCCCGACCTCTTTAGCAGACGATCTGGAAACCTCGGCTTCTTCGGAATCGCCGCCCATGAGGACCGCGACCGATAAGCTCTGGCGCTCTGAAGGTGGGTTGGATGCTTCGCTCACAGATTGATTATCTCCAGATCAGGTAGTTTGTCGGCAGGTTCGATGCCAAAAACTCTGCAGAAGAAACCGTACTCGGCTTCTATTGCACGTTGGATGTTCGGGCCGCTGCGGAAACCGTGGCCTTCCTCTGGAAAATTCAGATAAGCCACTGGAATGCCTTTTTCGCGCAGAGCATGAACCATGGCCTCTGCCTGGTTTGGGGGCACGACTTTGTCCTGCCCACCCTGCAGGAATACGACGGGACATCGAAGACGGTCGATATGGTGGATGGGCGAACGCTCATCGAGCGCGGCGTCGCTCCCGAGCAGCCTGTCCAGGTAACGCGACTCGAATTTGTGGGTATCGCGGGCGAGTGCACGCAGGTCACCGATCCCGTAATAACTTGCGCCTGCGCGAAACGTTTGCAGGCTTGTGCCAAACGTCAACGCGGCAAGCGTCGTATAACCTCCCGCACTACCACCTCGTATCGCGACCCGCGCGGCGTCGATGCGACCCAGGCCTGCGAGATAACGGACCCCGTCTTCACAGTCGCTCACGTCTCGAATTCCCCAGAAGCCCAATAGTGCCTCGCGATAGTCCCGTCCGTAACCGGAACTGCCTCGGTAGTTCACATCCAGTACCGCCCAGCCACGGCTGGTAAAATACTGGATCTTGAGCGTGAGGGCAGCCGATGCCATAGCCGTTGGTCCGCCATGGGTCATGACGATGAGTGGTGGCTGCTCAGCAAACGGAGTTTCGACTTGAGGGTTTTCAGGCGCATAAAAATACCCGTGAGCCATCGCACCGTCGCGCGTGGGGTACTCGATTGCTTCGGCAATCGAGTACCAGGAGGGATCTACAGCTAATCCGTCTGCCTGTTGAACGATTCGCGTGGCGCCATCTTCCAGGGTGTGACTGACGATTGAGGCGGGTGCGTTCGACGATCCGCCAATAAAATGCACAACACCATGGCTCGCTGCCAGAAAATCGTAACTGGCCCAACTACTGTCGAGGGGAGACGCAAAACCTGTCGCTGTATCCACCAGGACAAGTTCCGAACCATCGGTGCTGAAGCGCCGGGCCACCAGGTGACGGTCGTCAAGAAGTGCGTAACTGGACAAGCCAAACACCCATGCGGGACTGGCATATTCTGCACCATCAGCCAGAATGCAATAAACGCCGCTCGAATCGTAACGGTAGAGATTCCAGAATCCGTTGAGGTCGCTGAGAAATAATAAGGCGTCTGGCGCCAACCACAGTGGCTGCAGGATCGACTCGGCCACTCCCCCGGCGATGACGGTTGCCTTGCCTAACATGCCGCTTGCGGCGACCTCGGCGACGACCAACTCGGTGCCGTCCCAGGGCATGTTGGGGTGGTCCCAGGTTAGAAAAGCCAATCGATCGCAAGGCTCAGACAAGCGTGGCGACGCGTAGAAATCGCGTCCGCTGTGCAGGGTCTCCAGTTCCCCGCTTTCCGGGTCCACGCGTACCAGGAGATTCATGGCTTCCTGATCAGGCAGGTGTTGTTCGCAGACTGTTATCAGTTGTTGACGAACATCGTCCCAGCAGAAATCGCAGAATCGCGTGTTGCTGTGCGACGTTGTGATCTGTTTGACAGTGCCCGTTGATACCTCGACGAGGTAAATGTTCTGATCAGTAAAATTAACGAAGAAAACTCCGCGCTCGGTAGGCAGGTATGCGGCACCTCCATATTCATGGACGCGGCTGCGCACGAAATAATCACCGGGTGTGAGTTCGCGGATACTGCCAGCGCCATCGAACATGATTAATGTACTTCGTCCCTGCTCTAGCGGTCGGTTTTCGAGCCAGAACAGATGGTCGTCGAAAGCCCGCAATTCGCTGTAGGAGGTTGTTTCGCCGGCAATTGCCTCGGCGGTGATTGGCGACGGCCAGGATCCACAGGGAAGGGCTTTCGTCATCACGTATTAAGCCAATATGCTGTTGCGGTGATGCATGATCACCCAGCGTTCGTGATCACGCCAGGACCCGGCGATGTAGAGAAAGTCCTTGGACACACCTTCTTGGTGAAAACCGCATAGTTTGACGAGCCGAATGGATCGTATGTTTTCGGGTTGAATATTCGCCTCGAGCCGATGGAGTCCCTGCTCCTCGAATGCTGCGTGTATAGCAATCTCCAGACCTTCGCGCATGTAGCCCATACCTGCATAGGGTGCACCGGCGTAATAGCCGAGAGAAGCGCTCAAGAACGATCCGCGTATGATGTTGTTGACGTTGACGACGCCGATGATGGCGTCCGATTCTTCTAAACAGATCAACAATCCCTGATGATCGTCGCGCTGGGTTCGGGCCACGTAACGATCGAAGGTTGACGGAGTCAGCGGCGGCGTTATCCAGGGATCGTGGAGACGCTGGCTTTTCTGCATCAGAGCAAGAAACTCTCGGCGATCTTGCCTGGCGACTTCGCGCAGGTAGACGCGGCTGGCCTTTGTCATGGGCTGAAGGTCATCGTTCAATGTCGCGTTTGTACTCGAGCATGAAGATCTCCCACAGCGCCGGTGGAATCATGGCTATGCCCAATACCAGCAAGTGTATCGGGTGTGGTTTGTAGTCGTTGTCGAAAAACCAGATGCCTTGAAAGCCGAAATCCTGAGCGTGCCACAACATCAATCCTGCGGTGGTCAATGCAAAAGCCATAGCCAACAACAGGAAACTCGTCAGGTACTTCATGGCAGAAGAACATACGCCGCGCCGCGATGGCTAAGCCAGGCGCTGCTGAATGCTGCTGACGGGTAGGTTCGCGCAACCTCATCCACCGTTGCTGCGGCTGGATCCAATACATGGATATGGTTCTCGTCAAGGCGATGGACAACCACCAGATGACCGCCGCTTGCTGCATTGGGCGCGCCGGGTAACGAACCCTCCGGGTAACGAATGCTCGCAACAAAAGGTAACTCGCTTGCCAGTAACTGCGAGGCGTTTTCCCAATCATCGAATACTTCCACTGCGCCGATACAGCCTTGTTGGCTAGCGGCGTATATGCCTAAAGGCCAGACACCGTACAAGCCCGTTGTCTCGTCGCGACAGGCCGCGACGAAATCGAGCCAACGTATGGGCCTGTCAAAGTGCTGCAACAACATCGCGAGACATGTGGGTGAACAGATAGCGTGTTTAATCTTGTCGTTCGCTTGCATTTGACTCAGGCTCGGAGGCGTTGGGCAGAAGGCGGCGCGCTCAGGAATTGCGACTTCTGCGCGAGTGATTGAACGCGCGGTAATGCACAACAAATATTGCTCCGCATCGCTAATTCCTGTTGCCTCGACGGTGAGCGTCGAAGTCGGGACATGATCATGCGTATGGAAACAATCTATGTGCGTTGATATCGGGAGTTCGTATTCAGCCCCTTGCTGTTTGCCTGTCGGAACTTCTTCAGTCGATGGCACGCTAACGCGTGACGAATCCTTGCTGCCGGACGGCACTTCGTTCAGTGCGAAGGTGTGACCCGCAAGCTGGAGGGTGAAACGAAAACTGTAGTTCGCATCATGGCGTATCGACAGACTGGGGACGAGAATGGCCCCGCTGGCGAGGCTGGGTAGGGGAATTTCTACCCGGGAACGGTCGCCTTCGTGCCGCCAACTAAGCTCGCCTGCCACCTTGAGTGGATAGCGCTCAGCAGTGTGTGGGTCAGCAAAGCGGAGTGCGAAAGTCATCTATTATCCCGTCAAGTCGATCCAGGCGCTAATATTGGTGACGATGAATACGACGAACCTGGTTTTGTACTCCACCGACCACTGCACGTTGTGTGAGGAAGCGCTCGAACTGCTCTTTAGTATGCCAGAACTTCAAGGTTTCTCATTGCAGGTGATCGATGTTGCGACTGATCCGATGCTCACTGAACTTTATGGCGAGCGGTTGCCGGTTTTGAGTTCGGGTATTGTGGAGCTTGATTGGCCGTTTAATGCGGCAACGGTAAGAGAGGTTATCGGCGTCTAGGAGTCTGCGCGAGTGGTTAACGTTTTGAAATTACAAGAAAATTTTATATTTCGAATATGTTCGAAGTGTCGTTGATGCGCCTATGCAGTTTCTGGCTGGATCTCGCGGCGGCCAAGACGCCAGATGTTCAGCGCGTTCGCTATGCGAACGCCTCAATTCCGTAGCTACGGCGACGCTTTTGGTCACGAGCGTCATGACGGCAACGATCTCTCACCCGGAACTCTGCGTGCTCGTGCGATATCCGGGCTGGGAAAACGACGAAAAAGGTGCGCTATTTCCAATTGAAAAATTCACGCGCGTTGCGCGAAGTAGCCGTTATGATTTCCGCTTCCTCAGTGCCGTACAGTTGTGCTAATTGCCGGACGACATACTTCAGCATTGCCGGCTCGTTACGTCGTTTATTTCCCGTGGTAAGCTCGTTGGCCGGCACGTTGTGCGGTAGCAGATAGGGTGCATCTGTTTCGATCAGCAACTTCGACAGTGGCACGCGAGTTACGATGTCGCGAAGTGGTTGACCTCGTCGTTGATCGCAAACCCAACCGGTTATGCCGATATGGAAACCTGCTGAAAGATAGTCGTCGAGTTCCTTTTCGTCGCCGGTAAAACAGTGCACTACAACGCCGGTCAACCTGCCGTGACTCGTAAGCGCGGCCAATACATCTGCAGAAGCTTCCCGGTCGTGCACAAAAACCGGTTTACGGATCTGTTCGGCGATGTCGAGTTGGCTATGGAACACGGTTTGCTGCTGCTCGGGTGTTGTGAAGTTGCGGTTGTAATCCAACCCCATTTCACCGACGGCCTTTACCAAGGGCGAGGTGGCCAGTTCGCTCAAGCGGGATATCCAACCGGATTCGACCTCTTTAGCTACATGGGGGTGGACGCCAGCGGTGCAACGTATGTCGTTTCGCCTGGTGCAGAATTCGATGGCCGCGGTACTCGTTGACAGATCGGTTGCTGTGAGCAGCATGCGCGCGACACCGGCTGCATGGGCTCGCTCGATTACCGCGTCGCGGTCGGAGTCGAACTGCGAGTGCAGGAGGTTAGCTCCGATATCGATCACGGCAGGGTGGCTTCGTTCGCCATTAGCATTGGTATCGGGTTACCCATACGCTGTCCGTAGACTTGGGCGAAAGCCAGCACATTTTTTACGTAGTTGCGGGTTTCGCGTAGCGGAATGGTTTCAATCCAGACATCCATGGGCATGCCGGAGCGGTTCTTGATCCACCGATCGACCCGGCTGCGGCCCGCGTTGTAAGCGGCGGCTACCAAAGGCCGCTGACCGTCGTAGCGAGACAACAGCTCCGCCAAGTGATGCCCCCCGAGTTCAATGTTGATTTCTGGAACGTAAAGATCGCTCACCGTTGGACTTTTGAGCCGCGCGCGTCGCGCCACCTCTTTGGCGGTACTGGGAATCAGTTGCATGAGTCCGCGGGCGTTTGCGCCGGACCGTGCTCGAGGGTCGAACGCGCTTTCCTGGCGGATAATTGCGAAGAGCAACGACTGCGGTACCGTCGTCGTATGACTGATGTGTTCAACGACGTTCTGGTATGCCATCGGAAAACGAATTGCCAGATCGTCGCGCAGGTTTGCATCGTTTGCTATCGCGATGCTCTGAGATGTCCAGCCAATCTGTTGAACTAAACGCGCCACCTGTAGCTTTCTGGTCGAATCGAGGTTTGGCATCAGTTGATTCCACTCGCGGCGCGCGTTAATCAGATCCCCCACGGCAAAGAGTTCTATGGAACGCGCAACTTCGGGGATTTTCTTCAATTGAGTTATCTGGATTGGGTGCGCTTTTAAGACCATCTCATTGAGTTGAATTTTGCTGCCGATTCTCTCGGCTGCGAGAAATCCGTAGTATTCGCGTGTTGCTGCAAGTGCTCGAAATTTCTTAACAGCGCCATCAACGTCCAGGTGAGATTCTGTTAGTGCCCTGGCTTGCCAGTATTGCCAACGATTTGTTTGTAACTCCTCGGGTGGTATGCGTTCGATCCAGGCAACTGCCTGTCGCCAGGATTGGCTGGCCAGGGCAGCCGACGCCATGCCGTAAATCAATTCAGCCGATGGGTCGCTTGGTAATGCGGCAGGAAACTGCCCATCTTTGGCACGTCCGATGAGGATGGCATCGAGAATCTCCCGGGTTTGGGTGTCGTTGAATGAGTGGCTTGACTTGAGCTTTTCCCAGGCAGTTGCCGCGTCGGCAACGTCCTGTGCTGCCAGTCGCACTAGACCGTGGCTAATCACTATTCGTGAGAGCTCACTGTCGGTTTTATAGCGGTCTACGCGAGTGATTCCGCTTGGTCTCACGTGCACGCTGTACAGTGATTGTGCCCAGGCCTTGTAGGCGCCGCTGAAATATCTCAGCAGATAACGAGCCAACGTACGTTGGTTGGCTTGCAGTGCGAGCTCGAGTCGCTGCCAGGCAATGTCCTCCTCGAGGTGACCGGCACTGATCCAAACGTCAAACAATGGATCGCACGCTTTAGGTTGCGACTTTGCGACCTTCCACAAAGGTTCTACTTCAGAAAATGCAGCTTGACGCTCGCCGGTTCCATATAGAGCACGCAGTCGATAACACTTCAGTTCAGCGTCGGTGGATGGCTCATAGTTGTTAAGGAATGTGCGCCATTGGCGTTTGCGCCCGAGTATTTTCAACCAGCGCCGATGGAGGATGCCGGTAACGGGCAGGCTTTCGTGTAGTTTGAGAAAGGTTCGCACTTCACGTTCACTGGCGACGGACAATCGGCCTTGTAATGCGTGATAGTCGAGATAAGGATGCAGCGCATATCCCTCGAGTTTTACCTTCGCCCTTGCGAAAGAGCGGCTGCGCCCTGCGGTGAGATCGTCCAGCGCCCGGCGATAGGTGACCCGCTGCTCATACAGACTTGGGTTGGCCCAGGTGGACGAATTCGCAAGAAAAACGAAAAGCAAGGCATTCAGGAGAACCCCGAAGCCGGTGAGTTTAGGCACCTAGTGTTCCATTGTGTGGACGAAGTAAAATTACGCCTCGGTCTCGGTGATCTCTTCGGTTCCGACGCGTACCGCTAACACATCACACTTGGCACCGTGGAGTACGCCGTTGGCCGTCGAACCCAACAGCAGCGCCAAACCGTGCCGACCATGGCTACCCACCACGATTACATCTGCGTCTTTGGATTCCGCAATGCGGTGGATTTCGCTATCCGGGCGACCGAAAATCAGGTATTGGCGGTCTTCCGGGATGCCTAACCGGTTGGCAAATTCCGCCAGGTGGGATTTCGCCTGCTCGTGAATCTGCTCCTGAACGGACGAGAGATCCATAGGAATATCGCCTCCATAGGCCAGGCTCAATGGTTCGATGACATGAACGATGTGCAGTTCCGCGCCGAACTGCTGAGCAAGAGACAAGGCCCGCTGTGCTACCTGGTTGGACTCCTGGGTAAGGTCCAATGCCAACATGATGCGACTATAGTCCGACATGTTGCCTCCCGAGGTGATTTCCGGCGACGATACACAGAATCCAAACACCCCTCAAGCCTGGAGAAGACAGTTTTGACATGGATCATCATCGGATTGATTTTGCTCGTGGCGTTTGGTCCTGTGTTCTGGCTATTACCGAGCAAACGGGACAGGCGTCTGAGCACTTTGCGCCAGGCCGCGCGGTTGGCTGGTCTCACCGTTGAACTCAGACACCTGCCAAAACTGAACCCCGAACCCGAGGACCGAGTCAGCGCAGGTGGAAAGATCAGAGAACCAGTTATCGACTGTGCAGCCTACTCGTGGAGTATGACCAGGAAGCTGCGGGTTCTTCCAGAATTACGCCTGCTACGGGGGACTCAGGGAACCACCGCGCTGCCGGGTTGGGTTTTTGACCCGGAGCGCAAACGGCAAGGGGAACACCTGGATGTTTTGCTCAAAGCGCTCGGCAATATCATCGAAACATTGCCTGGGGATGTCATCGGGTTCGAAGTCAGCGAGCGGCAACTCGTGTGTTACTGGCAGGAAAGTCCTGGCTCCGGCGTGGAGCTGGTGACTTCGATGGCGGCCCGGTTGCGGCGGCTGGGGCACGATCTGAACAGGGTCGATGAAGGGGTCGAGGAAGAATATTTGGACCCAGATTCTTGACAGCCCTTTCTGCGAGGCCGTATAAGTGCGCCCAAATCAATCGAGAGGTTCATGGCTCGCTCCCTCGTCATAGTTGAATCGCCAGCCAAGGCGCGCACGATCAACCGATATCTCGGCAACGATTATATCGTCAAGTCCAGTGTCGGCCATATTCGGGATCTTCCCGTGGGTGGCAAAGGATCGGATCCCAAGGCGCGAGCCAGGGAAGCCGCCAAGACCCGTAAGCTCGCGCCAGAGAAACGCGAGGCGTATAGGCGTAAACGTGCCAGGCAGCAATTGATCCGGCGCATGGG
>JACZXA010000020.1 GCA_022571865.1 Pseudomonadota bacterium
ATGGATGGTAATCACCGGTGGGCAAAACAGCGGCGGCTGCCCGGGGCGGCCGGACATCGGGCGGGTGCGAGAAACGTCCGCACCGTCGCAGAAACCTGCGCTGATCAAGGGGTTATATGTCTCACGTTGTTCGCGTTCAGCACGGAGAACTGGAAGCGGCCAAAGCGGGAAGTGAATCTGCTTTTGGACCTCATGCGCAACGTGCTGGAAAAAGATCTGGACGAACTGCACGAGAGAGGCGTGCGGTTACGGATCATCGGTGACCGCACGCGTTTTTCTTCGGATCTGCAGATGCAGATGAATAGAGCCGAAGCGTTGACCCGGGCAAACAGCCGAATGACGCTGAATATTGCAGCAAACTATGGTGGACGGTGGGACATCACCGAAGCTGCACGATCCATGGCGCGAGACGCCCGTGACGGCATACTCGATCCCGACGAAATCGACGAGGAGAGGTTCGCCGGATATTTATCCTTGGGTGAGATACCTCCACCAGACCTGTGTATTCGCACGGGTGGCGATCACCGTATCAGCAATTTCCTGTTATGGGACCTGGCCTACACGGAGCTGTATTTCACCGAAGATTATTGGCCTGATTTCGACGACTCGAGCCTCAAACAGGCGTTCGGTGCGTACGTGGACCGCCGCCGCCGCTTCGGACGCCGCGACTGACTTTGTTGATCCATCGCGTCATCACGGCGTTGATATTGGCTCCTCTGGTCGTAGCAGGCATTTACCTGCTGCCGTTTCCGATTTATGCGTTGGTGTTTTGGTTGGTTGCGGCTCTGGGGGCGTGGGAGTGGGCTCGCTTGAGCGGCCTGACCAGCATGCTTGCAAGAAGCGTATTTGTTGCTGTTTTTGCGATGCTTGCGGCACTCACCTGGTGGTTTCCAGCCTCATTCGGTGTGCTGTTGTGGGTGGGGCTTGCGATTTGGGTGCTTGCCACGATCCTGGTTGTGACTTATCCCAGCAGTGCGGCACTTATTACCCGTGGATGGTTTTCGGCAATCCTCGGCCAGATCATGTTATTGATCACCTGGGTAGCCCTGCTGGTGATACGCAACCAGCCGGAAGGTGCCAGCTGGGTATTATGGGCGCTGTTGCTGGTCTGGTCGGCTGACATTGGTGCGTATTTTGTGGGTCGTCGATTCGGTCGCCACAAGCTTTTTCCGGCCGTCAGCCCCGGTAAGACCTGGGAAGGATTCTGGGGTGGGATGGCATTGAGCCTTCTGGTCGGGGGGGGACTGCTGATGGCTGGTGTGGATGGAGCAACCCAGAGCGAACTATCGAGGCTTTTGCTGTGGACCTTCATCATTGTCGGTCTCGGAGTCATTTCGGTGATCGGTGATCTATTTGAAAGCGTTCTGAAACGCTCGCGAGGGGTCAAAGATTCGGGGAACCTTTTGCCGGGTCATGGCGGCGTACTAGATCGGATCGACTCCATTGTTGCTGTTCTGCCTCTTTTTGCCCTCGTCTTGGGCTACGTGTAGTGGGGCGTTTTGTTCCCATTGATCGCGTCATCTGACTATGCTCTCGAGATGGCGATCGTTTATCATCCGCACCCCGATTTCTCCGATTACAGAGAATCGACATAATTTGGCCAGTGAACTCGACGGTCCTATGTTGTCTGATAGCTCTAGTATTTGCACAATCATCCGGGCCTGTGTGTTCACGGGAATCGGTTTGCTGTTTTGGAGCTGGTAGTCACTCTCATGGATCTGCTGTTATACCCGTTAGCCCTGATCGTCATGCTGGGTGTACTCGTTACCTTTCACGAGTTCGGTCATTTTGTGATCGCGCGCATGTCCGGGGTGCGGGTCGTGCGGTTCAGCGTCGGTTTTGGTAAGCCGATCTGGTCACGTTTTGACAAACACGGTACGGAGTTCGTCATTGCCGCGATTCCACTCGGTGGCTACGTACGGATGCTGGACGATCGAGATTCCGCTGATTCTGCAACCGGCACGAACCCGGAAAACCTGCTCGAAGACGCTGGTGTGGGACGCGACGCACCCCTGCGTCGCCCGGGAGAGGTGTCCTACAACGATCTCGATGTCTGGTGGCGCATCGCTATTGCGTTCGGGGGTCCGGTAGCCAATTTTCTGCTCGCAATATTGGTCTATTGGTTGCTGTTTATCGTGGGCACTACCAGTTTCGCTCCTATGCTGGGAGAGATCGATCCGCAAAGCCCCCTGGGGCGAACGGGTCATGAGGCGCGATTGGAAATCGTGTCGGTTGACGGCGCAACGACGAAAAACTGGCAGCAGGTTGCGATGGCCCTGGCTGCTCGGCTCGGTGATACCGGGAGTATTGAATTGACGACTCGCGTTCCCGGCAGCGAAACGATTCGGTCGGTGCCCATCCCCATCACGAACTGGCATCGGGGGGTGGACGAACCGGATCTGCTCGGTTCGCTGGGAATTCGCCCCGCCGTGCCACCGGTACTCGGGCAGGTGTTGGAAAACAGTGCTGCGCAAGCTGGAGGGCTTCGACAGTGGGATCAGATAGTTGCGGTCGACAACGTCACAATTGATTCCTGGTCGCGATGGGTGGAAGTAATTAAACAAGCCCCCGCAACCAACCTAACGGTATTGCTAAGTCGTGGTGGTCGTGAATTGACCTTTGATATTGTGCCGGACGCGCGCGAGGCGGTAGATGGAGGAACCGAGGGTTACCTCGGAGTGGCGGCGTTTACCAACGAGATTCGTTACGATTTTCTGGAAGCCATTCCACGCAGTGTGCAGGAGACCCTCGACAAGACCGCGCTGACACTCGGGCTGTTGAAGAAGATGCTGACGGGCCAGGTGTCGGTAAAAAATTTAAGCGGGCCAATATACATCGCGAAGATCGCGGGTGATTCAGCCAGGTCTGGATGGCGAAACTTCGTGGCTGTGCTTGCGTTGCTGAGTATCTCTCTGGGGGTTCTCAACCTGTTACCCATTCCGATACTCGACGGGGGCCATATTCTTTTCTGCGTCACCGAGATCATCATACGCAGACCGGTTTCAGATCGTGCTCAGGCCGTAGCTACGCAGTTCGGCCTGTTTGTCTTCGTGGGTATATTTCTGCTGGTGATCTATAACGATATATCGAGGTTGTTATAGTGGCGAAACTCTGGGTAACCTGGGACGATATCGATTGCGCCGCTCAATCAGGTCGAAGGTTGTTATGAAACGTTGTCTGGTTCTACTACTTGTTTGCTGCGCGAGTGCGGCAGGCGCCGACGAGTTCACGGTCTCGGATATCCGGCTGCAGGGTTTGCAGCGCGTTTCTCCTGGTACTGTATTCAACATGTTGCCGATCAACGTCGGGAATGCGATCGATGAAATATCCGTCCGTCAGTTGATTCGTCTCATGTTCAAATCCGGCTATTTTAACGATATCCGAATGGCCAGAGATGGCGATGTGCTGGTGATTACCGTCGTCGAACGTCCCTGGATCGAAAGCATTGAGATCGAAGGTAATAAGGCGATCAAAACCGAGGCGCTGGTCGAAGGTCTGGGTCAGCAGGGGTTGCGCGAAGGGGAGATTTTCAAACAGGCAACCCTGGAACGTGTCGGGTTGGAACTCGAGCGTCAATATGTTTCCCAAGGGCGCTATGGTGCGGGTATCCAGACCGAAGTAGAACAGTTGCCGCGCAACCGGGTCGCCATCAAGATCGAGATAGAAGAAGGCAGTACGTCGGGAATTCGCCATATCAATATTGTTGGCGCATCAGTGTTCCCTCAGTCCGAGTTGCTCGACCAGATGGAGTTGAGCTACCCGAACCTGCTGTCCTTCTATCGAAATAACGATAAATACTCGCGGGAAAAGCTTTCTGGAGATCTCGAAAAGCTGGAGTCCTACTATAAGGACAGAGGCTACGTGGAGTTCGACATTCAATCCACGCAGGTGAGTATTACCCCGGATCGGAGCCAGGTATATATCACTATCAACGTGGAAGAAGGCGAGAAGTACATAGTTAGCAAGGTCAACCTGATCGGCGACCTGAATGATGTCAAAGCAGAAGATCTGGAACGGTTGCTGGTGGTTGCTGAAGGCCAGGTATTCTCTCAAGCGCGAGTGACAGCAAGCGAGGAACGTCTGGAGCAGGCGTTGGGCAATTCCGGCTACGCCTTTGCCACCGCGTCCGGTGTTCCGAAGGTTGGCGAAGACGGGATGGTGGAGGTCGAGTTTTTCGTTGAGGCCAACAAGCGTGCTTATGTACGACGTATTTCTTTTACGGGTAACAAGGTGACGCAAGACGAAGTCCTGCGCCGTGAAATGCGCCAGATGGAAGGTGGGTGGGCATCTTCGGCGCAGATCGATCTGTCGAAGCTGCGTTTGGAGCGGCTTGGATATTTTAAGGGAGTGAACGTCGAAATGCCGGAAGTTCCCGGCACCGACGATCAGATCGATGTCGAGTTCGAGGTGGAAGAACAACCCTCCGGCAGCATCTCGGCGACGTTGGGGTTTTCCCAGGGATTCGGGCTGATCCTCGGCGGCAACTACCAGGAAAACAACGTTCTGGGTTCGGGAAACACCCTCGGTCTGGGGGTGAGTTATTCAAAATATCAGAAGTCGGTCAATTTCAACTATTTCAACCCTTACTACACGATGGACGGGATCAGCCGCGGCTACAACGTGTTCATGCGCCGGTTGGACTATGACGAGCGAAACATCGCCCGGTACACGACCGACGCCTACGGCATTGGACTCAACTTCGGATTACCCATCGGCGAAACCCAGCGCCTCAACTTTGGCGCTCAGGTGGAATTCACCCAGATCACCGAAGGTGCTTTCCCGGCACAGGAGATATCCGAATTCCTCGATGTCAATGGTAGTGATGCGCTCAACTACAAATTGAATCTCTCCTGGTCGAAGTCTGCGTTGAACCGCGGGATGTTTCCAACCCGTGGCCGTTCACAATCGTTTTCATTAGAGGTGTCGGTGCCTGGAAGCGATCTTCAGTTTTACAAGGTTGTTTATGAAGGACAAATTTACTTCCCACTGACTAGCTCGCTCACATTGCGCCTGCGTACGGAGCTTGGATATGGTGACGGATACGGCAAGACGCCCGCGTTGCCGTTCTACCAAAACTTCTTCGCAGGTGGCTTCGGGTCGATTCGCGGCTTCGAGACGAGCACGCTAGGACCGCGCACGACGCCCCCCACCGTATTTTCCGATGGAACTCCGATACCACCTGGATTCTTCCGGGCTCGTGGAGACCCTTTTGGCGGCAACCTGCTCATTGAAGCAAGTGCGGAAATCATTTTCCCAATTCCTTTCATCGAAGATCAGCGCCAATTTCGACCGGTGTTTTTCATCGATGCCGGAAATGTATTCAACACCAGATGTTTCAGTCTGAGTACTAATTGTTTCGATTTCGACCTGGACCATATGCGCTATTCGGTAGGTGTCGGCATCACCTATCTGAGCGGTATGGGACCGATGACCTTTGGCTTTGCCAAGGCATTCAACACCCAGCCTTTCGATCAGGAGGAAGGATTTCAGTTTGAGTTGGGTCGAACATTCTGATGTAGAATGCCTCCGCAAAAAGCACCCGCCAGTTCAATATATCGGCGCACAAGTGCTCGACGGAAAGAATAATCAAGGAGAATTTAGTTGTGATCAAGAAGTTACTTAATTTGTCAGCGTTGGTTTTTTGCCTGGCCGCGGGTTCCGCCGTTGCAGAATTGAAGATTGCGGCGATCGACATGCAGAGAGCGTTGATTGAGGGCGAGGAAGCAATGTCTATCCAGAAGCAAATCTTGGAAGACTCGCAGAGTGAAGAAGCCAGTGTCAAGACTTTACTGGAAGAGATTCGAGCATTGTCAGAGCGCCTGCAGAAAGATGGAGAGGTCATGAGTCCGACCGAACAACTCAAGGCACAAAAGGAAATCGAGAACAAGCAGATCGACTATCAGTTCATGGGGAATAAACTTCGGAAAGCGCGTCAGGATCGTATCCAGGAACTGGCTAGTCACATGCAGCCAAAAGTCAATGCGGTAATCAGGGATCTCATCGAGCTGGAGGGCTACGATTTGATCATAGATGCTAGAAACGCAATCTATGTGAATCCGAAACATAACATCACACGGAAAGTTCTCGAGAAGCTCAACGAAAAACGTTAGTGTGGGTGAATTTTCTTTCACCCTGGAAGAACTCGCCAAACATGTCGGTGCGCATGTAAGCGGTAATGCGCAGGTGGTCATCAATGGTCTGGGCAGTTTAGAGGCTGCCCGGGAGGGTGAGTTGAGCCACCTCTCCAACCCCGCCTATAAACATCATCTTGCCGATACTGCCGCAAGTGCGATCATCCTGGACGAGAAAAATCTAGCGCACTGGCAAGGCAACGCCATCGTCACGGCAAATCCCTACCTTGCGTTTGCAAAAATTTCTCAGCTTTTCGCAGCCGTGCCGGAGCTTGAACCGGGTATTGATCCAGGTGCGAAAGTGGATGAACGGGCAACTGTGGCAGCGAGCGCGACTATCGGCCCCGGAGTCGTCATTGGCGCGGACTGCAATATTGGCGCCGACGTACGGATTTATCCGAACGTCGTTATCGGCGCGCGATGTCGGATCGGTGCCGGTGCGCGGCTTATGGCAAACGTCGTGTTCGGTTCAGATGTGCGTCTTGGCGCCCGCAGTATCGTGCATAGCGGTGCGGTGGTCGGTGCCGACGGTTTCGGATTTGCCCCCGATGAACAAGGGCACCTGCATGAGATCGCCCAACTCGGCGGAGTGGAAATTGGCGAAGACGTCAGCATCGGGGCATGCTCGAGCATCGATCGCGGTGCAATCGAAGACACCGTGATCGAAGACGGAGTGAAGATCGACAACCAGGTTCAGATCGGTCACAACTGTCATGTCGGAGCGCACAGCATCCTCTGTGGGTGTGTCGGCATCGTCGGCAGTACGGTCATCGGACGCCACTGCGTGCTCGCCGGGGCCGTCGGCGTGGGTGGAGATGGACCAATCGAGATATGCGATCACGTCACCATCAGCGGCATGACACACGTGTCCGCCTCCATTACCGAGCCTGGCGTATATTCCGGTGGGGTATTACACAATACCAGCCGGCAGTGGAAGCGAAACGCTTTGCGGTTCCAGAAACTCGATGAACTCAACCGCCGTGTCGCTCGCCTCGAACGGGCCCTCGCCATGCGCCAAAGTGCCACCAGGTAGACAGATCTGAGAATACTTTCTACCGCGCGGGACTGCCAGGTAAACAATGACTTGCAAGACACGACCCTGGATACTACGCGCCGCAGAGGAACGCCTTTGCGACAGAGGGACCTCGCCCACTACGGATTTGTATTGAACGGCCTTGGATACATAGGATGACTCTGGATACAGCAAAGGACATTAACGAGCTTTTTGAATTCTTACCTCATCGGCCCCCGTTTCTGTTCGTGGATAGAGTACTCGAGCTTGCTGTGGGAGAAAGCATTCGTGGTATCAAAAATGTCACTATGAACGAACCGTTCTTCGTCGGTCATTTCCCAGGACATCCGATCATGCCCGGTGTGTTGATCGTCGAGGCGTTGGCCCAACTTTCGGGTGTGCTGGCGTTCCAGACGAAAAACACCCGACCTGCCGATGGTGCGGCCTATTATTTGGGCGGGACCGATAAAACACGATTCAAGCGACGGGTGATCCCGGGGGATCAACTGGTCATGCACAGTTCGATTCTCGCCGATCGAAGCCGGATGATGAAATTCGCCTGCCAGGCGTTCGTGGAAGAGGACCTCGCGTGTCGGTGTGAGATCATCTTGATGGAAGGTGTGTTTTAGGATGATTGACCCGCGTTCGATCATCGATCCCAGTGCAGAACTGGGTAACAATGTCACGGTCGGGCCATGGACGATGATTGGTGCGGATGTGGTTATCGGCGACGACTGCTGGATTGCCCCCCACGTCGTCCTCAAAGGTCCCACCACCATCGGCCGCAACAACAGGATCTATCAGTTTTCGACCGTTGGGGAGGATACCCCGGCCATTGCTTATCACGGAGAACCTACCACGCTCGAGATTGGCGATGACAACGTCATTCGCGAAGGTGTCACCATCCACCGCGGCCTGATCCAGGATCTGGGTACCACGATTATCGGCAATCACTGCCTGTTGATGGCGTACGTGCACATCGGGCACGATTGCGTCCTTGGCGATCACGTTATCATGGCCAACAACGTCGCAATCTCCGGACATGTCCAGGTCGGCGATTACGCCAATTTTGGTGGCTACTCGGGCGTGGCGCAATTTCGCATTGTTGGTGCGCATACGCACATTGCTGCGATGAGCTTGGTACTGAAGGATGTGCCAGCCTATTTGACCGTTACCGGCACTCCCGCCTATGCCGTTGGGCTCAATGTGGAAGGAATGCGCCGGCGCGGTTACGACGACGAGCTGATCAAAACGCTGCGTCGGGCGCACAAAGTCGTGTATCGCGAAGGGCGTACGGTGATTGAGGCGTGCGAGGAGTTGGCGAATTCAGCTCGCGAGATTCCAGAGGTGGGGTTGTTCGTCCAGTCCATTCGGGACTCTCAAAAAGGGATTATCCGGGCCCGAGGTCGTGGACTGATTGAAGACGATGGAAATTCGGTCGAAGGCACCGATCACGGTCAGCCTACGGATAAAGACGCTGATTGAAATCGCCGAATTGCTCCTGAACGGATCGATAGGTCGAGATTGCAGGGCGTGAGTGGTCCCATCATAGGCATCCTTGCCGGAGAAGCATCAGGCGATAACCTGGGTGCCGGATTGATGCGCGAACTCAAAGTACTGCACCCCACCGCTACATTCGTCGGGATCGGCGGACCGCGCATGATGGCTCTGGGGCTCGAGTCGCTGGTGCCGATGGACAGGCTGTCGATGAACCTCTTTATCGATCCTCTCAGACGGTTGCCAGAACTGATTCGGATACTTGTGAAGCTCATCCGGTGTTATCAGGCGAAGCGTCCGGCGGTGTTTATCGGTGTCGACTTCAACGTGTTCAATCTGTTGCTCGAAGGGTTGTTGAAACGCCGCGGTATTACCACCGTGCATTATGTCAGTCCGTCGGTATACGCCTGGCGGCGAGGGCGGGTGAAACGAGTGGCAAAGGCTGCACACCTGTTGTTGACACTTTATCCCTTCGAGCCGGAATTCTATTCAGAGCTGCCGATTGATACGGTTTACGTGGGCCACCCCCTTGCCGACGAGATCAGCGACACCGATGGATCCGACGAAGCTCGGATGAAAGCCCGCCGTGAACTCGGACTGCCCGAAGAGAAGCTGTGTATCGCTTTGTTGCCTGGTAGCCGGATGTCTGAGGTCAACTACATGGCCGAGACTTTTCTAACGGCGGCCGACCTCATCAAAGCGCGTGTCGGAGA
The DNA here is from genome assembly GCA_022571865.1 of Pseudomonadota bacterium. Lineage (GTDB taxonomy): Bacteria > Pseudomonadota > Gammaproteobacteria > Pseudomonadales > Azotimanducaceae > SMWK01. The sequence continues at coordinate 9,354 of JACZXA010000020.1, forward strand.
TGTTGGATTCGTCGTTCCCTGCCTGCGCCCGAATATTGCGGCTTGGCTCAAAGAGGCACTCGAGAGTCATCGATCGCTCGATGTGGTGCGTTATGAGGGTAACGCTCGCCTGGCCTTGATCGCCTGTGATGCGGCGATTGTCAAATCTGGCACCGGTACGCTGGAAGCCATGCTGCTGCGCCGGCCGATGGTGGTGAGTTACAAGCTGGGCGATCTCACTTTCCGGATGCTCCGATGGATAATTCGCACTCCGTTTATCGCCTTACCGAACATCCTCAGCGGGCGAATGCTGGTACCTGAGTTGTTGCAGAATGACGCAACGCCGGAGGCGTTGGCCGATAATCTGCTTTCTTCGTTATCAGTGCTAGACAAAGCGAGCCAAGAACCAGAAACTCTGCTTGAGTTTGCTCGCTTGCACCAACTGCTGAGACAGGGTGCAGATAAGAAAGCTGCACAGGCGGTGGCGCGATTGTTGGCCTGACATGACAATGCCGAGGCAACGACCGGTCACGGGTCTGGCGCTGATTCCAGCAAAGAAAGTGTAAGTGAAACGGTAACAGAACTTATCGGAGAGGTTGTTCGTAAGTCATGGCGCTCTTTGACGGATTGGCGGGTCCCGCTGTGTCCGCAGGCGTAGATGAGGTTGGCAGAGGTCCTCTGGCAGGGCCCGTTGTCGCCGGTGCCGTTATTCTGGACAACCGGGTACCGATTGCTGGACTCAAGGATTCTAAACGTCTGTCTGCCAACCAGCGCGAAGCGCTGGCCATGAAGATACGACAATGTGCACTGGCCTATGGGGTGGGGCGTGCGGAAGTCGAGGAGATCGATGAGCTGAACATTCTGCGCGCCAGCCATCTTGCCATGCAGCGGGCGGTGGCAGCTCTGCTCATCGAACCCGAGGTCATTTACGTTGACGGTAACCTGTTACCGCGCTTCGCCATACCAGCGGTTGCGGTCGTCAAAGGCGACACAAGGGTACCTGAGATCAGCGCTGCGGCTATTCTCGCGAAGGTTGCGCGGGACCGGGAGATGGTGGAGTTGGCTCGGCGTTTCCCGGGATACGGCATGGAGAAACACAAAGGGTATGCCACAGCCGAGCATCTTGCAGCCCTTGATCGTCTGGGTTCGTGTGCGTTGCATCGCAAGAGTTTTCGACCTGTCCGTCTGGCTTCGCTGCGGGAGCGAACCCTGCCGTTGATGCTGAGTACGCAATGAACCCGAACTTCGTTCATTTACGTGTGCACAGCGAGTTTTCGATCGCCGACAGCATCATCAAGGTTCGTGATCTCGCGGATGCGGCCGAACGGCTCGCCATGCCCGCGGTTGCCTTGACCGATCGCTGTAACCTGTTCGGGCTGGTGAAGTTTTATCAGGCGTGTGTCGATGTCGGCATCAAACCGCTCATCGGAGCCGAGCTATGGTTCAGGAATAGCGATGGGTTGGCATGTAAGTTCAGCGTGCTGGCAATGGATCAGGTCGGTTATGGCAATCTGCTGTCGTTGGTATCTGCCGCTTATACCCACACCCGCGAGCACGGATTTCTCACCCGTGAGCAAATATTCGAGGGCAACGGTGGGCTTTTGGCGTTGTGCGGTGGGCGTGAGGGAGAGATCGGGGTTGCGTTGCTGAAGGGCAATATGAAAGAGGCGCTCGAACTAGCAGCTCTGTGGAAGAATGCTTTTCCGGATCGACTCTACCTCGAACTCGTTCGCAACTCGCGCCCGCAGGAAGAAGACCATATTGCGGGTGCCGTTGATATTGCGGCGAGATTAGATCTGCCGGTGGTGGCAACCAACGATGTTTGCTTCATCGATCGCGAGGACTTTGAGGCCCACGAAACACGGGTGTGTATTCACGATGGTAGAGTCCTGGATGATCCACGCCGCGAGCGGCGCTACAGCGCGGATCAATATCTGCGCAGCGGTGCCGGGATGGAGAAACTATTTCAGGATATTCCTGAGGCGCTTGCCAATACCGTTGAGGTAGCCAGGCGCTGCAACGTCCAGCTGGCGTTGGATGATCACTACCTGCCTAATTATCCCGTACCCGACGGTGTCTCGCTTGCTGCGTTCCTGGAGGCGACGGCTCGCGAAGGATTGGAGACACGGCTTACCGAGCTAAAGGAGCGTGGTGAGCTTGTTGGGGCATCGTCAGGCGGATCCGTCGAAGGCGTTGAGAAACCTAAACACGATTATCACGAGCGCCTCGCGTACGAGTTGAGCGTGATCAACCAGATGGGCTTTGCAGGGTACTTCCTGATCGTGATGGAGTTCATCGCCTGGGCGAAAGACAACGATATTCCTGTTGGTCCGCGTGGCTCGGGCGCAGGCTCGCTGGTGGCATACTCCCTGGGTATCACCGACATCGACCCGTTGCGCTACGATCTACTTTTTGAGCGATTTTTGAATCCCGAGCGCGTTTCGATGCCGGATTTCGACATCGATTTCTGCATGGAAGGCCGCGACAGTGTCATACAACACGTATCCGATCGGTACGGCCGCGATGCGGTCAGTCAGATCATCACCTTCGGTACGATGGCAGCCAAGGCGGTCGTCCGTGACGTGGCAAGAGTCCAGGGCAAACCGTACGGGCTTGCCGACAAGCTCTCTAAGCTCATTCCTTTCGAGGTAGGCATGACGCTCGATAAAGCGGTAGAGCAATCCAAGGAGCTTCGTGAGTTCATTGATGCGGACGAAGAAGTCGGCGAGATCATGGACATGGCCTACCGGCTCGAGGGCATCGTCCGTAACGTCGGCCGCCATGCAGGCGGTGTAGTCATTGCCCCCTCCCGGCTCACTGATTTTGTCCCGCTGTACGTCGACGAGTCCAGTGGTGGCCTGGTATCCCAGTTCGACAAAGATGATGTTGAACGGGCGGGCTTGGTCAAGTTCGATTTTCTGGGACTCAAGACGCTCACCGTCATCGACTGGGCTGTGCAGGCTGTGAACAGTGCGTCCGGCGATGACGTTGAGCCCATCGATATTCATCGCATACCCCTCGATGATGCGGCGACGTTCGAGCTGCTTCGCAGCGGAGACACCATCGGGATTTTTCAGCTTGAATCCCGGGGAATGAGAGATTTGATCAGGCGCCTGTTGCCGGATCAGATCAACGACATCATCGCGTTGGTTGCCTTGTTCCGGCCCGGGCCATTACAGTCGGGTGCCGTGGATGACTACATCGATCGCAAACATGGTAAGGCCAAGGTCGATTATCCACATCCGTCGCTGGAACCGGTACTGCGCGATACCTATGGGGTAATGCTCTATCAGGAACAGGTGATGTCGATCGCCCAAGTGCTTTGTGGGTTCAGCCTCGGTCAAGCAGATCTTCTGCGACGTGCCATGGGTAAGAAGAAGTTGGAAGAGATGGGTAAGGTTCGTCAACAATTTGTTGACGGGGCGGCGGCTCGTGGTGTCGACACGATGCTTGCCGAACACATCTTTGGTCTGGTTGAGAAGTTTGCCGGTTACGCTTTCAACAAGTCCCACAGTGCCACCTATGCGATGGTTTCCTTCCAGACTGCCTGGTTGAAAACCCACCACCCGGAGCATTTCATGGCAGCTACCTTATCAGCGGATATGCAGAACATCGACCGGGTGGTGACCTTTGTAGATGAAGTACGGCGTATGGGTATTGAACTGATGCCGCCGAGTGTCAATCACAGTCGTTATCGATTCACGGTTCACGATGACGTTGTGATATACGGCTTGGGGGCTGTACGCGGAGTCGGCGAGGGACCCGTGCTGGCGATCGAAGCGGCGAGAACAGCCGCAGGACCGTTTGTGTCTCTGGCGGATTTCTGCCACCGAATCGACTCGCGCAAGGCGAACAAACGTGTACTGGATGCGCTGATTCGGAGCGGCGCGATGGACGATTTTGCCCTTGACGCCGAATCGCTCGATTGCGTTCGGGCCCGTCTGCTCGGCGAGTTGAACGACGCGATGCAGGGCGCCGAGCAAGCGGCACGGGACTCAGCCTTCGGCATGTCCGACATGTTTGGCGGAGTCACTCAGGAAACCGTGCACAACGGCGCTCAAGCAGACGTTGTCCCGATGACTAAGAAAGCGCGTCTGGCTGGAGAGAGGGAAGCGCTCGGGCTCTACCTGACCGGCCATCCTATAGAAGATTACCTCGAAGAGATCTATCGATTCTGCCCAACCAGGATTGTGCAGTTGCGCTCCGAGAAGCGCAGCCAGCTCGTGTCCGGATTGGTCGTATCCGTACGTACGATGCGTAGCCGTCGCGGGGGATCGATGTGTTTCATCGTGATGGATGATCGCAGCGGTCGCATCGAGGCGTCGTTGTTCCCCGATGTCTACGAAGTTGCGCGCGGGAAAATTGTCAAAGATGCCGTGCTGGTGCTGGAAGGTGAAGTGCAACCGGATGACTATTCCGGCTCGCTGAAGTTACGTGTAGACAAGGTCTATACGATCGAGGAGGCTCGACTTCGATTTTCCAGCGGTGTGGAAATCGATTTTCGCGATCGTGTCGTGCCGGATGAGCTGTCCACGAGGTTGCGATTGTGTCTTGAATCCTACCGAATGGTTGAGGGTGGTTGTCCTGTGGCGGTGATGTACCAAGCTGACAACGGACGCGAAGCCAGAGCGGAGGGTCGAATTCTGCTCGGCCCACAGTGGCACGTTCGCCCCAGCGATGACCTGCTGGCTCGATTGCGATCGGAGTTTGGGCTTGAGCGGGTCAATCTGAGTTATCCCGGCAGCTGATCGTGTCAGTCGTCGAGGAGCCGCTTGTCAGGCTTTTGGATGGCCGAGAGTTTTCGCGACTGTTAATCGGGTACAGCGGCGGACTGGACTCGACCGTGCTGCTGCACGCGGCGCGGTTGGCGTGGCCGGAAGCAGAACTCGTCGCACTCCATGTTAATCATGGTCTGCAACCACAATCCCGCGATTGGGACGAGCACTGCGCAAGCGTATGTCAGAGGCTGAACGTACAACTCAGCACGGTTCGGTTGAGTCTCGACAGCAAAGGGAATCTGGAAGCCACCGCACGTGCGGCACGATACAGATTTTTCAGCGATCAGCTCAATCCTCACGATGTGCTGTTGCTTGCTCATCATCGCTTTGATCAGGCAGAAACCATTCTCCTGCGTCTTGTTCAGGGACGGGGTCTGTTCGGGATGCCCCGGGAGCGGGCTCTTGGCGCTGGTGTATTGCTGAGGCCGTTCCTGGATATATCCAGGAAGGAGCTCGAGGAGTACGCACAACGCCACAACCTCAGCTGGATCGAGGATCCCTCGAACCGCGACACCGAATTTGACCGCAATTACCTGAGGCTGAGGGTTTTACCGACGTTGCGCGCGCGGTGGCCGATGGTGGATGTGTCGTTGTTGGATCTTGCCGCTCGACAGCGGCAGCTGGATGCCGCACTGGTCGGGCTGGCGGGTTTGAGTGCCGGCCTTGAGCTTGAGCTTGCGGTCCTCGAGCGCCACCCGGTTGCAATTCAGGTCGAGTTGTTGCGTTTGTGGCTTGCTGGTTTGGGTGAGGCTCGAGTAACGCTCAAGTCCTTGAGGGAGTTCGTCGATCAACTCGGCAGTGCGCCCCATCGCCAACCCTGTCTCGTTCTGCAATCGGGAAGCCTGCGCCGATTCCGTGGAGTGCTTTGTTACGTTCCCGAGTTGATAATACCCGAAATCGATTATCTCATCTCGGTACCCGGTTCGGTGACCTTGCCCCATGGCGAGTTACGCATACTGGTTGCGGAACAGGGAGGTTTTGCAATCCACGGAGAACTACGCGTCATGTTTCGCCGTGGCGGGGAGCGGATTCTGGTCAGAGGGTCTCATCGTGCGGTAAAAAAAATCCTCCAGAACGAGGGCGTACCACCGTGGCTGCGTAGTCGCTATCCATTGCTTGTGGACGATGACGGTATTCTCGCGGTGGGAAATCTGGCGTATCGAGATGTTGGGGGTCAAAGCGAGGCTAACCAGAAACTGTGGCAGGTGGAGTGGACGGCTCGCTAGCCTGGATTATTCATGAACAAGCGTAGCGAGGTTGGGGTCGAAGGCAATTCGCAAGCAAACTGCCAGTAGTACAAACGCCGGGCCTCGCAGGCAGGGTGCGCGGACTGGAGGGGGCGGGTCCCGTCCCATTGGGACGGGCGTTTGCCGTGCAAACTGCCGAGTACCCGGAAGGAGCACGCCCGCCTGCGAGGCCCGACGTTTTGCTGCTATCGGCGACCGCAGTAGCTTGTTCATGAATAATCCAGGCTAGACGGGTCGAAAAGGCGATATTTGCCCCGCTGCCTCCTCTATGCGGTTACGCAGAACGTGATTGTAATACATGGCATTTGGGCAGGGCTTTTGCTATCGTGATATCCCATCTTGCGCATGGACTCGAAGGCTGTTCGAACGTCGTTCGGAACCATGTGGTAACCCACTCAAGATGGTGCAAATGACTCGATATATTTTTGTTACCGGCGGTGTTGTTTCTTCCTTGGGCAAAGGGATTATTACCTCCTCGCTGGCTGCCGTTCTGGAAGCCCGCACGCTCAACGTCAACGTACTGAAAATGGATCCTTACATAAATGTGGATCCTGGCACGATGAGCCCGTTTCAGCACGGAGAAGTTTTCGTAACTGCCGATGGCGCGGAAACCGACCTGGATCTGGGTAACTACGAACGGTTCTGTGGCGCGATCATGTCGAGGGCGAATAACTTCACGACCGGTAGTGTTTATGCGGAAGTGCTCAGGAGAGAACGACGGGGCGACTATCTCGGCGCCACGGTGCAGGTGATTCCGCATATCACCGATGAAATAAAACGGCGTATCAAAGCGGTCGGGGTAGGGTTCGATGTGCTTATCGTCGAATGCGGCGGCACCGTCGGCGATATCGAGTCCCAGCCGTTTCTCGAAGCCATTCGTCAATTGCGTTTGGATGTTGGCGTGGCCAATACTCTCTATATTCATCTGAGTTACGTGCCGTATATTTCAACTGCGGGAGAGATCAAGACCAAACCGACTCAACATTCGGTCAAGGAGCTTCGCTCCATCGGCTTACAACCGGATATCCTCATATGTCGATCCGACCGCGTACTGCCGAAGGCCGCACGCAGCAAGATCGCCTTATTCACCAACGTTGAAGAACGGGCTGTGGTGTCGGTCGAGGATCAAGCCACAATCTATCTGGTGCCGCAGATGCTCCACGATCAGCGAGTGGATGAATACGTCATCGAGAAGTTCGGACTCGACTGTCCCGAAGCCGACCTCTCGGAGTGGGCGGAAGTGGTGAATGCGCAACTGCACCCGGAAGGCGAGGTGAAGATTGCGATTGTCGGCAAATATCTGGACCTGCTCGACGCCTACAAGTCACTCAACGAAGCGATAATCCACGCAGGAATGCGGACTCGGACCCGCGTCGAAATCGACTATATCGACGCGGAAGACATCGAACGCGACGGCACGGCAGCCCTCGATGAGGTTGAAGCCATTCTGGTCCCCGGCGGCTTCGGCCAGCGGGGATTTGAAGGCAAGGTCCTGGCGGCCCGTTATGCACGGGAAAACCAGGTGCCTTATCTTGGGATCTGTTATGGATTGCACGCCGCGGTCGTTGATTTTGCTCGTCATGTGGCCGGCTACGAAGGCGCCCATTCCACCGAGATCGACGCATCGACCGCTCATCCGGTCATTGCCCTGATTACCGAATGGACGGATCAACAGGGGCATCTCGAGAAACGTACCGACGGCGGTGATCTGGGCGGCACCATGCGTCTCGGTGAGCAGGTATGCGCGCTGCAGCAGGGGTCCCACGCGCAGCGTCTGTACGGTAAAGAGATCGTCAGGGAACGGCACCGCCATCGTTATGAAGTGAATAACCGCTATATGGCGGATCTCGAAGCTAAAGGGTTGATTGTAGCCGGTCGATCCGAGGATGGAGAACTGGTTGAAATGATCGAACTGAAAGACCATCCATGGTTCATCACATGTCAATTCCATCCGGAGTTCACCTCTTCACCGCGGGAGGGCCATCCACTGTTCACCGGCTTCATCGAAGCCGCCAATGAGCACGCGGCCCTTCGGTCGTCGTTGAAAGATGGTGCCGCCAGTGCTTGAGCGGCGCTTGCGCATGAACCGTATGAACAAGTTGCCGGTACAACATGCTGCTTTGTGATCATGAGGTTGGGCTCGATAAACCGCTGTTTCTCATCGCGGGCCCTTGTGTAATCGAAAGTGAGAAGTTGGTTATGGAGACGGCGGCTGTGCTCAAAGAGTTGACAGCCGAACTTGGCATAACCCTGATTTTCAAAAGCTCGTTCGATAAAGCCAATCGCTCTTCCCACCAGACCTTCCGTGGACCGGGCCTCGAGGAAGGTTTGCGGGTGCTGGAGCGGGTCGAAACCGACCTCGGATTGCCCGTGCTCACGGACGTACACGAGGATACTCCGCTCGGTGAGGTGAGCGATGTGGTATCCGTATTGCAGACGCCGGCCTTTCTGTGCCGCCAGACCAACTTCATCATCAACGTTTGCAGCCAGGGTTTACCGGTGAACATAAAGAAGGGTCAGTTCCTTGCACCGGGCGACATGATCCATGTGGCTGCAAAGGCGAAATCGACCGGCAACGAGCAGATCATGGTTTGTGAGCGAGGGGCGAGCTTCGGTTATAACAACCTCGTATCCGACATGCGCTCGCTTGCCATCATGCGTGAGACCGATTGTCCGGTCGTCTTCGACGCCACCCACTCCGCACAGATGCCGGGTGGTCTCGGCAACGTTTCAGGCGGACAGCGGGAAATGGTTCCCGTGTTGGCTCGCGCGGCAGTCGGCGTGGGCGTGGCGGGGTTATTCATCGAAACTCATCCTGATCCGGACAACGCACTTTCCGATGGCCCCAATTCATGGCCATTGGACGCGATGCGGCCGTTGCTTGAACAGTTGATGGAACTTGACCAGGTAGCCAAATCACGTCCGTTCTTAGAAGCACGGGCAGGTGGCCTGGACTATTCATGAACAAGCTACTGTGGTCGCCGATAGCAGCGAAACACCGGGCCTCGCAGGCGGGCGTGCTCCCTCCAGTCCGCGCACCCTGCCTGCGAGGCCCGGCGTTTTACTACTCTGGCAGTTTGCTTGGCAAACTGGCGACCCAACCTCGCTACGCTTGTTCATGAATAATCCAGGCTAGTTAGGTGCTGTTCCGAATGGACGGGAACTAGCGTGATGGGCATGGATACCCATCCATTTTTGCGAAGGAAAATGCGAGTCTTACCCGGTATGACGATTTAAGAGAATTCCTCGGGCGTAGCGCAATGGCAATTTCTGGACAGGAACCAGCTTTAGAAGTATGAGCAAAATCGTAGAGATCCGGGCTCGCGAGATACTCGATTCCCGCGGCAACCCGACGGTGGAGGCGGACGTCGTCAGCGACGATGGTGCTGTTGGCCGCGCCTCGGCGCCTTCCGGTGCCTCGACCGGCACGCGCGAGGCTCTGGAACTACGCGATGGCGATGACGCCCGTTATCACGGCAAGGGGGTTACCAAAGCGGTGCTCGTCATCAACGAACAGCTGTCGCGAGCACTCAAGGGGTTTGATCCGGAAGACCAGAATACTTTGGACAATCGGCTGTGCGAACTCGATGGCACGCCAAACAAGTCCAACCTGGGCGCCAATGCGATGCTTGCCGTTTCCCTGGCGGTAGCCAAGACCGGCGCCATTGCCAGCGGGCAGCCGCTGTACCAGCACATCAACGCCATGATGGGTGGTGTAGATATGTGTATGCCCGTACCGATGATGAACATCATCAATGGCGGCCAACATGCGGATAACAACGTGGATATCCAGGAATTCATGGTGCAACCGGTTTCCATGAATTCTTTCGCCGAAGCGCTGCGCTGTGGTGCAGAAATATTCCATTCGTTGCGCACAGTGCTTCAGGGTCAAGGGCTGATCACGGCAGTGGGTGACGAGGGTGGATTTGCTCCGAATCTTGCGTCCAACGCCGCGGCGTTAGACATGATTGCCGAGGCCGTCGAGAAGGCGGGATACCGGCTTGGCGAAGACGTCACGTTGGCGCTGGATTGTGCCGCGTCGGAATTCCACGTGGACGGTCGGTATCGCCTGAGCGGGGAAGGCCAGTCGTTTTCGAGCGCCGAATTTATCGACTATCTGGCTCGCCTCGTCGAGATCTATCCCATTGCATCGATCGAAGACGGCATGGATGAGAACGATTGGGAAGGTTGGCGTACGCTCACCGAACGTCTCGGCGAAAGTGTTCAACTCGTTGGGGATGACATCTTCGTCACCAACACCGGCATTCTTGCGGATGGCATTGATCGGGGTGTAGCAAATTCGATCCTGATCAAACTCAATCAGATTGGCACGCCCACCGAAACCCTGGATGCCATCCGCATGGCCCATGATGCGGGTTATACGACCGTCATATCGCATCGTTCCGGTGAAACCGAAGACACCACCATCGCCGATTTGGCCGTGGCTACCGGAGCGGGGCAAATCAAGACAGGCTCTCTCAGCCGCACCGATCGCGTCGCGAAGTACAACCAGCTGTTGCGTATCGAGGAGGCGCTCGGAGATCAAGCTGTTTATCGCGGACGGGCGGAACTGAGGCGCTAGTGCGTTTTTCCCTGGCACGGAAATAGGCCCTCGCATGCGTATCCTCATAGGCATCATGATAATCCTCCTGGTAGGGCTGCAGTACAAAGCGTGGTTCAGTGATGTTGGGTACCTCGCAGCGGAGAAACTACGCGTGAAGGTGGCGCAGCAGCACAAACGAACCATCATGCTCGAACAGCGCAACCGCATCCTCACCGCCGAGGTGCTTGCTTTTAAAAAGGGGCTGGACGCGGTCGAAGCCCGGGCGCGCAGCAAGCTGGGAATGATCAAACGTGGGGAAACCTTCTATCTGGTCACCGAAGGTGTCCCCGCAGGGGTTCGAGAAGTCTCCGCCGCGGTTCCAGGAACAGATCCTGAAGATTCATGGTGACAAGCTGGCCGCGCGCTTATCCTGCCACCGGTATGAGGGCGGTGTTCAAGCGCACCCCGGATGATTTTCGGGTGGATGAGAGTCTGGATTTCGAAACGACGGGAAATGGCGAGCATCTGTATCTTTTTGTTGAGAAGTGCAACCTCGGGACACCCGAAGTTGCGGATTACCTCGCACGGAGGTTCCAGGTAGATTCTGTCGCTATCGGTTATGCCGGAATGAAAGACAAGGTTGCCGTCGCTCGCCAATGGTTCAGTGTGCACACGGCTGAAAACGTGAACCCGCCCGACGTTCCAGAAACAAGGGAACTGCCTGGATTGAAGGTGCTCGCGGTGTCTCGGCATGAGCGAAAGTTGCGGCGTGGGCAAATAGGCCGAAATGCGTTTACCGTTTTGTTGCGGGATCTGCAGGGTGACGGCCTGCAGGAACGGATGGAATTGTTGGCTGGAAATGGCGTTCCGAACTACTTCGGACCGCAGCGTTTCGGTAGCGACAATCTCACGGCAGCCATTGGCTGGTTGGGGAAACGCAGGAAACGGCGCATTTCAAAATTCCTGAAAGGGCTGTATCTCTCCGTGCTGCGAGCGTTTCTTTTCAATGAGGTTTTGGGACTTCGCGTCGCCAATGGCAGTTGGGATGAAGCAGTTGAGGGTGAAGTGCTCATCGCAGGCGATCCATCGGCACCATTGTGGGGTCGCGGCCGCTCGGCCTCCAGGGGTGTTGCGTTAGCGATGGAAAATGCCGCATTAGCCCCTCATCAGGGGATTTGTGAGGATCTTGAGTATGCGGGCGTGAAACAGCAACGGCGCACTCAAGTGCTGAATGCCGACTCGCTGCACTGGGAGGAATCGGGTGACCAACTACTCCTTCGGTTTGGGTTACCGGCCGGAAGTTACGCAACGAGCTTTCTCCATGAAAGCTTCGATTTGAGATAGTCAATATGAGCAGATACGATCTCAACGGCATCGGAATGACTTCTCAGCGGACTCGGGATCGTCTGGTCAAACGCCTGGCAGAAAATGGGATCGATCACGATGAGGTGCTCACCGCCGTGGCGACGGTGCCCCGGCACATTTTCATCGATGAAGCGTTGGCCCATCGGGCTTATGAAGACATAGCACTTCCCATTGGCCACGGACAAACGATTTCGCAGCCGTTTATCGTTGCGCTGATGACCCAGTCGTTGTTGAACCGTCCGCGACCGCGCGTTTTGGAGGTTGGCACCGGATCTGGCTATCAGAGCGCGGTGTTGGCTTGCCTCGCACCGCTGGTGCAGAAGATTTACACGCTTGAACGCATCGATTCACTCATCGAACGTGCTCAGGAGCGGCTTAGGGTGATGAAGTGCAGCAATGTCCGGTTCAAGCACGCAGATGGGTATCAAGGATGGCTGGAGGAAAGCCCATTCGATGGAATTCTCGTCACGGCAGCCCCGCGGCATGTCCCTCAAGCATTGCTCGACCAGCTCGCGGTTGGAGGTCGGATGGTGCTCCCCATCGGCGGTGAAGGGGCCCAGGAACTGAAAGTTTACGATCGCACCCCGGATGGGTTCGAGGTGCAAACGGTGGACTACGTCCGCTTCGTTCCGCTGCTGAAAGGCGTTCGCTGACCATCGCCGCGCGCGATTCAGTGGCACGGCCTCGTGACCCCGGACAGTGGTTGGGTGTTTTCGCCCGTGGCATGGCCATGGGCGTAGCGGAGGTGGTTCCCGGGGTTTCCGGCGGCACCATCGCATTCGTTACCGGCATATATCGGGAATTGCTGGGCTCGCTTGCGAGTTTTGGTGGGCGTTCGTTGCGAACCCTGTTTAGGGAAGGTCCGCGCCAGTTCTGGCTCGAGCACAATCTGAGTTTCCTTGCGCTCCTCGGACTCGGCATGGCACTCAGCGTCGTGTTGTTCGCCCGGTTGATCGGGGGCTGGCTCGAGGTGGCGCCACCGCTGGTTTTTGGTTTTTTTTGTGGACTGATCATGGCGAGCGTCGTCCATATTGGTCGCGCTCGGTCAATTCGGCTGCTCCTCAGCTACGGTGCGCTGGGTTTGCTGATCGGGTTGCTCATGTTGTTGCTGGATCCGCTTGCCAGACAGGACTCGCTGTGGGTGTTTTTCTTGGGTGGCATGATCGCTGTGTGCGCGTGGTTGCTCCCGGCGGTATCCGGGAGTTTCCTGCTGCTCATTCTGGGGTTGTACACCCCGGTGATCGAAGCGATCAACGAATTGTACTTGCCAATACTCGTCGTGCTTGCAGCGGGCTGTGCGGTTGGGTTACTGAGTTTTTCAAAGGGCCTGAACTGGTTGATGATGCGTCACGGAGAGGCGCTATTAGCGTTGCTCACAGGATTCATGGCGGGCTCGTTGCCGCGTCTGTGGCCGTGGACAGTGGATGGCGCGAGGTTGAGCCCGGCAACCTACGAGGTGCTGACCCAACAGAGCGCTTTTCTTCCTTGGGTATGGGTGATGGTGTTAGCGGGAGTCGTTTCGTTGTGGTTTTTGTCGCGCTTCGAATAATCGGGTTTGCCGCGCTGGTTGGTCTGGTTGCCGTTGGCAACAGCGCGTGCGTGAAGCTCGGCCAGCCACCGGTCATTGAACGATCCCCGGTATTCTCGCAACGACCCGCAAGCTATCTGGTGCATGCCGGGGATACGCTCTATTCCATTGCCTGGCGTTTCGACCTCGATTACAGGGTGCTTGCACGCAACAACGGGCTCGTAGCGCCCTATATCATTCAACCTGGTCAGCGGGTGAGGTTGGGTGCTTTGCGCCCAGTGCTTGTCCGAGACAGACCACCCGCACCTCCCGGGCGCAAGTTGAACTGGCGCTGGCCGACCGATGCCCCCGTGAGCCGCGAGTACGGGCGAGGCAACAGCGGGATGGATTTTGCTCTTGGTGCCGACCATCGAGTACGATCTGCGGCCGCAGGAACGGTGGTATATGCGGGTAACGGCCTGGGGGGTTATCGACATCTGACTATCATCAAACACAACGACACTTACCTCAGTGCCTATAGCTTCGATGGCGCCCCCCACGTTTCCGAAGGAGATTCCATTAAAGCCGGTGGTCTCGTTGCCGCCATACAGGGAACAGGACGTGCTACTCAGACACTGCACTTCGAGATTCGCAAGGAAGGCGAACCTGTTAGTCCGAGATCGGTGATTCGGCAGTAACCGACAAGATACATAGGACGGTGCGTCTCCACCTATGGGCATGTGAAGGGACGCACGCGGTTGAAGGTTGAAGAACACACGGTTACACCAGACAAGTTTTTTGATGGGCATTTTGAAACGGTTCAGGAAAGCGCCTGGTCGGGTGAGGAATCGCCGGATGCAACGCAGCTTTATCTGACGGAAATCGGTTTCTCACCGCTATTGAGCGCCGATGAAGAGAAACACTACACACGCCTTGCCATCGCCGGTGACGAAGCGGGCCGCAAACGTATGATCGAAACCAACCTGAGGCTGGTGGTCAAGATTTCGCGACGTTATCTGAATCGTGGGTTATCTCTGCTCGATCTGATTGAAGAAGGCAATCTCGGTCTCATCCACGCGGTTGAAAAATTCGACCCGGAGCGGGGTTTTCGGTTCTCAACCTACGCAACCTGGTGGATTCGGCTGCCTATCCACGTGGTCAAGGAGTTGAATCTCTACTTGCGTGCCGCACGCGAACCCTCGCAGAAACCGGATCACGAACCGAACTCGGACGAGATAGCAGAACTCATCGACAGGCCGGTGGAAGATGTTCGGCGGATGTTGAAGCTCAATGAGCGGGTGGATTCCATCGATGCCGTGCGCAACCCGCAGGATCGCAATAGGCTCGAAATGGTTCCTCACGAGAGTTCACCGGACCCGGCTTTCCAGGTACAGAAAATCGATCTGATGGACAAGCTCGAGAGCCTGTTGTCGGAGCTTTCCGACCAACATCAGGAAGTTTTGGCGCGTCGCTTCGGATGACGGGGCTTTGATACCTCGGCGCTCGAGGAGGTGGGCAGCGAAATCGGCCTCACTCGCGAGCGAGTGCGCCAGATCCCAAGTGGAAGGGTTGCTGCGATTGCGGCGTTCGCTGGAAGACCAGGGCCTCAATCCCGAACAGATCTTCGGATGATCGGTGTACGATCACCTGCCGATCAACGCTCCAGTAGTTCCCGCTTGTCGGGCTTGCCGTCCCATTCCTCGTGATCTGGTAACGGGTCTTTCTGCTCGGTGATGTTCGGAAAGGTTTCCGCAAGATCTGCATTGATATCCAGAAAATCCATCTGATCATCGGGTAGTTCGTCTTCGGAGAAGATCGCATTGATAGGGCACTCTGGCTCACATAGAGCGCAGTCTATGCATTCATCCGGATGGATGACGAGCATATTGGGTCCTTCGTAGAAACAATCTACGGGGCACACCTCGACACAGTCCGTGAGTTTGCACTTAATGCAGTTTTCGACAATGACAAAGGTCATCAGATCAGGCCAAGCGTAACAAAGCTCCGTATTCTAACGGTGTTTAGGGCTAAAAGGATATTGCCTGGCTACGCCCACCTCGCGCTTTAGGACCCGATTTGGCGCTTGCGTCATTCGACGCGCCCCTTGAGGTCGTAGAGCAGGTCGAGCGCATCCTTAGGAGTCAACTCATCCACGTTGGTGTCTCGAACAATCTGTTCCAGTGGCGAATGCGTCGGCGTGACGACGGGTAAAGAAGTCACCGAATTCGTAGAATTTTCAGAACACGATTGCCTGAACAGATCGATCTGTAGCGGGTGGTTGGCGGCCTGTTGCTGCTCGAGTTCCTGAAGCCGTTGCAGGGCGGCATTGAGCACCTCAACGGGGATACCGGCAAGCCGGGCGACCTGGATTCCGTAACTCTGGCTGGCGGGCCCTTCTTTCACGCTGTGGAGGAAAACGATGTTGCCGTCGTGTTCGGTTGCCGCAAGATGCACGTTGGCGATGTTTTCCAGCTCATCCGGTAACGCCGTCAATTCGAAATAGTGGGTCGCGAACAACACGAAGGCGTTGTTCTTCTCGGCCAGGTATCGGGCGGTAGCCCAGGCGAGGGCGAGGCCGTCGTAGGTACTGGTTCCACGGCCGATTTCGTCCAGCAGCACGAGGCTCTCGGGCGTTGCGTTGTGCAGAATGTTGGCGGTTTCGGTCATTTCGACCATAAATGTCGAGCGCCCTCCGGTGAGATCGTCGGCGGCACCGATGCGGGTGAATATGCGATCGATCGGGCCGATACGAGCACGCTTGGCTGGCACGAAGCTACCGCAATAGGCCAGCAGTACGACGAGTGCACACTGCCGCATATAGGTGGATTTACCGCCCATGTTAGGTCCGGTGACGATGAGCATTCGCCGTTTCGTATCGAGTTCGAGGTCGTTGGGTACGAAGGGTTCCCGGCTCGCCGCCTTGATTACCGGGTGCCAGCTTTGCTCGAGGGAGATTCCGCCTCGTGCGGTCAGCTCCGGGCGGTTGAATCCCAGCGTTCGGGCGCGTTCCGCAAATGCCGAGAGCACGTCCAGTTCGGCGGCAGCTTCGGCAGCGAGTCGTAGTTCGGTGGCCGCTTCTGCGAGCTTACCAAGCAGATCATCGTAGAGTTTCTTTTCGAGTTTCAACGCTCGTGCCTTGCTCGTCAGGGCGTCGTCTTCGAAATGTTTCAGTTCGGGGGTTATGTACCTTTCTGCGTTTTTCAACGTTTGCCGGCGTACATATTCGGCCGGAGGTTCGAAGTCTGCCCTGCGTCCGGTTTCAATATAGTAGCCGTGCACCCGGTTGTAGCCGACCTTCAGCGTATTGAGCCCCGTTCGCGTTCGCTCGCGTTGTTCGAGGTCCGCCAACCAAACGGCCGCCTGTTCGGTCATCTCCCTCAGCTCGTCCAATCCGGCATCGTAACCGCGTGCGATTACCCCGCCTTCGCGGATGACGGTGGGTGGATTTTCCACCAGAGCTGCTTCCAGCAAGTCGACCTGGGGGCGAAAATCCGGCAAGGCGTTCGCAATCTCGTCCAGATGGTCGGTATTGAGCGCCGTGAGGCTCGCGCGTATGGCGGGAAACTGCTGCAGTGCCTGACGCATTCTGGCGAGGTCCCTGGGCGAAGCCGTGGCTAATGCCAGCCGCGTGACGATTCGCTCGAGATCGCCAACGTTCTTGAGTAATTCGCGCAGCGCCACATCCCGGTCGCCGTCGAGCACCGCTTGTACTGCGTCGTGGCGTGCCTGGACGGTTGGGGTGATGCGGCTCGGCGCATTCAACCAGCGCCTCAGCAATCGTCCACCCATGTTGGTCTGGGTGCTGTTCAGCAACGCGAACAGGGTCCATTCTTCGCTGCCATCGATACGCCGATCGAGTTCGAGATTCCGGCGCGAATGAGCGTCCAGCGTTATGACCTGGTTGCGATCCACCTGGGTAACGCGGTCGATGTACGCGAGCGTCTTACCCTGGGATTGTTTGGCGTAGTCCAGAACCACGGCCGCCGCACCAATGGCTGGCGAGGTATTCGACAAACCGAACCCGCTGAGATCCTGGGTACCGAAATGTTGGGCGAGCCGTTGTTCTGCCAACGCCACATCGAAGGACAATGCGTCGCGAACATGGACGATCGTATCGCCGGTCTCGACCCCGCTAAGGGGTTCCGGCACGAGAATCTCGCTGGGCGCCAGGCGGGCAAGTTCGGCATTCAGTTCGTGTGTGTCGGTTACCTCCTGGATCGACAGCTCTGCGAGGCCTAAATTCAGCATGGCTATACCGTAACCGCCACCGGCCGGATTGATGCCGAGCAGCAAACTGTCATGGGCAGGATCCTGCAGGGCTTCCTCGGTTAGGGTACCTGGCGTGATGACGCGTTCGACCCGGCGTTCAACCGGACCTTTGCTGGTTGCCGGATCTCCCACCTGTTCACAGATCGCGACGGATTCTCCAAGGCGCACCAGCCGTGCCAGGTAGGCGTCCACTGCGTGATAAGGCACGCCGCACATGGGAATGGGCGCTCCGGCAGACTGCCCGCGGGCGGTGAGGGTGATATCGAGAAGCCGGCTTGCGCGTTCCGCGTCGTGGAAGAACAGTTCGTAGAAGTCACCCATGCGGTAAAACAATAGACGATCGGGCTGCTCAGCCTTGATGCGCAGATATTGCTGCATCATGGGCGTGTGTGAAGGTGTCTTGGTCGCTGTGTTCATGGACGAGGCGTCTAAAGTGCAATGCCTTGCGAGTGAACCACTAACGTTGGCGAAGCGTCAACTTGTAGACGTTTGACCTCGAGTTCCTTGAGAGGATGTCGGGATCAAAATATTGGCTATTGCCATGGATACTGATTATATATACAGTACTCGAAAATTACCTGGAGACAAAGATGGGTCACCGCTCAGACAAGGCCTCGAATCGTACCAACGACAGCACTGGCAGAGTTAACCGCGATGAAAACAAAGAGCGCGCACTAACCGCCACACTAGCTCAAATTGAGCGGCAATTCGGTAAAGGATCCATGATGCGGCTCGGTGATCACGACCTGGTGGCTATTCCCTCTATTTCCACGGGTTCGCTCGGTTTGGACATCGCGCTCGGCATTGGCGGGCTGCCCCGGGGCAGGGTAGTGGAAATCTACGGTCCGGAGTCGTCGGGCAAGACCACGTTGACCCTACAGGTCATTGCCGAGGCGCAGAAGACGGGCGGCACTTGCGCGTTCATCGATGCCGAGCACGCGCTGGATCCGTTGTATGCCCAATCCCTTGGCGTTAATACCGACGAACTGCTGGTCTCCCAACCCGACACGGGTGAACAGGCGCTCGAGATCTGCGACATGATCGTGCGTTCCGGTGCGGTCGACGTGGTGGTCATCGATTCGGTCGCCGCCCTCACGCCGAAGGCGGAGATCGAAGGCGAGATGGGGGACGTACACGTTGGCCTGCAGGCCCGCCTGATGAGCCAGGCGCTCAGAAAGATGACCGGCAATATCAAACAATCGAATACCCTGGTGATATTCATCAATCAGATCCGCATAAAAATCGGTGTCATGTTCGGATCTCCAGAAACCACCACGGGCGGTAACGCGCTCAAATTCTATGCGTCAGCGCGATTGGACATCCGCCGCATCGGTGCTGTGAAAGAGGGTGATGAGGTGATTGGCAATGAAACCCGGGTGAAGGTGGTGAAAAATAAGGTTGCCCCACCGTTCCGACAAGCCGAGTTTCAGATTCTATACGGATCTGGAATTAACCGGACGGGGGAAATTCTGGAGCTTGGTGTGCAGCAGGGCATCGTCGAGAAATCGGGTGCCTGGTATGCCTACAAGAACGACCGCATTGGTCAGGGGCGCAAAAATTCTTGCGACTATCTCGAACAGCATCCTGAGATTCGCGATGAAATCGAACGGCAGGTTCGTGAACAGCTGTTGCCTTCCCCCGAGAATGTTAATGCCAAGGTAGTCATTCCGGAACCTGCACAGGACACGCTCGGTTAGTTCCTCCGGCATGGACGAGAACTGGCTACGGCGATGAACCATGATGCGGGCGGGCGAATTCGACACTTGTGAGTCCTCTGACGGGAAGGAGCACGGGCATACCGACACTGACGTCACGACGGGCAGTGAGTTCGGTCTCCGACTAGCCAAGCAAGAAGTTGATCCCGAGTTACAGACCGTTCGTAACCGGGCTCTCGGCTTGCTTGCCCGGCGCGAACATTCGGTTCAGGAGTTGTTGCGTAAACTGCGTAACAAAGGTGGTGCTGAGACGCTATGTCTTGAGGTGGTGGGGGAACTCGGCCGTCTTGACCTGCAGTCGGATGCCCGGTTCACCGAAGCCTACACCCACAGCAGAGTGAGCAAGGGGTTTGGTCCGATGCGAATCCGACGGGATTTACGTCAACGAGGTATCGAAGATGGGCTTATCGAAGATCACCTGACCCGGGATGCAGAGTATTGGATGAAAATTGCCGAGCAGGCTCGTCATAAGCGCTTCAGGGGAGTCGCCCCAGACGGTCGAGATGCATGGAACGCCCAGGCGCGGTTTTTGGCACAACGTGGCTTTCCGTCCGATCTTATCTACCGGGTATTGGGAGAACAGTTTTAGCCGTTGGGTGGCTAAGATTTTTCCTGCGCACAACAAGTGAGTGTGGGGCGTATCATGCCAACGTGGAGCGGTTACTCTATACTTGCCGCCTTTTTCTACGGCTGGTTTGGTGATGAAAACCGCTGAAGTTCGTTCGGCTTTTCTTTCGTTTTTCGAAGAGAGAGGGCACCATATTGTGCCTTCGAGTACGTTGGTACCGTTGGATGATCCGACGTTGCTCTTCACTAATGCCGGGATGAACCAGTTCAAGGATGCGCTCCTGGGGAAAGAAGATCTCGGGTTTCTTCGTGCGACCTCATCACAGAGATGTGTTCGGGCTGGTGGCAAACACAACGATCTGGAAAATGTTGGATACACCGCGAGGCATCACACCTTTTTTGAAATGTTGGGGAACTTCAGTTTCGGAGATTACTTCAAGGAAGAAACGATTGTCTGGGCGTGGGAATTCATTACCGAGGTATTAAAACTCCCCATAGACAAGTTGTGGGTGACCGTGCACCCCACGGATGATGAGTCGCGTTCGATTTGGCAAGACGTCATCGGGGTACCTGCCGACAGAGTGATCTCGCTGGAAGAGAATTTCTGGTCCATGGGCGAGACCGGTCCATGCGGACCTTGTACGGAGATTTTCTACGACCACGGCCCTGAAATCGACGGTGGACCTCCGGGTTCGGCGGATGGAGACGGAGATCGTTATGTCGAATTCTGGAATCTCGTATTCCCACAATTCGATCGAACGGCCGAAGGCGAATTGAACCCCTTGCCTAAACCGGGGGTTGATACCGGTTTAGGGCTGGAAAGGATTACCGCAATTCTGCAGGGGGTGCACAGCAACTACGAGATAGATCTGTTCCGTAATCTTCTGCTTGAAGCAGGTTCGTTTGCGGGCATGAACGATGAGCAGGTCATAGTCAACAACCCGTCTTTACGGGTCATTGTGGATCACATTCGCTCTGCGGCATTTCTCATTGCGGATGGCGTGATGCCGGGTAATGAGAATCGCAATTACGTGCTGAGGCGCATCATCAGACGCGGGCTACGCCACGGTTACAAACTGAAGATCCGAGATCCCTTTTTTCATCGGCTCGTGAAACCACTGGTGAAGGAAATGGGAGGTGCCTACCCATTACTTGCCGAAAAGGAAACGCAGATTACCGAGGCATTGTTGCGAGAGGAAGAGCGGTTCGCTGAGACGTTGAGTCAAGGCATGGTGCTGTTGAATCGCACGATTGACGAATTAACGGGTAAAGAGATACCGGGTGAGGTTATTTTCCGACTCTATGACACGTTCGGTTTTCCGATCGACCTCACGGCCGATGTGGCGCGTGAAAACGATTTGACGTTGGACGTCGCGGGATTTGACGCAGCGATGGAAGCGCAACGAGAACGTGGTCGCGCCGGAGCGAAGTTTTCCGCAACGCTTTCACAGCGGATTCACACCGACACCCAAGTTGAATTTTCTGGATACGAAGAACTCTGTGCCGAATGTGCAGTAACAGGCCTCTTTTCGGAAACGGGCGAAGTCGTTGAGAAGTTGCTGCCGCGAGATGGAGGAGTGGTCGTGCTGGACCGCACGCCGTTTTATGCGGAATCGGGTGGTCAGGTCGGCGATACCGGTGACCTCTCGGCAGTCGGGATACGGTTCCGGGTGGATGACACGCAGGTGGGCGGAGAACAACACCTGCACCAGGGAGAGGTGGAGGAAGGTGAACTCCTGGTCGGCACCACGTTAACGGCCACGGTGGATGCGGAGCGTCGAAGTAGGATCCTACAGAATCATACGGCAACGCATCTCATGCATGCCGCCTTACGAGTTACGCTGGGAGAGCACGTGGAGCAAAAAGGATCCATGGTTGGTCCGGATCGGCTGCGCTTCGATTTCTCACACCCAGAACCGGTAGCCAAAACGCTCCTCGCTGAAGTGGAGCGTTTGGTCAACGAAGAAATTCAAAAAAATACCACCGTTGAGGTTGAACAGCTGGCATTTGATGCTGCGCTGAAAAAAGGCGCGATGGCGCTGTTTGGTGAGAAGTATGGCGACCAGGTTCGGGTGCTCACGATGGGAGGTGGTTTCTCGGTAGAGTTATGCGGAGGAACCCACGTGGCGCGAACTGGTGACATTGGCGTGTTTCGAATTGTTGCTGAAACCGGGATTGCTGCAGGGGTCAGGCGAAT
>JACZXA010000193.1 GCA_022571865.1 Pseudomonadota bacterium
TTTTAGTACGATTTTTAGTCACCGCACTGGAGGAAGGCTCCGTCTAGGCACAGCCATTCAGTTCTATCTCGCACCGCACAAAAAAGCGGACCCCTAAATCACGCTCTCAAGCAGACATAATCGGCCACAACCGGAAGTTTTCTTCATAGTTCCATCTCGCAAAAAATGCGGAATGTCGCGAGGGAGTCGTGCTGAGGATAGGCGGAACAAAAGTGCTGTTCGAGATATCTGGTAGCTGTGTATCCACGAGTTCAACGATTTCCGGTTCATATTCCTGACGGTTTTCCGCCCACCATGCCTGAGCATAACTACTATTAAGCGCATTAATTACGCCGCAAATTTCCACCGCGTTGAAACAGAATTCACATAGGCGACGTACCTGCCGTCCGGAGACTAGATCGGCGCATGACGTAATACGCGCAGCAAACGCCATCGAAGATGATGCCAGTGCCGACCTTGGGACTCGGCGCATGGAGGTTCATCAATAAAATGCTTGGATGGTTCGCAGCCATTTAGAATGACCTGGGTTGTGCCGGACTGCTACCTCCGACTAACCGACGTGAAGTTCGAGGATTAACCCCGGCAGTATTTCTCATGAAAAATTCCGGATATCCTTTTTTCAGCAAACAGACCGAGTAAATTTTTTTGCATTCTGTCTATAATGTGAACATGCGTAGAGTCGCGGGTTCCATAATTGCACTTTCTTTCGTTTGTCTGCTAGCCATGCAGATGAGCGGATTGCATTTACACGTCGATTCGATTGGTCAAGATGCAGGGCTGCACGGCAGCCACTTGCACAACGTATCGCTGCACGATCACGACCACAGCGCAGACACGGACGTGTCGCTGCTTGAGCTTGCTACTGCGTGGTCTAAATTTATCCCTTTGATCTTCGCCTGCGTTATCGCTTTGTTCGCAGCATCTTGGATGTCTCAACTATTTTGGTCGCCGCCGGTACAGGCGAGCAAAACCCATCACCGTATACGCTGGCGTCCCTTGCTTCGCGCTCCACCTATCTCCCTGTAAACAAAATTCATAAGCCTCTATGAACGGCATTCGCCGTCCATAGTCCTGTTTATTGTTGTACTAACGCGTTCTTCTGGACGCGAAGGGAGTGCGGTTATGTGGGTATTACTCACGTGCCGAGTCGGTGTGTGGTGCTTGATGTTCTCGTGCAGCGTAGTTGTGTTAGCCGAGCCAGTAGCGAACAGCGATTCGGCCACAGTCGACTTAAAGGAAGCCATCACGCGGACGCTGGCGCGTAACCCGAACCTGATTGCATTCGGTTATCAAATTGAGGTCCAGCAAGGTCGGCTGACGCAATCGGCGCTCCGTCCGAATCCAGAATTCGGAGTTCTGGTCGAAAATGTTCTTGGTTCCGGTGAGCTTGAAGGTGTTGATGGTGCTGAGACTACGCTCAGCCTGGGTTGGGTGTTGGAGCGTGGCAAGCGGGAACGCCGGGTTACCGCGGCACGCGCCGGTTTGTCACTGCTCGAATCGGAAGCCGAGATTCGCCGATTAGACGCGGTAGCCGCAACAGCACATTTGTTCCTCGACAGCCTCGCGAACCAGGAACGTCTGATCCAGACCCAGGCGGCGGTCACGTTATCGGAACAAACAGTCGTAGCGGTGAGCGCGCGCGTTCAAGCCGGGCGAACGCCCGAGGCTGACTTGGCGCGAGCCGAAGCGGAGTTGGCGCGCATGAAGCTTGCTCAGGAGGATGTTGAACATGAACTGGTGACGTCGAATCATCGGCTTGCGGCGCAGTGGGGGGAGATGCAACTCGACTTCATTCGTGTCGAGGGCAATATAAAAGCGTTGCCTACGCCGGATAGCTTTACGAGTTTGCTCGACAAGATCGACCAGAATCCAAACATCACCCTTTACCTCACCCAACAACGTTTGCGTGAAGCAGAATTGCGACTGGCAGAGACTGAAGCCAAACCCAATTGGCGGGTGAGCATGGGCATCCGTCGATTGGAGCGGAGCAACGATGAAGCCTTTGTCGCGGGAATTACGATTCCACTGGCAACGCGCAACCGCAACCAGGGTCGCATTGCCGAGGCTCGCGCCAGACTGGCCATGACGGACGCCGATCGGACCGCCACGCGCATTCAGATCGAAACGCAACTATTCGCACTTTACCAAGAATTGCAGCATAGCCTGCATCGGGCCGCGGCGCTGCGTGAGGACATTCTGCCGCGGGTCGAGCAAGCGTTGGCCCATACACAACAAGCATATAGCGCCGGTCGTTACGGTTACATCGAGTTACGCGTGGTACAAACCGAAGTGCTTAACACGCGCACCGCACTTGTTGAGGCAAGCATCGATGCGCACCGCTTTGTAATAGAAATCGAACGTTTGACTGGGGCCTCCATGAAGTCCTCGGTTTACCCATGAGGTACACCATGTACAACAAACAACACTCTCTCTGGCTTGCAGCCATGCTGGTCGGGCTTGTGGGCTGCGATGGCGCGGTTTCGGAACAAGGGAGTCAACCGCAAGACATCCACGGCACGAGCGTAGAGGCCGATCCCCCCAAAGGCCCCCATGGTGGTCGGTTATTGATTGACGACGACTTTGCCTTGGAACTTGCTATCTTTGAAACCGGTATACCACCGGAATTTCGATTGTGGATCACCGATGCAGGTACACCGATCGCTCCCGGCGAAGTCGAAGTGCACGTGACCTTGACTCGGCTCGGTAATCAGATAGACGAGATTGCCTTTGCGCCGCAAGATGACTTTCTAAGGGGCGACAGTGTCATCTATGAGCCTCATTCTTTTGTCGTAACGATCCAAGCGCAGCATCGTGGTACGACGCACCGTTGGCGGTACGACAACTTTGAAGGGCGCACACGCATCGGCTCTGGCATCGCCGAGGCATTTGGACTTGAAACTGAAATCACTGGACCGGCGACGATTCTGGAAACAGTCACCGTCTACGGTCGGGTCGTGCCCCACCCCGAACAAGTACGTGCTGTCAGCGCGCGCTTCGACGGCGTTATTCAATCGGTGAAAGTCTCAATCGGCGATACCGTCCGACAGGGGCAAACTCTCGCCACGATCGAAAGCAACGAAAGCCTCGAGAGCTACTCAATCACCGCGCCGATTGCTGGCATCGTAACCGAACGCGCTGGCAATCCAGGCGAACAAACGAGCGGACGGCTATTGTTCACCATTATGGACACCACCACTGTCTGGGCCGAATTCGCAGTGTTTCCGTCAGCGCGCGCGCGGGTTCGATCCGGTGCCACCGTTACGGTCAGCACGGTAGATGGTGACGTCAGACGCCATGGTGTAGTGGCTCGCTTCAACAGCATCACCGCGGCCAACCAATCAATTCTGGCCATAGTTGTGCTTGAGAATCCGGATGGCGCCTTAATTCCAGGTATGTACATGACAGGAGAGATTCTCGTGGCGGAACACCCGGTGCCGCTCGCAGTTAAACGCACCGGGCTGCAGAGCTTTCGTGACTTTATGGTCGTCTATGCACAGATCGGGGAAGAGTACGAAGTAAGGATGCTTGAGCTCGGTCGACAGGATGCGCAGTGGGTCGAAGTAATTGCCGGTATCGACCCCGGAATCCGCTACGTAACCACGAACAGCTACCTGATCAAAGCCGACATCGAAAAGTCCGGCGCTTCCCACGATCACTAAGGACGAACCATGTTAGAAGCCATCATCCGTCTCTCTCTCGAACGCCGTGGCCTGGTGTTGTTCATCGTCTTGCTCCTTGTCGGACTGGGTTTGTGGAACTTCACGCGACTCCCGATTGACGCCGTCCCTGACATCACCAACGTGCAGGTCGTCGTTAACACAGAAGCGAAGGGATACACCCCGCTCGAGGTGGAACAACGTGTGACCTTTCCGTTGGAGAACGCGATGGCGGGAATACCGCTGCTCGAGTATACGCGGTCAGTGTCTCGATACAGCCTTTCACAAATCACTGTGGTATTTCAGGAAGGCACCGACATTTACTTCGCACGCCAGCAAGTGGCAGAGCGGATGAACGCGGCGAAATCGGCGCTACCAGCCTCCCTCGAACCTCAAATGGGGCCGATTGCCACTGGTCTCGGGGAAATCTTCATGTTCACGGTCGATGCCAAACCGGGCGCAAAAAATGCTGACGGCACGCTCGTCACGCCTACGGACCTGCGCACCGTACATGATTGGATCATCCGACCTCAGCTGTTGCGCGTACCTGGCGTTGTTGAAGTTAATCCCATTGGTGGGTTCAAGAAGGAAATCCTGGTTGCTCCGGAGCCTGCGAAGTTACTCGCATATGGCCTGACCTATGCGGACGTCATGAGTGCTATAGAACGAAACAACACCAACCAGGGCGCCGGTTTTATCGAGCACAACGGTGCGCAGTGGCTGATCCGAATACCCGGGCAAGTAAACAAGATCGAAGAGCTCGGTGCGATTGTCGTCCGTCAGAGCGATGGCGTACCGGTTCGTGTGCGCGACGTCGCGAGTGTGGGTATCGGGCGCGAGTTACGTTCCGGGGCCGCTACCCAAGATGGCCACGAAGTCGTGCTGAGTACGGTCTTCATGCTGATCGGTGAGAACAGCCGAACGGTGGCAAATGCAGTGGCAGCGAGATTGAAGGTCATTCAGGCGACTCTACCCCCGGGGATCACCGCGACCGCGGTCTATGACCGAACCGGATTGGTCGACAAAACATTGGTGACAGTGCGGACCAATCTTGTCGAAGGCGCATTGTTGGTGATCGTTGTTTTGTTGCTGTTTCTGGGGAACATCCGAGCCGCCTTGCTGACCGCCGCCGTCATCCCCGTTGCCATGCTCATGACCATCACGGGCATGGTGCAGAGTAAAGTGAGCGCGAATCTAATGAGCCTCGGGGCGCTTGATTTTGGACTGATTGTCGATGGTGCAATCATTATCGTTGAGAACTGTTTGCGCCGGTTGAGCCAGGCGGGCATGACCGGTACACAGCCTTTGAAAGACCGGTTGGCAGTCGTTTTCGAGGCGACACAGGAGGTAATTCGACCAGCCCTCTTCGGCGTATTCATCATCACCATCGTATATGTACCGATCTTTGCCCTCACCGGTGTCGAAGGCAAGATGTTCCATCCGATGGCTATTACCGTTGTCATCGCGTTGGTGAGTGCAATGATTTTGTCAGTAAACTTTATCCCAGCCGGTGTTGCCATGCTGTTCAAAAAGCCGATTGAGGAAAAAGAGAACGTGATCGTTCGAGGGGTGCTGTCACTGTATCGACCAGTCCTGGGGGTAGCCCTCCGATTCCGCTGGATTGTGGTGGGATCTGCCGTCGTGTTAGTGGTAGTGTGCGGATGGGCGGCGACTCGGTTGGGAACCGAGTTTCTACCCAATCTCGACGAAGGTGATATTGCAATGCACGCTTTGCGCATACCCGGCACCTCACTGAAACAAGCTGTGCAAATGCAGGAGCAGTTAGAAGCCGAGATCAAGAAACTTCCAGAAGTCGAACGTGTATTTGCCAAGATCGGCACCGCAGAAGTCGCAACCGATGCCGTGCCTCCGAGCGTTGCAGATAACTTCATCATTTTGAAGCCACGCGATCAGTGGCCCGACCCAAACAAGCCAAAGACACAGATTGTGCGGGAACTGGAGGAACTGGTGGCACCCATACCGGGTAATCGTTATGAGTTTCTACAGCCCATTCAAATGCGTTTTAACGAACTGATTGCCGGTGTGCGTGCTGAACTCGCGGTGAAGGTGTTCGGTGATGATTTTGATACCCTAATCGCACTGGGCGATAAGATCGAGAAAACCATCAACCAGGTGCCTGGAGCGGCAGATGTGGCGGTCGAACAAGCAACCGGGTTGCCGGTTCTGACGATCGTGCCGGATCGTGAAGCACTCGCGCGCTATGACCTTACCGTTGCCGACATGCAGGGTCTGCTGAGTATGGCGCTCGGTGGTACCGTGGTGGGGCAGTTGTATGAGGGTGACCGGCGCGTTGATATTGTCGTGCGCTTACCGGAACGGTTGCGCACCAACCCGGATGGTTTATCGAATTTTTCCGTGCCGTTGAACGGCGGTGGTTTTGTGCCACTTGGCGAACTCGCGCACACGGAACTCGTCAATGGTTACAACCAAATCAACCGAGAGAACGGGAAGCGACGCGTAGTGGTCAGCGCAAACGTGCGGGGCCGTGATCTAGGTTCGTTCGTCTCAGACGTGCAGCAAGCCATAGCTGTGCAGGTTGAAGTGCCACCCGGCTATTGGGTTGAATACGGCGGCACGTATCAGAACTTGCAATCAGCGACCGATCGCCTAAGTGTGGTAGTTCCTATGACGTTGCTTCTCATCGCCGGGTTGTTGGTGATGGCGCTCGGGTCCTTCCGGGATGCCGGTGTCATCTTTTCCGGCGTCCCGCTAGCACTGACCGGCGGTATCGTAGCGTTGCTCATTCGAGGTATTCCGTTTTCGATCTCCGCTGCCGTTGGATTTATCGCGCTATCTGGTATTGCGGTACTGAATGGGTTGGTGATGGTCGCGTTCATACGCGATCTGAGGGCACGTGGTCACGCACTCGATGACAGCATTCACGAAGGGGCAATGACTCGACTTCGACCGGTCTTGATGACAGCTCTGGTGGCGTCTCTCGGTTTTGTACCAATGGCATTAAACACGGGGATCGGCTCGGAAGTGCAGCGACCACTGGCAACGGTCGTAATCGGAGGCATCGTGTCTTCGACATTGTTAACACTCGTTGTTTTACCTGCTCTGTATCGGCTAGTGCACTCACGCAAATCTGAGAACAAAACCAATGAGGTGATCAATGCCCCCGCGTAATGCGATCGCGCGGCTACACCACATCTCTATTTGTGACCGGTACCGCTGTAATTCGAGCCATGCACGATGTGGGATTTCCTTGTATTTTTGATCACAGGAGATCCCAACATGAAACGAAAGCGATATACCGAAGAGAAGATCATCTCGATCCTCAAAGAGCATGACGCAGAGGATAGGCAAAACAAAAGTGCTGTTCGAGAAAGTGGCCGACTATCGGAATTGAAGTGTCTTGAGCTGTTGGAGGGAATTGTTCCTGGATTTGCGGTGATGCAGCAGAATCACAAGCAGCACCTGGTCAAAGTCTGGTTAGTTTGCAGGGTGATCTCGCAAGCTGGTTGTTGATGATCCAAGGCATCTGCTCAACGTGTGTTAAGAAACGTCGAATTGGATCTCAGTGGTGAAAGTGCCAATGCAATCGACTCGAAAATACATTAGAAAAGACCTGTAACTAAGGACATGAGCGAATCTGGTGAAGGCCGAAAAGGGCACTAAACGGACCTTTTCCGCACGTTTGAGAGTGACCGCTTTCGGGAAGAATACTGTAAAGCAACAGGCGCATCTTCCCTCCTTCCCGGTGGTCAATCTCCTACGACCAAGGTTCGGTTCAGAGCAGCATTCTGTTGCGACACATGCCGAAGCGCCGAGTACGCTCATAGTAGTGTGACAGCCCGGAGAGATGGCCCACAACTTACCGCCAGGCCAAAGAGCAAGGTCACTCCAATCAGGTTCTTCATGGTTTTTACCCCCAGAGCGCAATTAACCACTCAAACGTATACACATTGGGGATCGGGTGAATCCGTGACACGCACCGACGAGTGCCCATTGCGCAAACAATATCACGCGGAATGTATCGGTTTCTTTACATCAATCGGTTATAAAAAACCGGTAGGTATAAGCCTCAACCCGACCTGCTGAGTTCAGCCATAGTGTTAGAATTGAACTAGCTACGGCGTTACATGGATATGGTGTTGTGGTTAGGCCCTCGTAATCTGCGACGTGCTTTGGCGAGGACCACACGCCGTTTGCGGGCACCCTTAACAGGGAAGGAGAGGCGAAAATGCCGTTGTCAAAACTCACAGCCGACGAAATCGCGATTCGACTGGTTGATGTACCGGATTGGTCCATTGTGGACGAAAAGCTGGTTCGCACACTCGAGTTCGACGACTTTATTGAGGCGTTCGCTTTCATGACACAGGTCGCAATGCATGCAGAAAAGCTATTCCACCATCCGGAATGGGAAAACGTCTATAACAAAGTAACCATTCGCTTGTCTAGCCACGAAGTAGGCGGACTGAGCGACAATGACTTCAAGCTCGCGGCAAAGATCAGCGGAGTCTTGACGTAGTTTTTCCTGAAACTGCAACGAAGCCATCTGCTATTACACTTCACTACGACGATAGCCATCTGATCTAAGGCATCTGCTCAGCAAGGGTACAAACAGCGGTTCCCAGCTCAAATCTCGTGTCTGGTATTAAGAAGGTTCCATCTGGGCAGGCTTACCATCCCGCACCGCACAAAAAAGCGGCCCCTCAAATTCCGCTCAGTTCCAGGTAGAAACGGCCAGAAGCCGACAAACTTCAGGTCTGTTACCACTCCAATTTTCTGCTGAGAAATTCATGTGTTGGTACCCAGCCGTGTCATCCTCGCGAACTGCCAGGCGAAGGCTTCTACTCTGAAACAGGGACAGCTAAGCTAGCCCGGATGTTGCACGAGTACGGCGCATATGATGGTTAGCATTTTGAAATTATTAGAAATTTTCTATATTTCGAATGTGTTCGAAGTGTCGTTGATGCGCCTCCGCAATTTTTGGCTGGATCTCGCGGCCGCCAAGACGCCAGATGTTCAGCGCGTTCGCTATGCGAACGCGGACCTGTTTGCGCGAGCGCAA
>JACZXA010000021.1 GCA_022571865.1 Pseudomonadota bacterium
CAGAAAATGTTGAGAATCACACCCAACGCAGCCAGGATGCCGGCTTCCAATGGGCGAAAAGCCACACCCCCTACCTGTTCACGTGAGTCGAATAAATCCGGCCGGTTTCCTCTCTCCCCGGTTATGAAATCTGCGTTGAAGATTACGAAGGTCGAATCGACCCATATTGCCGACGTCACCTTGCTCGCATCGACCCGTCTTTCGGTCCACTGCCCCAACACGTTGATCCAGGAGAGCGTCCGCGCATACTATCGCGGGCTCCACCAGGAACCCACGACCGATCCACCCCGGATCGAGTCCGGTTATCCATACCGGCCAGAAAAACCGAGTCTGGGAATTGCCCTCAGGCCCGGGATTCTGGATCGTCCGGATTGCACAATAAGGGAGTCGGTCTGATGGGAAAGCGGAGAGCAGCTAAAAAAACCCCTGGCAAAAACGCAGCGTGGCTGCACGGCCAGATCGAAAAAGGCGACATCTCACCGATCTATTTCTTACACGGCCCTGAGGATCTGGAGAAGGACGAGGCGGTCAAGGCCCTGATCGATGCGGCCCTCGACCCGGCCTCGAGAGCCTTCAATCTCGACATCCTTGTCGGGAGTGAGCTGGACGTATCCGACACAATCAACCGGGCGTCCGCTTTCCCGATGATAGGATCACGCCGCGTGGTCGTGATCAAGCGGATCGAGGATGTGGCCGAGGTTTCGGCCAGAGCTTTCCTCCCCCTCATCGAGAACCCCGTCGAGGGAACGGTCTTGATCTTTACCGCCAACAAGGTCGACGGCCGGCGAAAGTTCTTCACGGTCCTCAAGAAAGCGGCGGTCGCGATCGAATTCAAAACCCCGTATGACAACGAGCTCCCCGGATGGATCCGCGCACGTTCCGAGGGTATGGGATTGGAACTGGACCCCGAGGCGGCTCATCTCCTCGCGCTGTCCATCGGGGGCAAACTGAGAGACATCGCGAACGAACTCGAAAAGCTCGATCTTCACGTCGGCAAGCGACGAAAAGTCACGAAGGAGGACATCGACTGGGTCATCGGAGCGTCGCGTGATGCCAGCGTGTTCGATTTTCCGGTGTTGAGCGGCGGGGTTGGGCCGATCGATTACTCTCTCGGCCCTTTACAGTACCCCTTCGCTTGCGAGACTGAGGAATCTTTTCTGGGCCCTCCCCTCGTCGACAACCAGGAGGGTATCGGCACCCCGGTTTACCAGAACGACGAACTCATTGGCCATAGCAAAGACTGTCTGATCGAAACCCACGCCGAGTATTACTTCAAACCACCGGGCTCGGATCGGTTGCTGCGTCTGTTGCCGGACACACCGTTGGAAGACGTGGAATACATTGAGATAAATAACCACATGGTTCCCTTCGTGGTACGCGTCGAGCGCGGGACGATCAACCGCTTCATCTACGTAATTGCCGTGCTAGCCGACCCGAGCGATCCTTTGGATCGAGTTTCAGCCGAACTCTGGAACGGCAAGCTGATCTACTATTTCCGCGGTGGCGTGGGTATTGGCAAACGCCAGGGTGCAGCACGTGCGAGTTCCGCGACGAGGCGGCGCATCCCGGAGCTCGCAGCCGGTTACGCGGTAGCGTATTCCAGCGGCACACGAACCTCGGTGCACTACAACGTATGGCTCGCGGCCAACACCGCCGCAATGGTCAAGCAGCAATTCGTATCTCTCTACGGCGAGCCTGAATACACCGTGGGGATTGGGGAATCCGGTGGCGCGGTGCAACAACTGCTCATCGCTCAGAACGAGCCGGGCTTGCTCGATGCGCTGGTACCCGTTTACGCCTATCCGGATATGGTCACACAGTCGATCTGGGCTTTGGACTGCGAACTATTGGAGTACTACTTCGATATTACCGCTCGCGATCAGCAGCGCTGGCGCAAGCAGGAGGAGCGCACGTTGATCGAAGGGATGGCGGCCGACTCCGATGCTGCCAACCTTTTCAATCGTTTCGATTTCTGGTCGCGGTTGGTTCAGGGACGCCTGCCCCGGCAGCCGGGAGGCGCAACCGAATGTGCAGTCGGCTGGCGCGGCCTGACGCCGCTCACTAACAATCCAACATACACAAATCACCGGTACCGCTACGCTCGGCCTTTGTTGCGCGAGGGCCGATGGAGCCACTGGCATGATCTGAAAGAATTTTACGGTGTCGATGAAGGTGGGTATGCCTATCGCACTTATGACAACGTCGGGGTCCAGTATGGCCTCGTGGCGCTGCGCTCAGGCGCTATCTCGGCATCTGAGTTTCTGCACTTGAATGCCAATATCGGTTCGTGGAAGCCGCCTCATCAGAACCGCCAGGAGCGTTATTGGTTGGTTAGCCGTCACGGTGGCTTGCGCGACCTGCGAATCTGGAGCGATCACAACATGGTCAAAACTCCGGGTGGGGCGACACCACTCGATGCCTTTCGCGCCGCCAGCGAAACGCGTATTGCCGTTGCTCCGCGCTCGGTAGGCCACCTTGGCGCAATCGCAGCCGCTTACCATTCGGGGCACGTCTTTCTCGGCATGATTGACGTCCCTGTGATCGACGTGCGTCATTACCTCGACGATCAGTTGAACATGCATCATTCGTTCGCATCGCTGGCTTTAAGGTTACGGCTGCTAAAAGCCAACGGTCATAGCGACAACCATCTAATCTGGGTGGCGGAACCCCCTTTCGACCCAACGACGCTCGCGCTTGCAACAATCGATGCCTGGTTGATCGACGGCAAGCCGCACGACGCTTCGGATCGTTGTCTGGACGCCGAAGGGGGCCTGATTGCGAGCGGTGACAATGTCTGGAACGGCAGTTGGAACGGATTGGACCGAGGCGCGTGCCTGCAACGTTTTCCGGCTTTTCAAAGCCCCCGGGACGCAGCCGGTGGACCGCTTACGGGGGACATTTTCAAGTGCCACCTGAAGACCGTCAACCTCGCTCTTGGCGATGGCACCTATGGTGAGGTCGACATGCAACCCTACGCTTATCATCTCGCGCAAGTGTTTCCGGATGGTGTCTGTGACTTTACTCAAGGAGACGCTGGCCGGCCCGTGCTGATCTTCGACTCGAAAACGTAACCCTCGAATCAGCATGGTCGATGGTGCAACTCATGATACGGTGCGCAGATCGGCGGCATCTACCGGGTCGCCCACACCTGCACTCGACGACCACTTATCGTCTTTTCAGCGGTCGGCCAGGACATGGACGCCTGCAGACGGTTCAGATACCGCACCGTTTATCAACTGCCGTGGACCACCGCTCGGATGTGACTAGTGGCATGTGTTCCAGCCAGGTTGTGTACCCTGAACATACCCGCACCGCAACAAAGAGCAGACGTATAGGTTCGCTATTTTCCGTGTCTAAACGACCACCCCATTATCGATGACACCCGAACCCTCAAACGAGGTGGATTGGCTTTTTACATCCTCTTCCAAATCGGTAACACGCGTGCCGCTTTACATTCATCGCGTGTCTACCGAAGATCAAGCTAGGAATACAGCTACGCAGGAGCATGGAATGCGCACATCAGCCGTTGTTATGATTGCGATCGTGGCGACGGCGATGGGATACCTCTTTGGCCGCATCGGTCGGCCCGATTCGCCCGTCGCGATTGCGCCGGTGCCATCTGAATCTCATCAGGAAGCGACGAGCGAGACACCTGTTCAGGTCAGCAGAACCAACGTCCCCGTATCTTCGCCAACCGAGGATCCAGCGGAACCATTGCTGGCTGCATTCAACATGCCCGATGGCGCCGGAAAACGTCGCGAGATCCGTATTTCGATGAACGCCTTGCTGGCGGCGGACGGTGCAGATGATCCCTTGAACCGCGTTGGTGACATTTCGGTATACCTGACCGTGTGAGTAATCGAAGCATGGCCTATAGACCAATAAGGCCAGATCAGAGTTTGAATTCTGTAATCGGGCGAGGTTTTTCTATGCCGTAACCCTGCCCGTAGTCCACTCCGATTTCACGCAACAACTTGAGGATATCATCGTTCTCGACACCCTCCGCAATAGTCTTCTTACCCATCACATGGCCGATCTCATTAATGGATTTGACCACCGCATAATCTCCAGGGCTGCGGTCGAGATCTTTCACGAATATGTGGTCGATCTTCAGATAGTCCACAGGCATGCTGCGCAAGTATGAGTACGACGACAGCCCGGTACCAAAATCGTCGAGAGCAAACTGACAGCCGATGACCTTCATCTTGTCCATGAAAGCCACCGCATGAGAGCGATTGGCTATGGTGGCAGTCTCAGTAATTTCGAAGCAAATTTTGTTGGTCGGCACAGAGCCGCTGGTCAGCTGATCGAGCACATAGTCGGCAAAGTCGTCATCGTTGAGCGAATTCCCGGATAGATTGATCGAAAAGTGCCCGATCTCATCAAGTTCTTCACCGAGTGTTGCCATCCACTGTAGTGCGTTGCAAACAACCCAGCGATCAATGAGCGTCATTTTATTGTAGCTCTCTGCCGCATTAATTAGAGCAGCTGGTGGGAGCACGTTGCCATCTTCGTCGAGAACTCTCAACAGAAACTCAAACGCCACCGGCGCGTCAGCGCTGATGGGAATAATGCGTTGATAGTTCAGCAGCAGTCGGTCCTCCGCGAGTACGCGATCGATCCGCCCAACCTGTTCCATCACGCCCCTGCGATGCGCCATGTCGTCATCGGGTTCGAACATCAAAACCCGATTGCGCCCTGCCTCTTTTGCCGCGTAACAAGCAGCGTCGGCGTTTCTCATTACCTCGTTCACATCCGCAACGGACTGGTCGACGTTAACCACACCCACACACGCTGAGAGGGAGAAATGGTGTTCCTGCCAATCGAATCGGCAGTTACGGATCGCGTCGATCTGACGATGGGCAATCTCGATCCCAGTTTCCGTCGTCACCTCTTCGAGGAGCGTTCCAAACTCATCACCCCCGAGGCGCGCCAGGGTGCCACGCACACCGCGTAACTCATCACGGAGTACCGCCGCGAGAATCTTGAGCAGCTCGTCTCCCGCGGTGTGTCCAGCCACGTTATTGATGATCTTGAACTGATCAAGGTCGGTGTACAACACCACATGATGTTGTCCCTTGTTCTGCGCCGTGATGATGGCTTTCTCGAGTCTATTTTCGAATTCTTTGCGATTCACGAGCCCAGTGAGCCCATCGTGACTTGCCTGGTGGGCGAGCTGATTGTGGAGGGTTTCCAGCATACGATGGGAAGCCCGCTCCATCAGCGGGACGTTGGACTCGTCGAGTGGGTGAATGCTGCCGTCCATCAGCGATTGCACCATCTCGCGCAAAGTGATCTCCCGCGCTTTGATACCCTTGCGATCGACCAACACAAAGCTCACATGCTGCTTTCCGATCCAGGCGAGTGATAGGTTCACGCGCGCGGCACTGTTGTCGGACACTTCGAGCCAATCGCCTACCTTCAGTGTACGTGCTTGGTTGAGCCAACGACGCCAAGTGCGTTGGTCTGCTGGATCAGCCTGCTCGGAGAGAGGTTCCGTTTCTGGCACAGCGTCCTCGAGTCCCACCGCCTTCGCAGAATCGTTGGGATCGAGCAACACCATTTCCTTTTCGCTGTCGCCCTCAAGCGCTTTGGAAAGCCGATGCAACAGCGGGGCTCGCCCCACAGGATCGAAAGATATACTGGAGAGACCCGACTCCACCGCACTAAGAAGTTCCGGCGCCTGTACATATTTGGGGTCGTCGGGCTGGATGCGGCCAGAAAGCTGACCAACAAGCTGCTCGAGAACATCAAGACATTGATTCCAGGATTCACTGTCACGACCGTGACGCAGATGGTGGCGGACGAGTAGATTGCGCCAACCCGGATTCAGCAGGTCTAAGATCAGTGTCGGCACCTCTCGACCCGCGAGGCGTTTCTCCACCTCACCGACAACATCCATTCGCGCGCTGGAGAGTCGTTGCCTCCCTTCGCAGGCACGCACGGTGCGTTGGAGGTTGCCCTGATAACTGCGCGTCTGTCGATCCACTATCGGATTCAGATCTTTGAGCACCTCGCCGAAGATCTCCGGATTGTTGTCGAACTCCTCGATCACGCGTTCCACTAAGGAGTCGATTTCATCTCCGCCAAGCTCGCGGTTAATGTTCTCGTCTTCGTCGAGACCGCGACCGAACACCGCAAGCTGGTTGAGTACCTGCATGGCAGCGTGAGGTTGATTAGATTGATCTTCAAAAAATCTCGAATCCTGCATCGCCAGCTTGTTGAGAGTGAGCTCCAACCGTTTGACCCACTCTTTCACACCCTCGCTGAGGAAGTTGTCCTCGCAAATCGAGTTGACGAAACTTCCCACCACGCTCATCGCTTCGTTTTCCGCATCTCCAATACGCTTGTCTTGCGCACCATCGCTGCTCCAGCGCAACAGTGCCAGTAGCCGGTCTCTTATCTCTGCGGTCTCGATAGGAGTCCCGCCCCGCTCCTGCTGAAGCTCGCGCAAGCCATCGGCAACCTCAGATGGCGAGTAGGCGTCGGGACTCGTATTAGTGTTTCCGGGTCTACGGTGGAGTTGGTTTTGCAGATTCAGCAATGTAGTGGCTGCTTCGAACACGCCACGGGTCGGCGCAGCACGACGCTCGAGGTTAGAACTTGCAGCGTTGGCTTGTTGCCCGGGCGCAAAAGGTTTGATGCTCGCTTCTGGCGGATTCAGGGAATCTCTCGCTTCAGCAGGACTCGGGGAACGGGCTGTGTTCACGTCACCAACGGTTGGTAAAGATAGCGCGGGGCCACCATCCGCGGACCCCACCGAATCTTCCCTGACAACGGCTGGAGACAACCTTTGTTGGGCTTGTAGCTCGTCCAAGGATGGGAACACCTTTGAATCCACTAACATCTGATTGATGGCGTCGTAAAGGTTCTTGAGCTGAGACTCCATCACATGCTGGAACGTGAGGTACAGCAGCAGCTTGATCTCCTGATCTAACTGAACCCGGCTGAGTGCTTCCTCAAACGCCCGTGACACAACCGCTGGCCCTACTGGAAGGTTTGTTATGTCGCGCCACTGCACGGCGATCAGTGCGAGTCGAGTATGCATCTCATCCAGCTCACGCTCGAAGCGCATCTCTAACTTGGAGATTATCTCAGCAAGCGCCAACCACGATTCGAACTGGCCAATATTGACCAGTGAGAGACTAACGGGCGCGCTTGTCTTTTCCGATACTGTCACATCCAGAGGGTTTTCCTGCTCCTCGATGCTACCCAAGAACACAGTCGTCAGCTCATCGCGACGGCCGTCAAGCTCCGCCAATGCCTCGAAATAGCACCCCTGATGTGAATCGGATGCATAACCCGCCTGCTCTAAAAGATCCTTGTCGGCGTCATCGAAGAAGGTCTTGCTTAGGTGTGGCAACGCCGTCGCGATAATGGTGTTGAGCTTTTCCAGTACGCGCTTGGCATCGAGGGGATTAAACTTGAACTCGGGACTCGCAACTGGCGCTTGCTGAACCGCCTCGTTTTCGACGGGCGCCTTACCGGTGGCCAGCGCATATTCTCCGAGCGCCTCCAACACAAGCTGATCCATCCCCTCGGGATAAAAAACTCCAAGTCCGTTACCGTCGGCCGTAACTCGGGCGACTAACGCGTGCAAGCGAAAGCGTCGGTCGCCATCGGCCATGGGAACAGTGAGGTGGATATCGACTTCGTCCCCGCGTCTGGGAATTGAACCAGAAGCTTCGAGTGAACTGGTACCCTCACTTAGAAGGAACATGCCACCAGGACAGAAGTCTTTGATGGTGCCTAACCACGAGCGTCCGTTCTCCGGATATACCAGAGCCCGCAGGTCGATCGCTTGGCGAGGGTATGCGCGCCGACTGCTGGATGACTGTGACTGTGCAGGTTGGGATTGATCCATTTCCGCGCAATTTGCGTAGTCCTTTGCAAAGATATTAAAACCCTGCCGCCGTACCGACTGTGCGCCCGTTATCAATTCACCAAATGAGTGCAGATGCTGACAGTTCAAGGGACCTCGAGTTTGGTGCCGTGCGAGTTTGGTGCCGTGTGAATTCGTGAACTTGTTCCGAGTTTGGTGCCGTGTGAATTCGTGAACTTGTTCGGTTTTGCTTTTGCGTTTTCATCCCAACGCACGGCACCCTTCACACGGAATGCGCCGCGAACACGGCCGTTAGAAGTTAAATCGTCCGATACCCAGCGCAATAACCGGATACCTTACAAATCCGAACCAATCGACCCTCACCACCTCGCTACCCATCACTAGCGCCAGGCTCTTTCCGTCGTTCGCAAGCACAGTTTACTCAATTCCATTGACCGCCTGAAAAAAGGATTCGTCTATCCCGGGTATCTTCGTTGACTTCGCCCGCACAACACCATCGTTATCTACGAGGGTCAAGACAGACGTATGGTTGAACTCACCATCAGGAAGTTGGCGGTACTTCACACTCAATAATGCGGCGATTTTACGAACGTCCCGGGGAGATGCACGCGTGAGTTTCCATCGATCCAGATCGATGCGGTGTCTAATCGCGACTCGATTCAGTATCTCCGGTGTATCGATCTCCGGATCCACGCTCACCAATATCACCCGCAACTGCGCCAGTTTGTCTGCAGGAAGTTTCCGTTCCATCATCTGAATCGTGCTGATCAGCACTGGACACACGTTTGGACAGGTTGCGTAGAACATGCTGATGACGACGGGGTGTCCACGAAACGTATCCAGTGACTGGGCAGTGCCATATTGGTCAGTCAGTTTCACGTCGAGGTGATAGATCGATGTTTCGGGCAGTTCGGACGCGTACCCAGATGCACCGATGCTTATTGCCAGACCAAATAGGGCTACATACATACAATGAGTTTTCATTGGGTACCTTCCAATATGTCCGCTGCACACCGAAATCCCAGATTCCGGGTGGTATAAGCTGCTTCAAGAGAACTCAACATCGCTACGCGCATCAGCACAGCGTAATCTTCCTTTCGCTCCATGCTGATTGCACCCGCACCGCAAAATTTGATTTTGTCCGCACCGCCCTGCTCGCGATTGTCGTCAGACACCAAAAGAGCGTTGTAGTCATCAACCCATTCCCAGACGAGCCCATGCAGGTCGTGTACGCCGTAAAAATTTGCCGTCCGTTGACCGACAAACGAGAGGGGTTTGCTACCGGGAGTAGCGTACCAGTTCAAAATCTGTTGTCGCCATAGGGGGTCGTCGCGCGCATCGGCACGCGTTGCGTCGGCTGCGGCGGCATACTCCCACTCATACCAACGAGGTAACCTGGCGCCAAGTGCTTCGCAATAAGCTGTGGCGGCGAACCAGCTGACGTGGATCACGGGTTGGTCCTCGGCCACGTTCGGCCCCAACTCGGTCGCGGTTAACCAATGCGATAAATAGCTTGCGTCAACAAACAACCGGAAGGCGTTACTGCGCTGCCACTGAGGATTATCGTCGCTGAAATCGAGAAATTCGCGGTTGGTGACCGGTCGTCGATCCAGCAGGAAACCCGGAACGTCGATGACTTCGTTCTTCTCCCCTTCAGGGATCACCGAATGGAACTCACCGGGGCCAACGGCAGCCATTCGATCCTGGAATTCACTAGCGGCAGCAAACACCGTACAACACACCAACACGATCATGCAGACGGTCGACACTTTGTGTTTCAAGCTAGTGAGCCGCACCGGGTGGCCTTTCTGTCGACGCACGGCGCTCCGCAACATCTTCGCGAGTCACACGGCCACCATCGTTACCCCACGAGTTCAACGAATAGGTGAGGATATTTGCAATCTCGTCATCGTTGAGCTGACTCATTGGCGGCATGACCGAATCGTAGGATTGGCCATTGACGGTGACCGGTCCCATGAGCCCGTTCAGCGCGATGTCAATTGCCCGTGTTGTGTCGGCTAGAAAAAAATCAGCGCCAGCGAGCGGCGGGAACACCGTAGCCAGACCGCTGCCATCAAGCTGATGACAGACCGAACAGGTACCCGCAAACAACACTTCGCCCGCAGCAATCTGTTGTGCGATCGTTACTTCACCCGTAGTCGAGTAGGCAGTGGCAACCTCGGCCACAGCGGTTAGATCCTTTACTTTGTCGCCGAGATACACAGAATCGACTTCCTTGCCGGTGTAGACCGCCAGGTTTTCTGGGCCGTCAACCTTGATCATGCCGAGTGCGCCTTTATTGAACGCGCGGAAGATCGAGTGATCAACGATTACCAGCGTACCCGGCACCTCAACTCTAAATTCAGTGATCGCCGATCCACCCGCAGGCACCAATGTGGTCTGGACGTTCTCCTGATAGTGGGTACCACCTTCGGTAAAAACCTTGTCGAAGATTTCTCCGATAACGTGGAAGCTGCTGACCAGGTTCGGTCCGCCGTTGCCGACGAACAGCCGAATGGTATCGCCGACGTTGGCACGTAGCGCGTTGTCCCCCACCAAAGCGCCCTCCGAGCCGTTGAAGAGAACATAGGTCGCGTTCTCTTCAATCGCCTTCTGCATGTCGAACTCCTGATGGCCCTTCTCCCGATATTTGCCGACGGTGTAAAACTCCCCCTGCATTACGTAGTACTCGCGATCAACCGGGGGTAGTCCCTCCGGTGGCTCCACCAGAATTAATCCGTACATACCGTTCGCGATATGCATACCGACGGGTGCGGTTGCGCAATGGTAAACGAACAGCCCCTGATTGAGCGCCTTGAAAGTAAATTGAGATTCGTGCCCGGGTGCTGTGAAACTGCTGCTGGCGCCTCCGCCCGATCCGGTGACCGCATGCAGATCGATGTTGTGCGGCATCTTGCTCGACGGATGATTGGCGAGGTGGAACTCGATGGTGTCGCCCTGGCGAACCCGAATGAAGCTACCGGGTACCGTGCCGCCGAACGTCCAGAACGTATACATGACACCCTCCGAGATGGGCATCTCCAGTTCGCGTACCTCGAGGTTCACGATTAACTTTGCAGGAGTGTTCCGGTCGATCGGTGGCGGTACATCTGGTGCAGACGTGAGCGTCGCGATGATCGGCTCGCCGACAGGCGGCCCAAAATCCCCCGCTGCGGACCCGCCAGTCTCCATGAGAATACGTTCTTGCGCGAGGTTCGTGTTGTTCCGGGACGGTGTGTCACATGAGATCAGGCTAAAACTCAGGCACAAAACAACGCCAATGGCGGCAGATGACGATAATTTACGATTTTTCATCGATTGTTGGTCCCTAAATTGGTTTTTATTTGAAACACTGTCATCCACATCCGAGAAGATTCCGTTCCAGACGATGCCTTATAGCTTCATCGAAAACATCAACCAAAACATGTCGGTGTAGGCAATGCCGCTACGACCGTTGTAACTGGCAAAAAACAGTTCACCACACAACTTGTCGTTCAGCTTTATAACCTATCCGCCTCAACGAAGAAATCGAAATTTCGGTACGTTCCCGACTGCAGCGACAAGCGGCTACGCATGGTGGAAGCTTTCGCCTCATCGGAAATTCCGTCTTGATCAACGTATTCGTACCTATAACGAAACGAGAGATCGACCTCACCGCCGATGAGCAGGTTGCCAATACTTTTCCGATGTTCTGGCGCCATGTTCCGATGCCTTGACGGCGTCCTCGGATATCCCGGCGATTCCGAACAACTTACACAACAAGCCAACGGTTACAGTGAGAGTCATGCTGTGTCTGTTGCGATGTCGCTTGGTTTTCAGCTGCATCGAAAATAGTCCTACCAACGGACAAGCTAACCATGGGGTATAGGTTTCCAAACTTAATAAGGGTTACTACCTATTATCTAGCAGCAATTATCTAGCAGCAATTTCAGACGCGACAACGTTAAACAGGCATCAAAGCGTCCATACCGGGTGCCTCACCCATAAGGGTAATCCCTGAGTTACCCGAATGCCGACCTACGCCAAACTTGCTATACGGGATGGGAGCTAGTTCCTGGCCCATCGAAAGGACTTCACCAAGGTTATCCGATGGATGCGTTGACAGATCTTGCTATCATCTGGACCGGTGTACTGGTGGCCGTTTACGCTGCTCGCCACACACGGCTGACCCCGGTTCTCTATTACCTCGCCATCGGTGCGCTTTTTGTCAATCTCGGCGTCTTGCCGGAACAACCACACGAGTTCATTCGTGGTTTTGCCGAGATCGGCATCATTTTGATCATGTTCGCTCTCGGCTTCGAAGAGCAGGTGGATTACTTCCTGAAGAGCATCCGCCGCAGCTGGGGTATCGCCTTTTTCGGTGCGCTCGCGCCGTTTCTAACAGCGTTCGTCATAGCCGACTATTTCTGGAACGACCTCCGTGTGGCGCTCATGTGCGGATTGACCATGACGGCTACGGCCGTCTCGCTCACGATGGCAGTATTACGCAGCGAAGGCTTGCAAGCCACCAAGGCCGCAACCCGAATGATGACCTCGGCGATCCTGGATAACATCGCATCGCTTGCGTTGCTCGCGGTGCTGGTTCCCATCGCAGCAGGTGACGCATCGCCTTCGGCAGCCGACATCGTCATTACGGTGCTAAAGGTCACGGTATTTTTCCTCATTGTGAGCGGACTCGGCACCTGGGTGTTTCCCCATCCGGCACAAGGTTGGGCAGCCAAGGTACCTTTCATCCGCCACTTCGGGCTTCGCCATCTACTCAGCTTTGAGGACGGCGAGTACGCTACCTTAATGATACCGCTGCTGGCTCTAACCGTTGGTCTCCTGGCTGACGCATTCGGCTTCCACCCGGCGGTGGGCGCCTACATGGCAGGCCTCATCCTTCGTGAAGAATACTTCTCTTTCGAGTCACCCGAGCGCGGCACAAGTGCGTTCGAAAACATCAAATGGCTCATCGACAACGTCGCCTTTTCCTGGATAGGTCCAGTATTTTTCGTCGTACTGGGCACGCAATTGGTCTTCGACTGGGACATATTCGTC
Organism: Pseudomonadota bacterium; assembly: GCA_022571865.1. GTDB lineage: Bacteria > Pseudomonadota > Gammaproteobacteria > Pseudomonadales > Azotimanducaceae > SMWK01. The sequence continues at coordinate 12,884 of JACZXA010000021.1, forward strand.
TCCGTGATCCCGCAAACTATCGCCCTGACTGTCGGAATTCTCGTCAGTCAGATAGTTTCGGCGGGCTTGCCGCGAGGTATACCAGCGGCATGTCCAATACTGCCAGCATCAGGATCGGCTTAGTCATGTTGGGCCGGGCAGAACTCGCTTTTGTTGTCATGGACATCGCCTACGTCCAGCATGCAATACTTTCAGAAGAGGCTTTCTACACGCTGATGTTCAGCGCCTTCTGGTTGAACCTGGCTGTTCCACTGACTATCCGGTTTTGGAAACCTATTTATCTAAACGACCTACTTCAGCGAGAGGCGGCATGAGCAAAAATACGCTCTTCGACCGGAGTTACCGCCGCTTGTTCGGGAACGGAGTTAGCTTGCACGTCGCAGCCGATGGATTCTTCCAACGTTTCTACTACCACTTCCTACAAGACACAGAAATCAGTAGGCTCTTTCGCAACACGGATATGTCCCGCCAGATTTCGATGCTGCGAAAATCGTTCTTCCAAATCGCCGCGTTCTACGTCACCAGTGCACCCTCGGCTGAACTCGAGCGCATCGCGCTCATCCACCACAGACTCGGGATTGCCAATAAGCACTATGATCGATGGCTGGATGCACTTGTCGATACCGTCAAAGAACAGGACGGCGAATGCGATCTGGTCACCGAACTCGCCTGGCGCTGGGCACTGGCGCCTGGGTTGACTTACATGAAACTGTTCAGCCACCTGTCTAACGCATAGCAGTTTGAATGAAATTCTCTGTATACGAAAATCTGCCCTACCCGATCTTCATTGCGGATTCGAGCGGGCGGCTGAGGTACGTCAACGGCGCATGGCGCGAGTCCTTAAAGGTCGGATGCGGTGAATTGTGGACAACGCCGTTCGACGATCTGCGGGAAACGGATATCCGTCATGCTTGGAAGCGCTGCTGCGAAGCCGAAGAGCCTCTGACAAATAGCGCCCGTGTGGGATCTGGATCCGAAAATCACTGGTACCACATATACTGCCAAGTGATCGGGCGGGACGACGCTGGTGAAGATGCCAGTGAAACCATGGTGCTGGGCTCGCTGCAGGACATTACGGAGCAAACGCTGGCTACCGCTGAAACCCATGCAATCCTCGACACCGCCGTGGATGCGATAGCCGTGATCGACCAGAATGGGATCATCAACAGCTTCAATCAAGCAGCAGTCGAGATGTTCGGATACCTTACCGAGGAGATCATCGGCCAACCCGTAACCATACTCATGCCCGAGCCCTACCGCTCGCGGCATGAGATGTTCGTAAGCCGGTATCTCGCAACGAATGACAAGAAGATCATCGGCATTGGTCGCGAAATGGAAGCGATAGACAAAGCGGGTAAACAATTTCCCATCTACCTCGCTGTTAGCGAGATTCGCCTGCAGGGCCAACGCCGCTTTACCGGCACCATTCGCAATCTGACCGAGCAATACGCTGCACGCCAGACACTGGCGGAGCAGCGCGCACGAATCGCCCACGTGGACCGATTGAGCAGCATGGGGGAAATGACCGCCAGCATCGCTCATGAGATCAACCAACCGTTGACGGCAATCTCCTTGTACGCTCAGGCCGGCATCAAACTCATCGAGCGCGGAAACGCCGAACGCGGCAACACCGAACTAGACAAACTGCACAGTGCCCTGGAAAAGCTGAGCACTCAATCCCTGCGAGCGGGTGCAGTCATCGAGCGCATCCAGCGGTTCGCGCGAGCTCAAGAGTTACAGCGAGAGGTGATGGATGTCAACCAACTGGTAATCGATCTGATAAAGCTCGCCGAAAGCGACGCTCGCCTGCACGACATCGAATTAGTGCTCGACCTTGGTGAAGCGCTGCCGAACCGGCTGGTTGATCCAATTCAAATCCAACAGATTGCTTTGAACCTGATTCGCAACGCTATTGATGCCATGAACGAAATTCATTGCGTAAACGGCCGCAGAATAGTTATCCGTACCACGCTGGAACCGCGCGATCTCGTCGCCGTTTCTGTCAGCGATCAGGGTCCAGGCGTTGCCGAGGAGCAAGCGGACCTGATATTTACACCCTTTTACACAACAAAAAAGGATGGTATGGGTATGGGATTGGCTATCTGCCGTTCGATCATTGCCGAGCACGGTGGGACATTGGACTTCTACAACAACAACGATGTCGGTTCCACTTTCGTATTCAAACTTCCCGAGGTTTCCACCCATGAGTGATTCAACCCCAACCGTTTTTGTGGTAGATGACGACGAGCCCGTACGCGACGCCATCGGAATGCTTCTCGATACCCTGGATATTCCCTATCGGACTTTTGCCACCGCCCAGGAATTTCTCGGCAGCTACGATAAATCGGGTAGCGGCTGCCTGGTGCTCGACATTCGCATGCCGGGTATGAGCGGGTTGGAACTTCAGCAACGGCTTATTGAAGAGCGGGCTCCCATTCCGATCGTCTTCATCACTGGGCATGGGGACATTCCGATGGCCGTCGACGCGATGAAAAGAGGCGCCGTCGACTTCATCCGCAAACCGTTTCGCGACCAGGAATTGCTCGACCGAATTCATGAAGCGCTGAATCACGATGCTGACAAGCGAGCCGCCTACACCAACCTCGAAGAGGTGCGCAACAAGATCGATTCCCTTACTCCGAAAGAACATAAAGTATACGAACGAGTGGCCCAAGGTCAAGCCAACAAGGTCGTCGCCATTGATCTTGGGATCAGCGAACGCACGGTAGAGATTCATCGCAGTCAGGTAATGCAGAAGACCGAGGCGCGCACGCTCGCAGATCTGGTACGCATGAAACTGTTAGTGGATCAGGCGACACAATAGTCCGAGGCGTACCAAATCAGACCCTAACTGGTTGGGTTGGATGTGGTTGGAACATCGGCCCGGATTTCCCAGATCGTGGAAGACAAGACCTATCGGGATTTCGAATAACACACACAGGCCTGCGAAAACAGAATGTCATGATAAACAAGCCAACGGAAGTCAGGGAATTTGATGTCTGTGTTGTGGGTAGTGGCGCGGGTGGCGCGCCGATCGCTTACGAATTGGCCAAGGCGGGATACAAGATCGCTGTGTTGGAGAAAGGTGGCTGGTATCGCGAGCAAGACTTCAAAAAGGACGAGATGTTATCCCGCAGGAAAATATTCCGTTCGAAAATCGGGGATGAGCCTCATGTGTTGGAGAAACCCGACCGCAACGGTGGCTGGTCTAGTAACGAGACTGCACGCTTTTGGGGTGGAAATATCGTAGGTGGCGCCAGTAACTTCATGAGCGGGTACTTTCACCGGCTCAAGCCGGAGGACTTCCGACTGCTCTCTGAGTTTGGTGCGATTGACGGTGCTAACATTGCGGATTGGCCGATTGACTACGACGACCTGGAACCCTATTACACCAAGGTGGAGCAACTGATCGGAGTGTCCGGTAGAGTCGTGCCTCATCCCAATCTGGAACCTCGCTCGACAGCGGATTTTCCGTTCCCGCCAACCGCAGAACATGCGATTGCCAACTGGTTTGATAAAGCTGCAAACGAACTGGGCTTGCATCCGTTTCCTATGGCACGTGCGATACTCACGCAACCCCTCAATGGTCGCAATGTTTGCGAATATTCCGGTTACTGTGGCAGTTACGGGTGTCGTTCAGGCGCCAAGGGCAGCGCGCGAGCCGCTTTACTCGACCACACGGTACTAACCGGTAACTGCGACGTCATAACCCACGCCAAGGCATATCACATCAATACAGATAGTCAGGGTAATGCCGTATCTGTCGACTACTACGACGGCCAGGGAAGTAGTGCGCGCATCAAGGCCAAAATCATCGTTGTAGCCTGTTACTCAATGGAGTCGAGCCGCCTGTTGCTCAGTTCGACCGGTAAAAAGCATCCACAAGGTATCGGCAACCGGTACGAGCAGCTCGGTAAGAACCTGCACTGTTGCGCTGGCGGGACCGGACATGGCATCTTTGATCTGACCCGATTCACGCCCCGGCAAGCCGCGGATTTGAAAGTGAGAGGGCCGTTCTTCAATCGCGCACTCCAGGACTGGTATTTCATTGATGATAAAGCTGCATTCGATAAACGCGTCAAAGGCGGTACGATCGATTTTGTTTTCGATCCCCCTGCGCCCACGGCAGATGCAAACAAGCTCAAGTGGGACGACCAGCACAATCTGTTGTGGGGGAGTGCCTTCAAGAAACGATTGGCATCACATTTCACTGAGTCCCGGGATTTCAAGTTCGAAGTTTTCTGCGACTGGCTGCCGACCGATGATTGTCACGTGAGCCTGGATGGCTCCAGAAAAGACAAGTGGGGATCGCCCGTTGCCCGCGTCAAGGTCGGCTACCATCCCCATGACCTGAAAGTAGCTCGCTACCTTGTCAACCAGGGCGTTCAAGTGATGAAACGGATGGGCGCACAGAGATACTTCGGCAATGCGTTCACCGCCCCGACCTCGAATCTGATCGCCGGTGGCTTACGCTTTGGCCGGGATGCCAGAACTTCAGCACTGGATAGTGATTGCCGGGTACATGGTACGGACAACCTGTTTGTCACCGATGGCAGTTTCATGCCAACCGGCGGTAGTGTGACTCCGACGTGGACAATTTATGCAAATTCCTTCCGCGTGGCAGACAAGATAAAAAAGCAACTGGGTATGACAAGTATTCTCCTGGCCGCCAGCAAAAACCAAGATCTATGCGTTGAGAACCTCGTACAAAACGGATTGCGGTCGTCTGTGGCATGAATTCAACCAGGAAGTGCTGAACGGCTTCTTTTCGGCCAATGATCGCTGCCTATGATTGCCGCGCCGAAGATGACCGGCACGGATTTCCTACCTCATCCGCGATCACTAAGAAGAACTTCAGCACTAAGATGTGGCGGAGACGCCGACCCAATGAACAGCCAAGTCCATAAGGCGAATCGCATTCTCAAAGTCCCATACCAGGTGCATCAATCCAAGATTTACTTCATGCATAGGTGAGGTGCACCATCGAACATGTTACCCCGGCGACGATCAATCCAGGGTACCAAGATCCGCAATCGCATCCACCAACGAACTTGGACCATGGTCTTGAGTGCGCGATTTTCGCCGCTCCTGAAATTCCAACACCAGACTGTAAATCACCGGTAGTACCAGCAGATTTAGCACCAGTACCGTGGCCATCCCACCGAGCATCGGCGCCGCGATTCGATGGGTCACGTCTGATCCGGTGGCGGTGCTCAGCATGATCGGAACCAACCCCGCCATGGTCGACACGGCAGTCATCACGACCGGGCGCACGCGCCGCGACGTAGCGGCTTGGACGGCGCGACGAATCTGGGTTTTGGTCAGCGCACCCGGGTTCGTCGCACGAAGTGCTGCGACCTCGACGTCGATGAAGCTCATCACCAGAACGCCGATCTCCGCCGCAATCCCCGCCAGCGCGATGAAGCCGACCGCGACCGCCACGGACATGTTGTAATCCAGCGCGTAGATCAGCCAGATGCCGCCCACGAGCCCGAACGGAATGGAGAGCATCACGATGACGGGTTCGGTGACGTTACGGAAGTTGAGGTAAAGCAGCACAAAAATGATGAGCAGCGTCGCTGGAACGAGAATGCGCAGGCGTGCTTCGGCGCGCTCCATATACTCGAACTGGCCAGACCACATCACCGTGTAGCCAGCCGGTATCTCGACTTGCTCAGCCAGCACCTGTTTGGCTTCGGCAACAAATCCCCCGATGTCCGAGGTTTTGAGGTCGACATAGATCCAGGCGTTGGGCCTCGCATTTTCACTCTTGATGACTGGTGGGCCTCGGCGAAGCTTTAGATCTGCCACCGCCTCCAGCGGGATCTGAACGCCAGTCGGGGTGGCGATCAGCACTCGTTTCAGCGTTTCGGGGCTGTCGCGAAAATCGCGTGGATAGCGCACATTGACCGGATAGCGTTCCAGTCCCTCCACGGTATGCGTCACGTTCATTCCACCAATGGCGCTTTGAATCACATCTTGAACATCCCCCACGGTTAAACCGTAACGCGCGGCGGCATCACGACGAATGTCAAAATCGAGGTAATAGCCCCCCACCGAACGATCACCGAACGCGGAAAGCGTGTCCGGCATTGTTTTCATAGCCCGCTCGATATCTTCGGAGATCCTTTGCAATACCGTTAGGTCCGGCCCGGATACTTTGATACCAACCGGGGTTTTAATGCCTGTCGAGAGCATGTCGATGCGAGTTTTGATGGGCATCGTCCAAGCGTTGGCGAGTCCTGGAAACACGATGGCTTTATCCATCTCGGCCATCAACTCCTTGGTCGTCTTGTCGGGATCGGGCCAAGTGTCCTTAGGTTTTAGGCGAATGGTCGTTTCCAGCATCGACAGCGGTGCCGGGTCTGTGGCGGTTTCTACACGTCCCGCTTTCCCGAACACGTGATGGACTTCGGGGAAAGTAGCGAGAATACGATCGGTCTGCTGCAACAACTCTTTGGCTTTGGTGATGGAAATGCCGGGAAATGTGGTTGGCATATAGAGAATGTCACCCTCGTCAAGGGGCGGCATAAACTCACTACCAAGTTTTGCAAGGGGATAATAGGTGACGGCGATCAAAACCGCGGCAAAAATCAGCGTCAGCGACCGCCATCTCATCGCGACACTCAACGCGGGTTCATGGGCTGCATGCAGAAGACGGTTCAGCGGGTTGGCGTGTTCGTCGATGATCTTGCCGCGAATGAAATAACCCATCATCACGGGAACCAGGGTCACCGCCAGGATGGCCGCTGCCGCCATGGCGTAGGTTGCGGTAAATGCAAGCGGACTGAACAAACGACCTTCCTGGGCCTGCATGGAAAAGATCGGCAGGAAAGCTACGGTAATCACCAGCAACGAGAAAAACAGAGCCGGACCGACTTCACGCGAAGCCGTGGCAATGGTCTGCCAATGTTCATCGATGGTCAGCGCCGAACCCTTGTCTTCTCTTGCCCGGGCTAGGTGTTTGTGGGCGTTCTCGACCATGACGATCGCGCCATCGACCATGGTGCCGATCGTGATGGCAATACCCCCCAACGACATGATGTTGGCGTTCAATCCTTGCCATCGCATCACGATAAACGCCATCAGTATGCCAAGCGGTAGCGTGAGAATCGCGACAATGGCGGAACGAACATGCAGCAGGAAAGCAATCACGACCAGGCTGACGATGAAGATTTCCTGGATGAGCGACGTGGTAAGGCTCGTCACCGCTCGCTCGATCAGGTCACCGCGGTCGTAAACAGTCACGATCTCTACGCCTTCGGGTAGCCCTGCCGCGAGTTCGTCGAGTTTCGCGCGAACACCCTCAATCGTGGCGAGTGCGTTCTCGCCGAAGCGCATGATGACGACCCCGGCTGCAACCTCACCTTCTCCATTCAGATCGACAACGCCGCGGCGTAGTTCGGGGCCGATCTGCAGCGTAGCAACGTCCTGCAGGCGGATCGGGGTTCCGTTTTTATCGGCACCAACAGGAATAGCTTTGAGATCATCGAGCGAACGAATGTAACCGAGCCCGCGCACCATGTACTCGGTCTCGGACATCTCGATCAAACCACCACCGACATCGTTGTTCGATCTTTGAATGGCTTGTATGATCTTAGACAGTGATATGTCGTAAGCCATCAAGACATTGGGTTTCACCACAACCTGGTACTGCTTGACGAACCCTCCGACCGACGCCACTTCCGCTACACCGGGTACCGTCTGCAAGGGGTAGCGCAGGTACCAGTCCTGTATCGACCGTAGTTCCGCCAGATCGTGACGTCCCGTTCGGTCGACCAATGCATACTCGTAGATCCAGCCGACACCGGTTGCATCGGGTCCGAGCGTCGGGTTAATCCCGTCTGGCAACCGCCCACTGACGTAGTTGAGGGATTCCAACACCCGGGAACGCGCCCAGTACATGTCGGTTCCATCCTCGAAAATGATATAGACGAACGAGATTCCGAAAAACGAGTAACCGCGCACGACCTGTGTCTTGGGCACCGCAAGCATGGCGGTAGTGAGTGGATACGTGACCTGATCCTCGACGACCTGAGGGGCTTGGCCGGGATACTCGGTAAAAACGATAACCTGGACATCGGAAAGATCGGGAATCGCATCGAGGGGGGTGTTTACGTATGCCCACATCCCGACGGCTGCCACGAGCGCCGTTGCCATCAAGACCATGAAGCGATCTCTGATCGAAAAATCGATGATCGACCTGATCACCGCGTTTCATCCGAATTCGATTCGATCTCGTTCGACATGTCCATTTCCATGTCTGGTGGAGAGGTTTCGCCCGACTTCACTCCGCCCGAACCAGCCAGCGTCATCTTGGCGGTGGCTTCGCGGAGCTTCGATTCGGAGTCGATTAGAAACTGCGCCGATGTCACGACTTCCTCGCCAGGCTGAACCCCTTCCAGGACGATCACGCGGCCATCCGACTGAAGCCCCAGTTCAACCGTGCGCGGTTCGAATTGGCCGCGTTCTCGAACAATAAATACCAGATCTTCTGAACCGGATCGAACCACCGCCTCAGAAGGGATAACCGTGGCTTGTTCCTGCCTGGATGCGTATATCGTGATCTCGGCAAACATCTCCGGTTTCAGCGCCAGCTCGGGATTGTCGAACTCGATACGAACTTTGACAGTTCGTGTCTTCGATTCTGCGTAGGGATAGATGTAGGCAATGAGCCCACGGAAGGTCTTTCCGGGAAAGGCGGCAAGGGTCATTTCCGCTTCATCGCCGACTTCGATCCAAGGAAGTTCGTACTCGAAGATATCCGCGTAAGCCCACACCCTGGTCAGATCAGCGATCATGAACAGTTCCTTTGCCGGAGATACGTGCTGCCCCTCTCGTGCGCCGATCCGAATTACGATGCCCGCGGCCGGGGAGTGAATGTGTAACGCTTTTTGTGGTGTGAGGGTCGCTTCGAGTTCACGGATCTGATGTTCGGGCACGTCGAAAAGCTCCAGGCGCGTGCGGGAACTCTGCACGAGTTCTTCCGCATCCCGACGGATGTCTGCTACCGGACTATTCTTGAGAATCTCGTAGCTCTTCAATGCCAGCACGTATTCCTGCTGGCTGGCGACGAGTCTGGGCGAATAAATACTCAGAAGGATGGTGTCTTTCTCAACCTGTTCGCCGGTGGTATTGACGAACAATTCCTCGATCCAGCCTTCGATCTTCGGGTGTAGCTGCGTGATCCGCCTCTCGTCGTAACTGATTCGTCCGACAGCGCGCACCCTGTGGCTGAGCGTCGCGAGTTCGGCCTTGGCCGTGCGTACGCCGATATTCTGTTGCACCACCGAATCGATGCGCACCGTACCGGCGAGTTGATTCGTTTCCGCTTCGTCAGCGAACACGGGTACGAAATCCATCCCCATGGCATCCTTGACCGGCACCGGGGAGGTAACCGTCGGGTTCATGGGGTTTCTGTAAAACAGTGGTTTACGTTCACCTTTTGTCAATTCGGCAATCGCCGTGCCACCTGAACTATCCGCTGGGCTTGACTGCCCAAGCCAGAAACCGGCGCTAACGCCGAGGATCAAAGCCAGAAACGTAGCGATCACCAATTTATTGTTCATGGCCTATTTCCCCACCAACGGCGGCGCGCAACCGGGCTAGTGCCTGGTTGGCGGCACTCAACGAACGCCAATACTGAATTTCGTAGTTAAATAGAGTGATCTGGCTGCGCACCAGATTCAGAAAGTCGACCTCGCTGACTTGATACGCGGCCAACATTGACTGAACGGTCTGCCGAGCCTGAGGAATGATCCCGGTGGCGAAGAGCGAGAACCGCTCGTTAGCCTGTTGGTAGTCTGCACCCGCCTGGGATATCTCGGCGTAGACCGCATTGTGCTCATCGCGCAGTATATAGCGCTGACTCAACAGCTCACTCGATCGCTGACTCACGGCGCTCGAACGTTTTCGTTTCGGATACAGCGGAAGGTTGACGCTCAACCGAAACGATAAAAAATTGGCCCGTTTACCCCCCACATTTGGTGGGTTGTCTCCTTGGCGGGCACCGTAAACAGCGCCGATCGTAAGATCTGGGTAGTAGTCCTTCTTTGCGAGCGCAACACGCGATTCGGCAGCTTGAATTTTGTGGCGTATCTCCGCGAGCCGGGGACGCAACTCCTGAGCGCGTGTGAACAGTGCGGGTTCCTCCGCGAGCCTGGGCAATGTCAGGTTTGTTGTTTTAGGTAAAACGATTACGGAATCGGTCGGCCGGTCGATCAACTTATTGAGTCTTGCTTCTTCGCCACGTCGTAGGCCCGCAAGCTGAATCTTCTTATCGAGTAGTTTTGAGAGTTCAAGTTGGGCAAGCAGTACATCGGCCTGAAGACCGCTGCCAACCTCGTACTTAGTCCTGGCTATCTCAACAAACCGCCTTAGTAACTCCTGGTTCTTGCCTACGATTCCCAATGTCTGGTCGAGGTAGTGCAAGCTCCACCAGCGAGACTGTACGTCACGGATCAGTCGCAACCGAGTCTCGTCAACGTTGTCCCTCGCCGCCTCGGCATCGTATGAAGAGGCTTCTTCCCGCAGCGCGAGTTTTCCTGGGAACGGAAGCCGTTGGCTGATGCCGTACTGCGTTTGAGTCATTGCTTCCTGGCGAACGTCGAACGTGTCGATGGGGAAGTTCACTGCGTTGAAGCTCAAGATCGGATCGGGCAGCGTGCCAACCTGAGACGGGATCGCCAACTTGGCTTGGAAGCGTGCCTGCATTGCCGCGAGATTCGGATTATCCGCGATTGCTATGGTCACCACATCTGTTACACCCAACACATTCACTGAGTCTGTCGAGATCGTCGCCGCGAACGCGAAGGTCGGAGTAGTAGCAACTGCACATATGACGGTCCAGATAATCTGGAATCGACTGCCGATCGCCCTTACTCCTTCGTTCGTAAATCTGTTGATGCTCATGTTCACCAGGATCCAGACCTCATGGACCTCTGGTCGACGGTGTCCAAAATTTACACTTGGGTAAGCACCTGCGCTATTAGGGACTCCACTTAGGCGCGACTACGTTGCAGTCTACGTAGAAATCCGGATACGGACGCCCTCGTCTGAAGGTACCTGGTCGCGATGAGTTTTTAGATGGCTCTCGAGAATCCCGATTGGTGGGGCGCAAGATAGGTGTCGAAGGTCATACATATGTTGCGAATGACAAAGCGTCCCTTGGCCGTCACCTCGATATGAGTGTCGCTCAAGCGCAGCAAACCTTCGCGCTGAAAGGGTATGAGCGCTTCCCATTCGCTTTCGAAATACTCTCTAAACTTGAATCCGTGGCGGGCTTCAAAGGCTGCGATATCGAGCTTGAAGTGACACATCAGCGCGGAGATTAGCTCTCGCGTGATCAAATCGTCCACCGTCAGCACGATACCGCGCTCGATCGGCAGGCGATGTTGATCGATGTGCCGGTAGTAGCCATCGAGATCCTTGGCATTCTGGCTGTAGACTCCACTGACGCTGCTGATCGCACTCACGCCAAGTCCGATCAGATCGCAATGGCCGTGGGTGGTGTAACCCTGGAAGTTGCGGTGCAGCGTTCCGTCTTGCTGCGCGCGTACCAGGGTATCCGTAGGCTTCGCAAAATGATCCATGCCGATATACACCATTCCGGCCTGGTCGAACACTTCGATTGCCGTTCTCAACAGTTCGAGCTTGGTTGCTGGGTCCGGTAGATCTGCCGCTTTGATCTGACGTTGTGTCTTGAACCGTTGTGGTAAATGAGCGTAGCTGTACAGCGAAATGCGATCGGGGCCAAGGCGTAACACGCGTGCGAGCGTTTGTTCGAAACCAGCCACGGTCTGCAGCGGCAAACCGTAGATTAAATCTACGCTGACTGATTCGATTCCGTTCGCTCTGGCCGCGTTTATCACACACGCAGTCTCATCTTCGCTTTGCAGACGGTTCACCGCGCGTTGCACCTGGGGATCGAAATCCTGAATCCCGAAACTCATACGATTGAAACCCAGCGAAGACAGCAACCGAATACGCTCGGCATCTACGGTACGCGGGTCGATCTCTATCGAAAAGTCGCGTTCACTACTGGTGGCGAGATTGAAATGTTCATGTAGAGCGGCAAAAACCGAGGAAAACTGTTTGGCGCTAAAATAGGTCGGAGTACCACCTCCGAAGTGTAGCTGCTCGAGACGATGATTGTTGGTCAGTAACTCGCTCTGCAGGTTGATCTCGCAGAGCAGGTGTTCGAGATAAGCATCGGCGTGCTTGCGGTTGGCGGTAACGATCTTGTTGCAGGCACAGTAGTAGCAGATATTTGCACAAAACGGCACATGGATGTACATCGATATCGGGGCTGTCTCGGCGCCATCCAACCGATCCAGCGCATCGATGTAATGACCGGCGGAAAACTCGTTAACGAACTCGTTCGCCGTAGGGTAGGAGGTATAGCGAGGCCCATTCACGTCGTACTTGGTAATCAGCTCAACATCGAATTCGATGCGGTTCATTTAGTTCTCCTTGACAGCGTTTCAGCTTGTGTGAAAAGCAAGTGATTCCAAATTTGCGAGCACCAAAATTTGGATTTCCGTTCGTTCGGCGCGAATGAGCCCCGCATTGCGAAAGCGCGCAAGGATACGAGACAAGCATTCCAAAGTAATACCGAGGTAATTGGCGAGATCAGTTCTGCTCATGGGCATAGGAATCAGAGCACTATCGCGCCCGAGCCGCTGCATGCGCTTAGAGGACTCGAGCAGGAATCGGGCCACCCGCGCATCTGCCCTCGACTGGCAGAGATTGATTTGCTGGCGAGTAGCGCAGTCCTGTCTTTCCGCTAGCATCCTCAACAGCGGGGGCCCACCGCCGATCGACCATAGTTTCGGTAGATCACGAATGTGCAAGCGGCAGACCGTGCTGGTTTCCAGGGCGATCGCCGTGTCCAGATAACGGCCGTCGCGCTGGCCATTGAAACCGATCAATTCCCCGGAGAAGTAGAAACCGGTGATGTATTCGTGACCGCTGCTGCTAACGGTACTGGTTTTGTACACACCGGAGCGCACCACGAAGCAAGACTCCGCCGGATCGCCTTCCCGGTACAGATGGTCACCCTTGGCCATCGGCAGGCTGGTTCGCATGCAAGCCGCCAGCAGCGGCAAGACATCTTCTTCGAGGTCGGCTGCCGCGCACAAGTGGCGGGTTGGGCACAGCGAACAGCCGCAAGGCGAGTGGGCTAGTGGAACGATGCTCAGTTTATCGGGTGCGTGCACAAATGAATTCCAGAACAACTCCTGGAACTGTGCCCGTATCCGCAAGCGTTATTAATAGGGGGATCTACCTAACCCGAACATGCAGCTTACGAGCCGTCTGGCAATCTGACCGACGTTTCTACCCGGCTGCGAGCGTACGCCGCGCAGTAACTAAAGACGTCGACCATGCCCCCCGAGACCGCGTAATACGTTATCTTTGATCCCTTCGACAACCACAGGGCATCCAGGCATTCCGCCTGAACAGCCTTGCGTGCCTGTTGACGTATCTCTGCCAGGCTTCCTGGTGGTGGAGGTGTAATCGTACACGCGCTGATGACCAACACGGAGAGCAGTACCAACGATATTGAGAGTTTCTTCATGGAGTGACTCCAACATTTTGACACGTTACCTATTTAACCAAGGCATTAACGGATCGGTGTTAACCATAATCAAGCTAGACACTGCATCCATAATCCCTCACGTGGTTCTCAGGTATTGGGCTAAAATAGCTTTAACCATCGTTGCGGTGGAAAGCGTTATGTCGTCCTTCGACGGTCGAAGGGGTTGCCCAAAGAAAAGGCAGCCGTGGCTGCCTTTTCCTCCTCCTTGGTGGTGACTAGATGCCTTGTTCGAGCCTCAGATAAATCATCCGTCCTCGCGGATCGCTGACGAATGTATCCATGCCACCCAACGTCATCTGGACGTCCGGCATCTCGTCGGTGACGTTACGCGCTCCGATCTCGATACGGGTCCTTCGATCGTCGCCGAGCAGGTTATCCCACTGGTAGGCATACGAGATATCGATCAAGAGTTCGTCGTCGATGACATTCCGATAGCAGCTCGGTTTGTCGCAGAACTGGATAAAACCCAGCGTTCCGTAACTGCCTGCCGCTGCCAATGCATTGAGCCCTGTGGACAGCCCATCGAGCATCACCTCGTCGGTCCAACGTCCGCGCAACATCACGTGATGATTGTCGTAGAACCAATTGACGATACCAGTGACGCGCCACTCTGGCGTCGGTGGTACCGCACTGATCGTGTCATTCTGCTTACCAACACCATCACCGCTCAGGCCGTCGCCAAGATCGTACTCGTACTTCTCCATCCAGGTAGCGTTCAAATCGACGCGCACGTTTCCATAGTCCTCGGTGTAGAGGTTGTACGTACCGTAAAAGTCCCATGATGTGACATCCATGGTCTGCGCATTGACGTAGCTCGTCAGAATCTCGGACAACGTGCCGCTCGGCCCGCGAATGAGAGCGAGATCCGCGCAGCAAGCCATCCAATTGTCGATGTCTGCTGGGTTGGTGACGTCGCGTCCACTGGCCTCGAACGCGGCAAAATCCGCGTCGATCACATTTTGCGCGTTTGTTTCGGTGATGCGGTCGACGAAGTCGAATCGGCTGTAGTCGACTCCCAACGTCAGATCGCCGTCCAGCAGGTTGAACGAAAAGCCGATGTTGTAGACGTCTGCTTCCTCGGAGATTAGATTCGGGTTGCCCGTCAACGTATTTGTTCTGAAGGTGCCTTGGTCCCCCGACAGCGGATCGTCCACTGTCTGCAAGTAGGAGAACTTCGGCGTGAACATCTGCGTCAACGTCGGCGCGATGAATGCTGTCGAGTACGAAGCGCGGACTGCGAGCATATCGACGGGCGTCCATCTGAAAGCAATCTTCGGATCGAAGGTGCTACCGACGTCGCTGTATCTTGTGTAGCGGCCAGCGAGTTGGACCTCCATCTCGCCTATGGCGCCATTCAAAACGGGTATCGCCAACTCGAAAAACGCCGATTGTGTATCACGATCCGCGGTGTAGTCGAACGCACAGCCGTTGATCCAACGATCGCACGCGTTCGCCGCTGGCGTCTCGTTAACAACCTCCTCGTAGTCGGTGAACGAAACACCAACGGCGCCGGCCACCATTCCACCCGGTATCTCGAAGAGATCACCGGTCGCTAACAGATCGTAAACGTAGTAATTCGTGTACCAGTTGAAGTTCGACATGATATCGATGGTGTTGATCACATCGTCGGAGTTAGCATAAGTTAATCCCGTGTCACTGCATACGCGATCTACACAGGTGAATGCTACGGTAGAGAACGGGTTGTAGTACTCGTCTCGGTTGACTCCCAGTTTGCCCTCCATGCCGAGCAGGACCGCGTTGAGGCTCGCGTTCTTGCGCACTTCGTCGGTTTCGTTGCGTTGGTATGACGCAGAGAAGGCGACGTCCCAACTGGTGTCCGGAATTCGATAGTTCCAGGTATTGATGATCCGCCAGTTCAGCCGGTCGAAGGTGTGTTCGGCTGTGTTAGCACCATCGCTTCGGCGGCCGTTTGTCGGCAAATTGCCGAGCTTACCGAAGAGACGGAGATCAGCGGCTACGACATCCTCGTTGAAAGGCACCGTTCCTGCCGATTGCGTGAAAGGATCCGGAGCCAGCAAAACAACATCGCTTGCATCACGATCCGGTACACCGTCGCCATCACCGTCCTGCGCAAATATCGGCTCGAGGCCACTGCCGCGATCTGCCATCGCGCGGTATGGGTTCCCGGGATGATCACCGAGAATCGGCGGCAAGAGATCTACCCGCCCGCCCGGATTCGAAGGCGAGCTTCGACCCCGTGTGTTCTGCTTGGAGAACATGAAGTCGAGGGACATCTCGAGGTTGTCGGTGAACGCGTACTGGTAGTCAGTGTAGGTCGATATCTGCCGGTTCTCGTTCACGTAGTTGAAGAACTCACCAAAATAGAAGTAACAGATCTGATTGTTGTACTTGACCTGCCCACTGATGTTGTTGCGGATAGCCGCTTCGTTGGTCCCACCCGGACCGTCGATGAGGCCGCATCCGGGATCGGGCAACCGCGTACTCGATCCGGTGAGTGCGCCGGTGGCGCCCCGGTCCGGCACAAGATAGGAGCCTGGGTTACCGGTCTCGGAGCGCGCAAAGGCTTCCGGAAAGCGATACTCCGGCCGTTCCTGCTGCGTCAACTCGTCGCGCCTACGCCACTCGGCAGCGAAAGTGAAATGGCCTTTGTCGGTCTGTGACCCCATGATGAAATCGATGACAGATTCGCCGTGGTCACCCTTGCTGTCCTGGTTGCGGAAGAATGACGTTTCCATTCCGTTAAACCGTTTCTTAGGAATGATGTTCACAACGCCTGCTACCGCGTCGGAGCCGTAAAGTGCCGATGCGCCGTCCTTCAGGATGTCGATCCGTTCGATCGCAATCTGCGGGATCATGTTGTTCAGATTGCCCTGGCTGATCCGTTTGCCGTCAACGAGGTTGAGGGTGGCACCGGCCCCGAGGCCTCGTAGATTTGCTGTGGTCACATTACCTTCCTGATAGCGGCGGGCGTAACCATTGGCGAAGATGTCCGAACCGAAGTTGAACGTCTGATTCGCCATGATCTCCCCAAGCGCGGGTGTCGCCTCCGCCACAATGTCGTCTTGATCGATGACCTGGGTCGGAGACAGGAAGTCGAAGTTGTCTCGTTTGATGTAGGAACCGGTTACGATGATTTCCTCGATCACGCCTTCCTCTGCGTATCCGGGCGATCCGCCCATCAGCAGCAAAGACACGATCAGAGGCGTAACATACCGTCTCTCCATGGTGTTACTCCTAGTATCGCTAAATGTTCGGGTATTTTCGAACGTCTGCGACGCGAGATCTTTGATCATGGTCAATTGGAGGCTTTGTAAAGCGCTTGTTCTCGTTCAACGCGATCAACAACAAGGACACGGTTGCCGAGACCCCGATAAAGAGGTTCGCGCTCATCGTGCTTGCTCTAATACTGAAAGTGCGCTAGGCGATATCTCGATACATTTTCGCGACCAGTGGATCACGGAAGTCCTTGTCCAAGACAATTCCGAGGTTGCTCGCTAACGCAAACATGCGATGGTTCTCACGCAATACAAACCCTTCTAGACGGGTCTTATGAGCGATCTTTGCCAGGTCATACAGCACGCCGAGGAGCGTTGTTGCAACGGCTCGGGACTGCCACTCATCGGCAACCGCAACTGCACATTCGTCGTCGCCTGATTGAACGTGACTAGGCGTCCATCCAGCGAGGCCAATGATTTTAGACGAACCTTCTTGTACGGCAACGATTGTCATATTGCTCGGATAATCGACCTGGGTGAAACGTTTGAGGATAGAAGGCGGCAATTGGTCGAGCCGCGAAAAGAATCTCAGATAGGATGATCTTTGCGACAAGCCGCCTACGAATGCCTGCATTGCGTCAGCGTCACGAGGTCGGGCGCTGCTAACAAGAATTGTCGAACCATCCGCAAGTTCGAATTGTCGATTTACGCTCGGGGGGTCCATATGACCAGACTAGTCCATAGTTTATCTCATCCGGAATCAGGAGATACCCGTATTCGTTGCCTGACATAGAGCAGAAAGCGAATCATCAATTCGTCACAGCCTTTCCATAAAGCACACCGCTACCAGTTCCCCTAGAAAGATCGCTTAAGCATCATTACGAGAAATCAACTAAAAACATTGCAAGGTGAGTAGCTACTTTGAACTACGTATATCTACGAATTCATAGCTTCGATTGCTTCGGGTATTTATAAGGGGAAACCAACTCGGAGCCCGCCGGAGGCTCTAAAGCAGGAGCGAAGCAATGGTAGAGACCGTACTTTCCGTGAGCCTATTTGTCGGCATAAGCGCCGTTAGCTTGATCTCGTTGACCTTGCTCGCGATTGCAATCGGCTTGAAGAAATCTGACACCGAGAAATAGCAACCCGACCAATCAGGTGTATCTGAGTACAGCGTCTTGCGATTCCGCCAGCGTTGGTTCCGACTGATTTCACCCCAAAACAGTCCGCGTCGATGGTCTCTACTTCTATCTGTATTTCCGTAGCTCGCGGCGAGCGATGACCATCTTGTGCACCTCGTCCGGGCCGTCGGCGATACGCAGCGCCCTACCGTTGCGCCACATCGACGCGATGGGTGTGTCATCGGAAACACCTAGCGCACCCAGGCACTGAATCGAACGATCGAGTACCTTCATCATCATGTTCGGCACCACGACCTTCACCATGGAGAGCTCTTGGCGTGCCTCTTTCTTACCTACGGTGTCCATTTTCCAAGCCGCGTATTGCGTGAGTAAACGCGCCTGGTCGATTTCCATGCGCGAGGACGCAATCCATTCCTGCACGAACTGCTTTTCACTCAGCTTGCTGCCGAAGCTCTCGCGTTCGTTGGCGTGCTTACACATAATTTCAAACGCACGTTCGGCCACGCCGATGGAGCGCATGCAATGGTGAATCCGTCCCGGACCCAGGCGAGCTTGTGCGATC
>JACZXA010000194.1 GCA_022571865.1 Pseudomonadota bacterium
CCGGTCAAACGGAGTCAGCAGGATGTTACTCAACAGCGGTGAAACCACCCCACCTTGGGGCGTACCTCGCCGCGTCGGTTGCCGCCGACCTTGTACATCACGTTCGGCTTTGAGTATGCCTTCAATCAGGCGTAATACCCGGCCATCGGCAATGCGTTGGCCGACCAAGATCATGAGCTTGTCGTGATCGACCGATCCGAAGAAGTCCTTCAGATCCGCATCTACCACCCACTCATGACCTTGTTCCAGCTCGCGCCAGATTTTCCTGAGCGCATCCCGCGCCGATCTCTTTCGCCGATAGCCAAAGCTGGCATCATCGAATACCGGTTCAAAGATCGGTTCCAGCCGGTTCAGTATCGCTTGTTGGCACACTCGATCATAAATCGTCGGTATGCCCAACGCTCGAAACTTACCTGGTTGGCCTGCCTTTGGAATCAGATGTTGGCGTACCGGTTGCGGTGTATAGGTATCTCCCTTCAACTCCTCATGGAGTCTGTCCAACGTAAGCGCCGACAAATCCCCGTACTACCGCAACGACTGCATCTGACTTAGATTTGGCGTTCTGATTAGTTGCGGGAGCGGTATGTCAAAGCGTCGTCGATCTGCAGCCGAGTGGCAGACACTGCTGGCGGAGTTTGAATCCAGTGATCAACCGGTTGCCGAGTTCTGCCGTGATCGTGATCTCAATCAGAATTACTTCGTCAAACGCCGCGGCCAGTGGCGTAAAGGATTGGCGACACCGTTTGTGACCGCCAAGCTTAGAGTGAGTTCGGCACCGATCACGATCCAGGTTCAGGATGTCAGCATCCGCTGTTCGGCACAGACCTCACCGGGGTGGCTGGCAAGTCTGGTGACTGCTCTTCGACGATGAGACTGTTCTACGATGTCCCGGCCGTGTATCTGCACCGTGATCCGGTGGACTTCCGCAAAGCCATTAACGGCCTGGTGGTGATTGTCGAGCAATCGATGGAGTTGTCGCCGTACGCGCCCGCTTTGTTCGTGTTTACGAACCGCCGCTGCGACAAACTGAAGATCGTCTACTGGGACGAGACCGGTTTTTGTCTTTGGTACAAGCGCCTGGAGAAGGCGCGCTTCAAGTGGCCACGTCGGGTGGATGAGGAGGTGGTGGCGCTGACCGAAGAACAGCTGAACTGGCTACTTCGAGGGCTCGATATCATGAAAATGTTGCCTCACCAACAACTTAACTATGTCGCGGTGTGAGCTAATTTGATACAATGCACGCATGCCTCCGCAAGCGGTATTACAGAAAGAAAACGAAGCATTGCTCTCCCTGGTCGATGACCAGCAAGTCACACTCAATCAACAAAACACTCATATAAAGCAGCTCGAAGAGCTGATCCGAATATTGCGCCATCACCAGTTCGGCGCCGCAAGCGAGAAGACCCCACCAGAACAAGCGCGGTTGTTCGATGAGACCGATGACCCCGTTGAGGAAGAGGCTTCCCCGGTTCCCGTCAGTGGCCACACGCGCCGGAAAAGTAAGGGTCGTCCCCGACTGTCCGATGATCTACCCCGCGTGGAGGTGATCCACGACCTGACAGACGAGGAGAAGGTCTGCTCGGAACATGGTTGTGCGTTAACGCCCATTGGTGAGGAGACGAGCGAACAGCTCGAGTTCATTCCCGCCGAGGTCCGCGTCATCCGCCATGTCTGTAAGACCTACACGTGTCCCGAGTGTGAGGGTCATGTGGTTACCGCTAAGAAGCCACCCCAACCGATCCCCAAAAGCGTGGCTACACCGGGACTGTTGGCCTGGGTGGCGGTCTCCAAATATGTGGATGCGCTGCCGCTGTATCGGCAATGCGCCATCTTCGAGCGGTTGGGGTTCCATATTGACCGAACGACCTTGGCGAACTGGATGATCCAGTGTGGCCAGCTACTGCAACCGCTGGTTAATCTGCTTCTGGACGTGCTGCGCCAGCAACCGTACCTGCACATGGATGAAACCACCGTTCAGGTGCTTGCCGAGCCGGGTCGTAAACCGCAATCGAAGAGTTACATGTGGGTGAGTGTGGCGGGACCACCCGGGGAAGCGGTGGTGGTCTTTCATTACGATCCATCGCGCGGTAGGGATGTGCCCCAGTTGTTGCTGGGCGACTATGCGGGTGCGCTGATGGTGGACGGTTACGACGGCTACGAAGCGGTCTGCAAAGCTCAAGGGTTGCAACGGCTCGGGTGTTGGGCGCACGCACGGCGCAAGTTCGTTGAAGCACAACGACTGCAGCCCAAGGGCAAGACGGGCAAAGCCGACCAGGCGCTGGCGCTGATCAACAAGCTCTACCGTATCGAGCGAACGCTCAAAGAGGCCGATGCGACAACTCGGTACGGTGAACGGCAACGTCAAGCACAACCGGTGATCGACAAGCTGCGCCGCTGGCTCGATCGCTCACGATCAACCACCGCACCGGGAACGGCGTTGGGCAAGGCGGTGATCTATTTAGACAACCAGTGGCCTCGGCTCATCGGGTACTTGGACGATGGTGCCTATCCCATCGACAACAACCGAGCTGAGAACGCGATCCGACCGTTTGTGATTGGTCGAAAAAATTGGCTGTTCTGTCAATCTATGCGGGGGGCGCGTGCCAGTGCGAATCTCTACAGCATCATCGAGACAGCCAAAGCCAATGGGATCGATCCCTGTGCTTATCTGAAACGCGTCTTTACCCTGCTGCCCCAAGCACAAAATGTCGACGATATCGCAGCACTTCTACCCGGCAACTTCAATACCGGGGATTAGTCGGCGCTTACGATCTCTTACGCAAGATACTCCCGAACGGGTGTATTATTCAAATGCACATACCGCGTGCATACAGAGTAGTTTGTGCCTATTAGGAATGGCTTGTGCGCCACGAGGCGCTGTGTTTGCTAGCGGCTGAAAGTGCCGCCCAAGAAGCGGAGACCCACCGCACTTGGTATCGAGTCTTGAGCTGGTATGGGTAACCTTGCTGGTTAAGCGTAGACAGAGAGGTGATAGGCCGTAAGCCTTCGGGCTGAAGTGATAGAGCCCCGTTAAAGTACATTGTGGGATGGTCGATGGTTTAATTTGACCAGAAGACACCATCCGGCATCACGTTTTGGGTAGTGGTGTCGGGCGTCCCCGGGGTCTGAGAGCACGGCATGTCATCAAAGCAACACGGTGAACGTGGGAGATCCTCACTACTCTGCCAGGGAAAGGCAGTACCGGCGAACAAGTCTAAACAGCGAGGACGCCGGGAAGGTGGTGAGGAAGTCAGATGGGTCATATTACTGATGAAGCGGGGTAACGCCCGTGGAGGGAAGGACCCTGGGTAAAGTTAACCTCAAAGGGGACACGTTGTGGGTACACAGAGACCCGAGAAACAACGGCAACAAAACTTGCGAGGATAGCGAAGCTATCGGCAAGCGACACCAAGTGGTTCGACTGCTTGTTGCATCTGTTTATGGCAGAGTCGCTCGCCGCATGTTTCCACGCGCTGGATGGACGGAAAGCCGTGGGAGCTGATGGTGTGTTGTTCTAATCCCACCATGTAGTGACGTGAATGACTTTGTCTTGAGCCTATTGCCCGAATTGGGCACGATGGGTTCTAAATGGGGGGGAGTTGGGGTGACCCGCTCCTCTACCAGCTACGAGGGGTGTGCTGGCGATACTCACGCAATCGGCCAACCTTCAGTTTGTGATCCAATTGTTTGCGGTCTTGAAGCTACTCGTTACCAACATTTCAATCCCTCGGCTCTCAAGAAAGGTTTTGAGTGCCTCCACCAGACTCCTGGTTTGATCGGACGCCACAACCACGGCGATCCTCACGGCTGGAAGTGTTTCCGCCGCTAAGTCCGCAATGTCGATCAGTTCATCTATGCGGCCGTTGTAGGTTCCCTCCCGTCCATCCCATCATATGGAGATAGAGCTGCCTGCGATCTCTTCGTCCGCGATTTTCAGATCTAGAAGCTGAACGAATTCTTTAATGCCATCGAATGAATTTCCGGGCGTGGAAGAAACGTAAAGGACACCGTTTTCAATTTTGTTTAGCTGAAAGCCCATGTACTGCCGGGACTCTTGAAGGACCAATTTGAAATCACAATCACACAACATTTTGTAGCAATCAACGATCGTCCCTATTCGAGACTATCTGTACGCGCACCCCCGCGCCGAGTACGCTCATAGTGGTGTGACAGCCGGGGCGGGCCACTTCAGAAACGCGCCGTATTTTGAGGCTTGGCGGTACTCAAGACTTTTTACTGGTCTTGATTACTACCTGGTCGAATTTCTGACGGATGTCCGTGCTGCCGCACTTCGGGCACTCCTCCTGGTGCTTCTCGTGCTCAGCGAGGCTTTCCGAGACATCGAAATGGTCGCCACATTTTCGGCAGTGGAAGGCATAGTTCATCACGCGATCCTCCGTTCCACGGGGAGAACAGGATGCACCAGAGTTGCCTCGAGCGCGGGCACCCGCTGCTCGCCTCCTTCCCATGTGTTGTCAGCGTTGGTCACAACCCATGGTCCGCAGATCGCGGCGCAACCGTAGGGAGGAGAGAATCTCGCTTCCGGCTAACACCGGTGCGTGACCGGGCGTTTATTCCGTAGCTGCTGGTGAGCGACAACCAGTTCGTGTGTTCAGTTCACAGCGAGTGCTTTGTGAAAGCTAATCCTGTTTCACCCTGGATGCTACGAATTAATAGGCATCAGAAGCGGAGCGGCTAAGGTCATTCCGATCTAATCCTCATTCGCTCACAACAGGAAAATTAGACTGCCAGATCCACCCGCACCCCTACCGCTATTATCAGCCAGCGGATGGGGGCCTTCACGAAAAACGAAAAAGCTGCCAAGTCGGTATTATTACGAAAAGGGAGTGGGTTGTGGCGATAGCCGGAATTTCCGCGGTGACATTCGCGGTCAGCGATATGGCGCTCTCTCTGGCGTTTTATCGCGCCCTTGGTTTCAGGGTGAAGTACGGTGGCGAGATGAGTTCTTTCACGAGCCTCGTCGCCGGTACCGGCTTCCTGAATCTGATCCACGTTCCGAATGCAGACGTTCGCTGGTGGGGCCGCGCCATATTCTATGTGGACGATGTCGATGCGCAGTACCAAAGGGCCTTGGACGCCGGCATTACCCCCATGTTTGCCCCCCAAGACGCTCGCTGGGGTGAGCGTTACTTCCACGTAACGGACCCCGATGGCCACGAGGTCAGTTTCGCCAAGCCGCTTTAAATGACTAGTCGTGGTCGGTCGCTGCCTTCGACAAGGGCGCTGGCTCTTGGATCGAGAGAAACGCTGCTAACCTCGCCACCAGAACGGCAAGTCGGCGATCGAGTCCAGCACTGCAAACGGTTGCATTTCCCCGGGGAAGTTCTTCTTCGCGAAACTTACCGGTTCGAACCGGCTTCGGGAAGCATCACCGTCTAGGTGAAACGGGTATAGATTTATTCCGCACCAAAAAGCGGACCCCAAAATCACGTTCTCTACCACGCACAATCGGCCAAGAGCCGACCTAGAGAAAGCACTGTAGAATCCGAAACTTATGAGATTTCGCCCCTGCATTGACCTTCACAATGGACACGTCAAACAGATAGTTGGCGCGACACTGAGCGACGAAGGTCTACCAACAACCAATTTCGAGACCGACAAACCAGCCGCCGACTTTGCTCGACTATTCGGTCAGATAGACTTAGCGGTGGGCACATAGCAATGCTAGGCGAAGGTAACGAATCGGCAGCTATCGAGGCTCTGGCAGCATATCCTAAGGGGCTCCAGATCGGCGGGGGCATCAATGACATTAACGCGCCCGTTTGGATTCAACGCGGTGCTCAGCGTGTAATCGTCACGTCCTTCATATTCGAAGAAGGACAGCTGGTTCATGACAAACTTCATCAGGTTGCCGATGCTGTTGGTCGTGAGAATCTGGTGCTTGATCTCAGTTGTGCGTGGGATGATGGCAACTACGTCGTGATGTCTGATAGATGGCAACGAGCGACCAATCTAAGAATTGATGGAACCGCGCTCAAACGTCTGGCGGAGCACTGCTCAGAATTCCTGATACATGCTGTCGACAAGGAAGGTCTTTCCGATGGGATTGACAAGAACCTAGTTGAGCTTCTGGGGCGCGAATCTCCGCTTCCGACTACCTACGCAGGCGGAATATCTAGCTACACCGACATCGAGGCCATTGAAGCGCTTGGAAAAGGACGAATTGACTACACCGTTGGAAGTGCTTTGGACATATTCGGTGGTACGAATCTTATCTACGCGGATCTAGCTACACGAACGGCGGGTTAGGGCACATTTCGACGTTTTTCGCTTCAAGCTAGGCTTGTCTGCCGTACCTCCGTTATCAGCCACTTTTACGTGCGCATGCAAGGTAGCAGAGTGAGTAAAATCGACCAGAAGCCGATGTTGATCACCCGCGACCGGACCTTACAGGGACCGTATACTATTGGGCCTACTGATTGGTTCGACAGGAAAAAAACGACGATGGCAAAGAGCATCCGGCTAAACATCAGCGAGCGCAATCTCGTAAATGAGTTTTTGAAATCAACTGACGAAGCAAAATTGCCCTCCACATATTCCTACCTCTTTGCCGCTGCTCTGGCAATGATCGGGCTTTTACTGTTCGTATCCACCACTGTGATAGCGCTAGACCGTCTCGACAGTTTGAATACGTATAGCCTCAGCGATATCGAATTCTGGGCTTTCATGTCTGGTTTATTAGGAGGCGCCACAATTATCGCCGTGGGGCTCATCTTTTTGATGCATGTGCAAAAAGGTGACAACAAACGAAGATTAGGCACGGTTATGCGAAAACTACTTAACAGCACCAACTAGCGCGCAACCCATCCGGAGATGACGCCTTCGGGCACCTTTCGGTCATAAAGCAGGCGATTCTGGGCGTCCGGTATGAAGAAGGCTCCAATGTAGAGAAGCGGGAAAGATTTATCCCGCATCGCAACAAAAAGCGGACCCGTAAAGCAGGCTAATTCAACGCAACAAACGGCCAAAAGCCGTCGTTTTCAAGTCTCAGGTAACCGGTTTTTTTTCGTCTTCTACAGTACGTGTAGAAATACCTGGAGTTCCGTGCGCGGCAAAAATGGCATGCGATTCAGATTTGGCATATGGCACTCTAATTGATTGTTATATAATCGTCGTGGGACTTGATCGTCCATAAGCAAGGACTGGGTGAACAGTCTCTAACGATGTGTAGCGTTTCGCGTTCGTTGCTGGCATTAAACTTCGTCGTTATCACCTTGTAGCCGTACTCCTCTGCCGACCAAGATTTGCCGCCATACACCTTCGTATACTCGATTCGCGTAATAAGGTCCTTTTTGTCTATGTGACTCCGCGTAGTCTCAACTAGTTCATTGATACGATCGAAACTCATTTCATGTTTGAAGTCGATGGCATCCCCGGTCTGTGAGTTGGAGACGATAATATTCTTACGGCAACTAAAAACTCTCTGTTTACCGCGGCGATTCTCCACCCAGCAAGAAGCCTCACCTTTCTTGGACCATGACTCACCAGTGTCATAAACGTCCCATTCCGCCTTCCACAGGTAGCTCATGATGCCGCCACAATAAAAAAGCTGTTGAGGAGGATGGTCGAACTTTGAGGTTAGGGCTTCGAGCAGTTCGGGAAAGAGTTCACTCGAGTCCACAGAAGAGCAATCCATGGCCGCGGCATTAAAACCAGAGGCGAATAGTGAACAAAAGAGGATTAGATACCACATTGCAGACTCAGAATGTTGTCATCAACTCAATCAGAGGATCGGCGTGTTTTTTCCTGAGCTCCCGTAGCCGTTTTTGACTGCTCCCAGGATACACTCTGGCAGTGGATCGGCCAATCCAACGACACGCTTCCTCACACTTTCGACGATAGATGACAGCAGCACCCACCGTAAATTGAGGGGGCTTTAAGAGGGTTACGCGATAACCATAATCTTCCTCCGACCAAGCGCCACCGTTGGCCACAACGGTATAGTTCACCTTGGTAATTTTTTCGCCAGGACGGGATTCTGCTGCTGATTCTCTCAATTCCATCACCCGTGAAATAGCAATATCGTAAGGTAGATCGATTACGTCGTAAGAATCAGCCGCAACCACATGACGTGTGGCTATACATCTGTATTCAGTTTCTCGATCAGCGCAGTAGGCCGTAGCGAACTTTCTCCAACCCCGATAGCTTTCATAAACGTCCCACCGCGCGATCCACTGAGAATACTCTTCATATTCGCAATAGTGGACTTCGGTAGGTTCGATCTGAATCAAGTCCGTCAACGTATAGATAGCAACGTAATGGCCTGGGGTGGTTGAATCCACTTGTTTACAATCGGACCAACCTACGGAGGTGACTCCCAATCCAAGAATTAACAACAAGAGTTTCCTCACCCTAAACTCCTTTGTTGACCAGATTCGGGTTTCCCCCGCCGTGAGCGACACGTCGACCACCTGCATAGGTTGTCTCTCAATGGCGAGATCGTACACTGATATCGAGCTCCCATGGTTGGGGTCAACCAGTATTGGGACAACGCCGCTCTGGTTAGTTCCACCGATGTCAAATTGTTGCGTAGATTCTGCGGGTCGCTACGAATTGTTGGGTATTGACAAGTTAAAGAAACAAAACGCATCAGAAAGGGCAAGATATCTAGACTTCAACTACTTCACTCCAAGTTCGAAACGCACGTTCTCT
>JACZXA010000022.1 GCA_022571865.1 Pseudomonadota bacterium
GAGCAGTCTGGGAAAACCGTTTGGCGGCTTTGCCATCTCTACGCTGCTGTAAATCAACATCAACTACCTCGCCATCTTGATCAACAGCTCGCCAGAGATAGTGCCGTTTGCCGTTGATCTTCACGACCACCTCATCCAAAAAATAAGTATCGCCAAATCCAGGGTGCCTCCGCCGAAGGCGTCGGGTAAATTCGGGACCAAACTTGTTAATCCAGAGCCGAATGGATTCATAGCTGACATTGATGTTGCGTTCAAACAGAAGATCCTCCACATCTCGGATACTGAGATTGAACCGGTAATACAGCCAGACCGCATATTGGATGACAGATGGTGGGAATCGATGTCGTTTGTAGAGGTTTTTCATCTCGACATGCTGCCAGAGAGCCAGTTAACTTGTCAGTACCCCGCGATCGAAGCGTTGAAGTGAGTAACGAAAACAGAAAGCGAAGGATGCGGGTCATAAATGCCAGGGTGCCCAATGACTGCAAATTTCTCAACAAAATCAACTGACATGGTTATTCGCGACACACAACCCATATTCGTCTGAACTCGTTCGCTCGATGGGTGTCTATCGTCCCGGGAGGGAGATTATGCAAAAACGGATCTCGCGCTTCGCGGGCCTCGTGTTACTGGCCGCGTGTGGAGGCGGTGACGGCAGCGGTGGTTCGACGCCAAGCGACATCAGCGACTGGCTGATTCCAGAGAACCAGGTAGTTGACGGTGGCCCGGGTCGAGATGGCATACCGTCGATCGACAACCCACTGTTCCTGCCTGCCAGCCAGGCCCTTGGTGGTCTGCCGCAAAATCTCGTCGTCGGCTACAAATCAGGCAGCGAGGTGAAAGCTGTTCCCCACGACATCCTAGATTGGCACGAGATAGTCAACGACACTCTGCAGGGCGAACCCGTTGTTCTTAATTACTGCCCGTTGACCGGCTCCGCAATGTTGTGGCGATCGTCGGTTGCCGATACGGACCCTACGTTCGGCGTTTCCGGGCTGCTATATAACTCGAACTTGATCCTGTTCGATCGACAAACCAACAGCAACTGGTCGCAGATGCGCGTACAGGCCGTGCAGGGTACCCGGCGCGGAGAAGTTCCCGAAAGCCTACCGCTCGTGGAAACGACCCTGGCAACCTGGCGCGAGATGTATCCGGATTCGTTCCTGCTGAGCCGCCAAACCGGCTTCAGCCGCGACTACGACGATTATCCCTACGGCACCTATCGAACCGACGACAACCTGTTGTTCGACGTCCAGCCGCGCGACTTTCGCTTGCTGGAGAAAACGCGGGTGCTGGGTGTGCGCATGAACGGTTTCGCGCGGGCTTATGTGATCGATGAGTTTGGTCCAGGCATCGAGGTTATCAACGATACCCTCGATGGCGTTCCCATCGTCGTCGCCGGGAGCGCGGAGAAGAACATCGCCGTGGTGTTTCGAAGTACCCTAGCCGACGGAACGGTGCTGGATTTTGCACCGTCCAGCGATCCTCTGCCGACAATAATGACCGACAACGAAGGCAACACCTGGGACGTTTTTGGGGAGGCGCTCACGGGGACGCGATCCACGGAGAAGCTGGCGTTGACGCAGTCGTATATCGCGTTCTGGTTCGCGTGGGCGGCATTCAACCCGGACTCGGAGATCGACGTGAGATGAGAGTTGTGGTGCCTACCCGAGCGATGCTGGTTGCGAGCGCGCTGTGTATGTTTGCTGCTTCGCACCAGACGCTGGCGGCGACGTGCAGCTGCGCTGGTGTACCGTTGCTGAGCTCGATGGAGTCCGGATCGCCGGACCGTGGAAGCTGGTTTCTGAGCAGCAGCTACGAGTTTCACGACATCAGCGATCTGGTCAGCGGTACGGACGAGGTCAGAGACGAAACCGGCCGTAAACGCGAGACCCAGACGTTGGTGTTGCAAGCGAGTTATGGCATCAACGAGCGCTTCTCGGTCTCGGCGTTGGTGTCAGCCATCGAGCACAAACGCACTGTCGGCCAAAGCGGAACCTCTACCGGTCGCGGCATCGGTGACGCCATGGTCATGCTCAAATACACGCCGAGCAAAGTCGGCCTGTTCGAACGCAACGGTATTACCTTCGGCATCGGCTCGAGGATTCCCATCGGCGACGACGACAAGGTCGATTTCGTCACCCTCGCCGAAGACATGCAGCCATCCACGGGGGCCTGGGCAGCGGTGTTCTGGGCACAAGCGACACGTTCGTTCAGCCGCGCGGCAAAAACCCAGATCCTGGCCTCGCTGAGTTATACGGAAAACTTCGAGAACGATCGCGACTATCAGTTCGGCGACGCGTGGTCTCTGGCCTTCGGCGGCACCTACCAGACCGACACACCCTGGGGTTTCGGCGCCGAGTTACGCTACCGCAACGCCGATCGAGATCAGCGTAGCTCCGTGGATATCCCGAACACCGGCGGTGAGTGGCTCGACTTCGTGCCCGCCGTTCAGTATCACTACAGCGACAATCTGGCCGGCAAGATCTCGGGAAGGATTCCAATCTGGCGCAACCTCAACGACGCGTTACAGTTCACGACGTCGTATTCGATCTCGATTTCGATTTCCTACGTTTTCTCGCGCCGCTCTGAATGAACAAGCTCATCATCCTGGCCACAACTTCGTTCTGCGTTTTGGCCTACGCGACAGAGCGCGGCGATGCTGCGCCGGATTTCGAGTTGCCTGAGCTCTCCGGCAACGGCACCGTTGTCCTGGCCGACTACGCAGGCAAGGTCGTCCTCATCGACTTCTGGGCGTCTTGGTGCGCACCCTGTCGTGACTCGCTGCCGTTATTGGCACGACTGCATGCAACGTTGGCCGATCGAGGCTTCGAGGTGTTAGCCGTCAACCTCGACGAAGACCCCGATGATGCCAGGCGTTTCCTGCTGACCTACCCGGTCGGGTACACGGTGCTGAGCGATCAGGCGGGGCACGTGGCAGAAAGCTACGGCCTGAAGACGATGCCAACGTCGTTTCTCGTCGATCGTCGCGGCATCGTGCGGTACGTACACGAAGGCTTCCACGCAACCGACATCGAGAAGATTCGGTCGCAGATCCTGTCCGCGCTGCAGGCGGACCAGAGTACACGGACCCATCACCACTGAGATTCAATTCGACGCGATATAACCGACGACCAGGTGATCCCCTGGGTCAGAACAAATCAACTTGCGAGATCACCCTGCAATCTAACGAGACTTTGACCAGGTGCTGCTTAAGATCTCAGTATCCGGGATGTGGAGGATCTTCTGATTGAACGCAACATCAATGTCAGCTATGAATCCATTCGGCTCTGGATTAACAAGTTTGGTCCCGAATTTACCCGACGCCTTCGGCGGAGGCACCCTGGATTTGGCGATACTTATTTTTTGGATGAGGTATTCGTGAAGATCGACGGCAAACAGTACTATCTCTGGCGAGCTGTTGATCAAGATGGCGAGGTGGTTGATGTTTATTTGCAGCAGCGTAGAGATGGCAAAGCCGCCAAACGGTTTTTCCAGTGACTGCTCAAGTCTGGTGGGATTCCGAAACAGATAGTCACGGGCAAACTGAGAAGCTACTGTGTGGCGCACCGATCATTGATCCCTGAAGCCAACCACAACACTGAGCAATACGCCAACAATCGAGCAGAACTTTCACACCAACCCACCCGTGTCCGAGAACGAGGCATACGCCGTTTCAAGTCGATCAAGCAGGCACAGCGATTTCTGGAGCCCAAAACCGATTGACTAAGCGAGTTCGCGTTGTTCTGTTTCGATGATTCGATAAAGCTCGCCGTTGTCGTGCAACGCTGACAGATCATCGAAGCCACCAACGTGCCTGGTACCGATGAAGACCTGCGGCACGGACCGACGACCTGAGCGAAGCACCATCTCGCGCTCGCGTTCAGTGTCGATCGTCACGTCAATCTCCTCGAACGATAGGTCCTCGGAGCGCAACAACGCTTTCGCCCGGTGGCAAAAAGGACACCAGTCTTTCGTGTAGATTTCGATGTGAGCCATGGCTGCCTCCATTAAGTGTGAATTGAATGAAGGGCGGTCGTTCAACCGCCCATTGTTACCTGTCGCCTCAAGTATTTAGGTGCGATTACCCTTGATCAGCAGGTAGATCGAGATCAGGAGTAACGTCACCTGAAATTCACTACCACCCATGGGGTAAGCTTCGTTCGCCACGAAGTTCCACTGGCCCCAATGGACCATCGTGATGGCGCCAATCAACACCGGTATGAAAAAGCTCGCACCGAGGCGCGTCACCCAGCTTCGGGTAACTCCACCGACTAGTACCAACGCGCCACCGCCGAACTCGGCAAGGGCAACAAGCAGCGCCACGATATAGGACAGATTCATCATCTGAGCGAACTGCTCAACACCAGCCAGCTTGCCGACACCGTGATAGATGAAGACGCTCGCAAGTGCGATGCGCAGTGCCCAGTGGGCGTGGGTTGCCGTGAACTCGCTCAAACCTCTGTGCGTAGTGAGGGAGCGATCCGAATCCAAAATTGCTTCTGACATTGTGATCTCCTGATCAAGTCCTGATTCATTTCCATCGACGGCGGCCGGATGCCCGCTTTGTGTCGAATCTGTCAATGAGTCGTCGAAGCGGCGAAAACCTTACAAGCTATTTCTGCGTGACAACGGTGGGAGGTCGTAGAAGGGTGTCTGGAGTCTCAATGAAGTATTACGGCTGCGTATTACTCCTGGTTCAATCGAATCCGGATACGTTCCCGAGCTTCATCGCTAAGTTCCACGGCTTCGGTCAACTTCTCTTCGCCTGCGTCAGCACAAGCACGCTGCAGAAACTTCAACTGGCGTACATAACGTGTACACATATCACATCGGAACAGATGCAATCGCAGTGTCAAACGCTCGTACAAGGTGAGAGTTCGGTCGAGTGATTCGGACGCGAGCTGTGCAACTTCTTTACAGGTCATCATCTTGTCGAACTCCCGCCGAACCATTTAGCCTGCAGACACTTCTGCATTGTTTTGCGTGCCCGTGACAACATCACCCAGAGGTTGTTTTTAGTCGAGATGTCCAAGGTTTCCATTAGTTGTTCGGTCTCCAGTCCATCAAGTTCCCGTAGCGTAAATACCGTGCGCAGGTTGTCCGGCAATGTATCCACGCAGCCGCGCAAGGCTTGCCAGAACTCGTCGCGTTCGACTGACTTTTCCGGCGTTCGCCACTCGGCGATCGATACAGACCAGCCTCCCTGATCGTCGAAGTCTTCATCCCTTGTTGCCCCAGATTCGTTCCCATCGAACGCAATGGGTTGCTCGCGTGCCGACTTTCGAAAGTAATCCAACACTTTGTGGCGCAGGATGCCAATCAACCACGTCTGTTCGGCGGAGCCGCCCTTGAAGGTGTCCGCGGCTTCGATGGCCGCGAGCAATGTGTCTTGCACCAGATCCTCGGCGGTTGCTTTGTCCCTTACCCGCGCGACGGCGTAGCGAAACATGATATCGCCGTAACGGTCGAGCCAGGTGGCGGGGTCGAGCTTCGTTGAAGTCACGAAATTCGCAGCTCTTCAGACACTCCGGCCTGATATCTCTGATACCCACCGCTGGTTCCTCTTCGCCGATGCATCGTGGTCATGCCTATGAGTCGTCCCAGTGGAACAAACCTTACACTGCTAGTCGCAAAATTCTTCATCACCACCGTCAAGATATCCCAAAACCCGGGGGCTGGCGGGATGGGTGCCAGGTCCCGCTCTGAGGGACGTCAAGTCTCTACAACCAAGCTCAGATTTGCAGGGATTCCTACCGTTTCCGCAATGAGCCTTCTTTTCTGCGTTGCATAAGCCCCAGTAGTCATCCTGCATGACGTCGGAACTCATCTGCCTCGCCCCCAACACCCGCCGCATTCTAACTGGCGCGATGCTCAGACAAATTTTTAATTCTTGGACAACCCTATTACTACAGTCCACGCCTTTTGAGACTTGGATGCTACTTGACCCCCAAATCGGGACCGACAAATTTCAAACAGAGATGTCTTCTCTGAATTCTGCTATCTGCTGGAGATTTCAGGGAAGTAAGAAGCCCTATCGACGCCTAGGTCCTCGCTAACCCTTTGAAAGAACGCGAAGTTCTAACAAGCCAGTCGGGACCCACTCATTGGAGAACGACGAAATGGCGGTGGATGCAGTCTGTAGCGAACCCCTCTCAACGGATTTCCCTGTTTTACTGGGAAACTGCAGGGAATTTCTTCTATTCTGCTCCATTCACCGAATGTAGCGCTGACGAATTAATGGCTTTCTCAAGGGGTTGCCAAACACTTCCCTAAAACAAAACAGGGAATGAATAAGATGGAACCAGGAATTTCCATTCCCTGTTGCATATTCAGAGCTCTTTTTATCAACAATACCCTAGACATTGCCATCAGCCACAACCTCGCAGTTTCGCCAACACCCTCATCATACGATCGAGCTCCCGGTCATTGTCCGCATAAGGTGTTTCGAACTCGCAAATAGGAATCCATTGGTGCTTCTGATCAGGATGAATGCAATCTTCCTGGTCATCGATAATGGCCGTTTCCTCCAATACCGCATTGTCAATTTGCCGCAGGTCCTTATATTCACCGATCCAATGCTGGTGTTGGAGATCAACAAGCCATTTAGGAGCCTCACCATCATCGAACAACCTCTGCGCCACGTTACGGAAAATCTCCTCTCTCACTCCTGAGAAGATCAATAGTTGGCCAAACGATTCGCGGCAAAACTCGAGAAATTCTCTGAGCCCAGGTCGTGGTACTTGACTGATCGCATTGGAGATTAGTGTGCCTTCCAAATCGAGAGCCAGTGTTCTAATCGTTGTTGGTAATGTCATAACCTTGCAACCCGCGCGATCGATTGCTCTTTGATATTCGAACCCGCCGAGTATATCTGAACGACTATTGTGCTTGGAGTATCGATCTGGTCATGAGCAGAGTGGAGGCACCCTCATCTCTCAATCGAAAAAATCCTGCATACCAAACCACTAGCAAACTGTGTGGAAACCGGCTCGACGATGCTCCTGCACTCGATAAAGTAGTGTTCAATGGCAAATTTATATCACAACTCGAACAGCGATGGTTGGACTCCGACCGAAGCCCGCGGCATACAGCTATCCTCGTTTCATGAGGAATGCGTTGATTTTCACCCAGCACTCTCGAGCAAACATTTCCTACCCATACCCCAAGGTCATGGCACCTTGTTGGACATGTCTGCCGACGACTTCCCGACCAACTTTGACGGCATCGACTCAAAGGTCGCTTCGACCCTGGAACTTTCTTCGGGAACACACTTTGGGTACATCCTTGAAGGCGCTGTCGATGTAAAGTCGAAGCATGGGCTCTACCATTTATGTAGTTCGACATACTTTTGTATTCCAGGACCTGCGAGTCTCTATGCCAGCTCGCAAACCCGCGGGTTCATCGCTACGCGTCACAATTATGCCGGTCAGTTTCTGATTGGTGGCCAAGTTACTCCTGGCCCGGGACGTATTTCCTACATCGACAATGCTTCAACGGATTTACTCGTTCACCCTGCCGAAGTGGGCGCACCTTGCTTCAATAAACTGTTCTTCCCCGCACACCAGCGTCAGACCCCTCATACACATCCAAGCTTTCGGATGACCTGTGCGATTAATGGTGAAGGGTTCTGTGAGGTGCCAGACCTTCCGCCGATCCGCATTACCAGAGGCGTCATGTTTGTGATTCCAGCGGGGGGTGTTCACGCAATCAACACTCGCGATCAAAGTTTAACGCTTATTACCTTCCACCCCGAATCGGTTGGACCAGGCAATCCGATGCTCGACTCGACGATCATGAGGAAAGTGGAGAGTTGTAAACATCCCGGCATTTGAGTGACGGATCGCTGATCCCAGAACCTCGGCAGATTGGTTTCAAAGCAACTTTACCCATCTACAAACTTAGTCATGCTATAGGCGTTTGCGAGGGCGCGCTTAATGAATGCAACCAAGAGATTCAAAGGTATTGGCGCTCCTAAGAAAGGAAGAGTTGCATACACCTCCATCGTAAACGCTTCTGACATTCGGGTGGTGTGAACAATGTCCGCTGCTGAATACATTTTAGGCGGCAAGACCGTAATTTTTAAGCAGCCTTACGAACCGCCTGCCGATTCCGACGACCTTTTTGTCGGCCGGGAGGAAGAATTGAAACTCATCCTAACGAGCTGGATCGCTCGTCCCGGGAAACCAGCATTTGCTCCGGTGCTAATTGGAAAACCGGGTGTCGGCAAAACGCACCTCGCGTACACGGCAGCCCGCTTGGCCGAAAGAGAACTCTACGTCTTTAACGGTTCCTACGATGTACCCGGACAGGACCTTGCCGCCACTTTTACCACCGGCGATGGCTCGGATCCTTCGGAGATCAGATATCTACTTTCGGCTTTGGCGACCGCGATGATCCGTGGCGCCGTCTTTCTTTTGGACGAACTTGGAGAACTTCATGAATCTGCTTTGGCAATGTTATTGCCCTTGTTAGACGATCAACAGGTGATCGAGTCCACACTGATAGGCCAACGCATCCGCGCCCATCCGCGATTTAGATTCATAGCCACCGTGAATAGTGCCGATCCAATTTGCGGCCGTCTCACCTCGAATGACAAACTTGCCCGAAGATTCGATCTAATAGAGGTCGGGGACTTCAGTTCTCGCGATATACAAACACTGATTGAGCGCCATTTCCCGGCAAACGGGAGCAACGACCAACTATTGCGCCACTTCTGGATTTGCTGGCGACGTCGGCACAACGACTCTCTACCCACACCAGCTGACGCTTTTCGTATTTTTCGCAAGGCTGAAAATATTGCCGAAGCCGAACAGCTCCAGATATCCGGATCATGGGGGTCTTTGGAGACAAATGGTCTACCGCTCTCGATCAAACACCTTGAGGCTGCTTTTGAGCGATGTGTGGGTGCATTGGTACAAAAACAATGAGGGGGTTATCGAGCCTCAGCGTGAGGGTGGGCGATTCTCTCCTCACCCTGGTCCCAGCCGTTCACTATCGCGTTCCGTTCGCGGAAGCCGTAAACGCTATCGCCTGTGACAAGAATTCTCGACCGGACGTCATCGCCGTTGAAATGGGACCTGGCATTGCCGCGGCTGTGGCTATCTGGTTAGAGGAACTCGCGGTAGGACCGACGCGACGTTCCATACTTCCATGCCTGCTCGGACTGGTGACGAACCAACGTTTCCTTTCACCAACGATTCGAGAAAAAGCCGAAGCACTTCAGCGGGAAACCGGGCTGGAACTCGAGGAGCTACCGGCGGAAGTGTTAGAACTCGAACTCGACTACAAGCCCTCGGCCTTAGTACCTCTCTCGCCCACAGACTCGATCATCGAGGCGGTGCGTTGCGCCCTGGAACTCAATGTCCCTGTATACGGGGTTGACCTTGAGGAGCATGCACCGGTTGATCAAGGCGATTTCATTTTCCCTGATGCCTCTGTGGCAACCGGCCGGGTAGCGGCCTACGTCAACGAAAACGCACCACTTAGCGATTCTCAGACCGCGACTCTGGTCAATGAACGTCGCGAACTCGCCATGGCAGCCAGACTCAAAGAACTGTTAGAAGGTCATAGAAGGGTTCTTTTCACATGCGGGTTGGGACACTGGCGACACATCGTTCGACTGGTCAGCGACTCAGAAGTGCAAGCCACCAACAATCTTCACTCTCTGGTCACGAGCGATCTTACGGATAGCTATCAGCGAGTGGTCATTGACCCATCTATCGCTTTTCAGTTTCTTG
This sequence comes from Pseudomonadota bacterium, assembly GCA_022571865.1. Taxonomy (GTDB): domain Bacteria; phylum Pseudomonadota; class Gammaproteobacteria; order Pseudomonadales; family Azotimanducaceae; genus SMWK01. The sequence goes on from JACZXA010000022.1 coordinate 9,741, forward strand.
ATCGCTTACCAGCCGTCGCGCGATTGTATGAACGCCGACGACGCCACCCACTGCTGAGTCTTGAAAAGAAACCCCCGAAACCAATATCGATACCAGAAGTATTCGAATTGACCCTTCGCCATGGCATCCGAAACCATGTTCGAAGCCCAGATGTCGGGGATTCTGAACGGAATTTTGCCAACAGAAGGTTAAGTCGGCTCGTCGGTTTTCCAAACCTTTTACTGAATCATGCCGCGCTTGGGTTGAGTGAAGTACCGCCGATTACTACTACGCTACGCTGTGCTAAAACCTTCGTTTCAGAGTCGTTTGCAACTAGCCTTGCCAAGTTGTTCTTCAGGTTCCCGTGGGCAAATGCTAAAGATTATTGCGAGTGCGAGACACTTCTCCCGTCCAAAAGCATAGCCGGGACAGGTCACACCCTATGCATCAGGCGAGGACGGGTGTTCGCTTTACCCACGAGTGTGAACGGCACGCGGGAACTGGAATGGGTGGGTCTGAACGATTCTCCTTTGGGACCACCATCTGGATTGGAAACTGCATCGAAAGAGAAGAAGAACGGATATCACTTCACCTGGACACCGTGGGAAAACCTGATCACCGGACTGAGTGACGATTCAATATCACTCTCGTTAAAGGAGCAGGCCCCTCGCTTTGCGGAACCTTTTCGAGGGTCCTTGCACCGAGGCATCGCATGGAAAGAAACGTTGCTATCTCGTGCTCGCGGCCACAAGGATCTGTACGTCTACGACACGCCATCAACTTTCGCGGTTCAGCCATCGGATCTAAGCGAGGGTTGGCCGGTAATCTGGATATTTGATGACGGGGCCAGACGTGACACCAGATGGAAGAACTACATTGTACCTATGGAATGGCTCGAGCCTTTCTTAGATCCAGGTGAAGGGGTTCGCTATGCGCCTTCCACCTACAATCTCTCGGCGCTCATGTGTTATGGAGACGAGGAAAAAGACGTCGAAAACGCCGCCAGAGAGTGCGGTGTCGAGGCCTCTAAATTACGCGGGATCATCGTCTATGGGCCAGTGTTTAATCATGATCAGCAATACGCACATTGGCTCAAGCTAACAAAAGGCTCGCACAATCCTATACATCACGAACATTCTGGTATCCCCAACACGGTATCACAACGCTGCAAATCTTTAGGGGTTCCGCTTGGGCAATTACGCTGGCAAGACGACATCGTGCGGATGGCGATTCCGTATGGCGGCCGACAAATCACGGTAGTACTCCCAAAACACTGCAAGCTTGACCCCGTCACCTACCAGGAAGCCGCTCGGATGGGAAAGCGCCTGGCTCTCGTCAGCCTCGATCGCTTCTCAGTCGGCGATGTCGAGCGTGTGCAGAAGAACCTCATGGTCCCCGGGCAGGTAAACGAAAATAGTCCAGCGTATGCAACGGATGCAGAAGCCGCCCTTGCCGAAGAACGCGAACACTTCGCGCACCGCATGCCTGAAAAGTGGAAAAGATTTGGTTTTTAGTTTCGCATTCGAGGTTTGATATGTCGTTAACATCGTGGCGCTCCCAACGCCAACTCGTCTTTGACGACGAGCCAATTGATTCGATACTCTACGGTCGATCGTCTCGTGGACCGTCGCCCGCGAGTGTGTTCACTGACTTTGATCCGGTACTAGATGAAATAAAACTCGCTGCTGGATGCAACAACATTGCTCGGGCCCTTGAGCTTGTGAGCTGGTTGCTAACCGGACAATCACCGGTGCCCGTGTCAACTTGCATGAGTTTGGTCCGCATACTCCAGTCAGCTGTGCCGTTGGTGCCAAAACCCATCCTGGTTGACGCCGCAATAAAAGCAGGCCCCTTACTTCACGACATTATTGTGCGTGCCAAGCGCGTTAACGCAACAGGCCTTCAAACAGAAGCGGAAACAATAGTTTACCGCTGGCACGAAGGACGAGGCGAGTATGGCAAAGCGCGCGTAGTTGTTGCCTCCCTGCGAGATCGAGCAGCTAGTACCGGTGATAATTCTGAACTCGCCGTGATGATCAATAACTATGGCTACGAGTTCCTCCTGGAAGGCAACTACCTGGATGCAGAGCCGCACTTCGTCAACGCGCTCAAGTTATTCAAAGACTTTGGGATGAAGACAGAAGTTCCGAACGCACTGGCCAATTTATTGACTTGCCGTTTTGCGCTGTCACCCAGCCACGAGTGGGAAGCGATGCTGCCGGAACTGGCGGAGTCGCACTGTGCGCTTAGAGATGCTGGCGATTGGCGGGTGCGGAAAACCAGCCGACTCTACTCCGAGCGAGCTATTGCACTGGGAAGGCTGACAGTGGCCGTAGCCTGGGCGCGAAAAGCGGAAACTGCCTCGCGCCAAGTGACAACACAACTCCATCAAGATGATGAAAACTACCTTCGTTCGCTTACAGCTCGCCGGGATCAATGATTTGGACAGAGTTTTCAGAACTAAGTTGCGCACAGGTTAAGTGCGCGTTGAAAGAACGAGAACCCGCCAGACATAGAAGAGGATTTTATGAATAACACACTTATGGGGCTGGAAACCGAGTATGCGTTTACCCCATTCGACCCTAGTGGCCGTTCTTTGGATCGAGCCCGGTACTCGCGAAGCCTGGTTACTCTCGGTGTACGTCACCACCCATTTCTCTTCGGCCGCGACCCGCAAGATCTATTCTTAGGCAACGGCGGCAGGCTCTATGTAGATTCAGGTGTTGGTCTTCTCAATACCGAGTACTCGACACCGGAGTGTTCGACACCGGAAGAGCTAGTCGCCCATGTGCGAGCGGGTGATCGGCTGTTGGCAAACCTTGCGCGGGAATTGGAACGCATCAAACCCGAACTCCAAAGAGCGTTCATATCCAAGACCAACTTCGACTATTCAGGACACCACACTTCGGGCTCTCACGAAAACTACGCCCACACCGCGCCGCAAGCAGCGCTCGCCCCGCAAACCTTACCGCATCTCGTATCCCGCATTATTTATTGCGGTGGGGGCGGTTTTAACGATGCGGCACCCAACGTTGAATTCCTGCTGTCGCCACGGGTGTGTTTCCTTGAACACGTCAGTTCAGGAGGCTCACAAAACGACCGCGCAATATTCGGAACTCGGCAAGAACCACTGTCCAACTCACCCTATGGGCGGTTGCATCTGTTATGTGGGGAAGGCGTGCGCTATGACATGACGGAATATCTTCGTTTTGGTGTCACCGCCCTTATCGTTCGACTGATCGACTCAGGGTTTAGTCCCGCAGACGGCATTGAGCTCGAGCCAATGCATGCCATCAACATCGTCGCGCGCGACATTAGCTGCAAGGAAACCATCGGCAAAATCAACGGCGAAGTTGCCACCGCGATAGATGTGCAGCGCCATTATCTCAATGCCGTTAGCGCTCAGGTTGGAGGTCCGCATCTACCTGATTGGGCGGATGTTCTATGCCAACGTTGGGAATCGACACTCGACAGCTTAGACGCCGATCCAATGCAACTTGTTGGCGTGCTCGATTGGCCGACGAAACTGAAGTTATACCGCGCCTTTACCGAACAAAGGGGGTTTGAATGGCAAGGGCTAACCCAAAAAAAACACAGATCTCAACAAAAAATTCGAGCCGAGCTTTTTGAGTTTGACATTCGCTTCGGGGACATTTCAGAAGAAGGGTTTTTCGCGACCCAGGTAAATGACCTTCGACCGGAGTGCAGGCTTGTCACCGATGCAACGATTATCGCCGCGTTGCGAGAACCACCCCAAGGCACACGTGCAAAACTCCGCGGTGATTGGGTGGTACGGCTCAGTCAGAAATTTCGTGGTAAGCGATGCGACTGGTCGAGTATCTGGGACCGCCAGACAAATCAGCAGTTGATTTTTGATGATCCCTTCGGATTGGATCCCGTGACCTGGGTAACAAATACCAGACACACAATGATCTGAATTGTTCAAAACCTGAGCCTAGAAGCTTGATAGAGTCAGCGAGTAACCGGCACTTGCAGGAAAGAGTTCTCCCAATACAGCCACTCATTGGCACTGGTTTCCCACTCGGAGTAGATGGCAATACCTTGATAGTGATCGGGCAATTCATCGAATCCGGCCAAACCAGCATAGATGCCACTTAAGGCATTAGCTAAATTTTCGACAGCCGGGTAATGATAGCCCACCCCTGCATCATCATAGGTTGGGACGCCGAATAGTATTCGACTACCCGCCGTCCAGTGCAAAACTTCCCGGGTCCATGAGCGAACGAGGCTCAGGTACGGTTTCACTAACGGTAGTCCGGTGTCGTACATCATCACCACGATTTGATCCGCTCGTCTGGATACTTCACCAAAATAAGCTTCATCCCAGTGCAGCTGGTTAAAGGGATGCAGAAAGGTTGGGGGCGGGAAAGCCGCTATAGACAACGTCTTCCCTGCGGGCAACGCGCTTCTGAGTTCATCCAGCAGCTTTAGAAAATTGGCATCTCCCGACGGGCACGGTTCAATATTGAGATGAATACCAGCGAGCCTCGGGTGTTGTTCCAACAAATTAGCAACCGATGCCGCAAACTCGCCACGCCAATGGCTGTCATATAGCGAAACTGTCTTACCAATCACCCCTCCTACCCACGGCATTACGTGGAAACCCGCAAAACCATCGAGGAAACGCTCCACCTGCTCATGATCGACGCGGGGTAGTCCGCCATCCAGACGTGCAGGAGCCACATGAGGGAAAACGTCAGTAATATGGTAGCGAGTCAACGATGCAGCGAGTTGCGCTACGTGGCCAGTGTGACGAAACTCTGGAATTAAATCTTGCTTGCCATAGCGAACAAACCATTCGTTGGCGCCCAGCCATCCATGCTCTAACCAAATACCATTGCGGCCAAGGTCGTGTTGGCTATTGCTCAGTGCCAGTCCGGGAGTCCAGATCGCATACGCAACCCAGACGAGACAAAAGACGCAAGCAAGAGCGAGCTCAAAGCGAATCTTTCCAAGCGTTCGCAAATTCACAACGCAACAGCCTCCCACCAGCCTATTTCATACGAATAAGCCACTAAGTCAGCGGCTCGAAACTCCTCGGCGCTGCGGTCTCTCGCGTTCTGTTCTCGTCTGCCAGGTTGCTTGTGTTACAAACGGATCACCGAGATCTAAGTACACCTTCTCACCTAGAATACCGGTCCAGTCGCAGGAGAACTTATCCGGGCTTTTGGCGAGAAGCCGTACCCAATCACCACGCACTCGAGCACGACCTTCGACTGGGGCGCGGTCGATCGCCTCTTCAATTTGGCCAGCGACTAAAATTCCGTCTCGAATTTGCCCGGCTTTTTCGAGCTCGATAAAAATTCCCCGTGGATACAACTGAGAATAACGAATATCCAGCTCGCACAGGTCATCGCGTATATCCTGAAACGCATCGAGTTCGGTCCAGTCAAGATCGTGTTTGTCGAGCGTGCGCGTCAAGCCTTTTAGGAGTCTCGCCGTTTCACCTTTGTTTCGAAGGAGGGATTTAATCTGCATACTGTTCACCCTCGACCACGGCTCCGTCGCAAATGCCTTCGAAACACGCGCGACAATTTTCGTCCAGACAACTAGCGAACCCCAACTTAAGGTCGATCGAGTTTTCACATGCTGCTTAAAAAGCGCGAGCTTCGTTGGCCAATCGAGGCTGCCAATCAAATCCACAGGATTGTCTTCGAGTTTGACGAGTACTTCGCGCCACTTTATGCAGACTTCTTCGGCCCATGTTGGCATGAACGGCGCATTGCAGTGCATCTCAGCCAACTCGAGGTAGTGACGCTGGATGTCCAGGGCGGTCCGTCTCGTCTTGTCACCGCAAATAGTTCGTTTTTTACATTCGGGATCCCGAGAAAATTGACGCATCGTAGCGAGTGGCGATGTCAACCAATTCTCGCTCATCCCGAAATCGACGCTCGCATCCGCCATCGCAAGAACGAGCGCGGTGGTACCAATTCTCAGATAGGTGCTGAGTTCGGAACAGTTGGGCTCACCACAGATCAGGTGTACCCGATGATGACATTCTGACGACAAAGGTTCATCACGCAGACTGAAGATCGCACGCGTACCCGCGCCATCACGGCCGATCGTATCATTCAAGTGAGATACGCGCGGCGAAAGCATAAACGTAGCACCACGAGAGCGATTGTTGAATCCACCTGAGCCCGTGAAGATGATCCTAGAAACCAAGTGACCCACCACCTTCGGAGCAAAGCTTTCGGGATCGTGGCGCGAGAGGTAAGACTCGTGAGATCCCCACGTCGTTCCGATAGCCGAATAGTCGACGTTGGTGCGGTAGAGGTCAACGGAACCGATTCCATTTTTGAAATCCAGCTCCGCGGCAACTTCCGCCAGCATGCTTTCGCCCGCTCGTAGCGACTGCAGTAGCGAAACCGGCGACGAGGACTCAGCCGTGGCTAACTCAGGATGACCGAGGTCGGGATACAGTAGCGACCCGTTGGCTAAGTACAGGCGCTGGCCACCGTTCCCTGGCAGGTGGACGAACATCTCTGCGCACAGTTTGAGATAAGATCCCAAAGCCAATTGAGGACTGAATCGTCTACCTTCATCGTCGCTTACGGTGAAACCGAACTCTATCTCTAAGCCGAAGAGTAGTTTTCCTAGGCTACTGCCCACCGGTCTGGCGGCTCGACTTTAGAAACTCCTGACTGCTGCCTGCAGACATGGTTTCGAACGATTTTGCTGCCACGGCAAATAGCCGATCCATTTCAGTACGTGTATCTGTCAGCCCCGGTGCAGCATCGTCGGCAGGTGCACCTGTCTTGATATCGTCGGTCTCGGTCCTTTGTTTTATGTCTTTACTCATGGGAATCTCCTAGCGTGAGTTGATTGAGTTGTGGGTTGCGGTAGCTGTCTATCAGACTGAGCGCTGACCCGGTAGAACGGTGATCTTGTGGCTCGGTAATGACACCGGCACGGCGTAAACCTTCGAGCAGGCTCGAAAAATCATCCGCCTCGGAAAATATTGGTTCCGAATCCAACCGTGTCGCACCGATTGGATCCGGAAGCCGAATCTGTGTGCGGCCCAGATAACCGCCGCTGGTGGATTTCAACTCTATCTTGTCCCAGTCGACATGGGCGACGCGATCGGGTCCCGCTGCTCGCAGTAACATTGCTCGAGTCCACGCCCGCGTACTCACCGGCGGTTCACTGACAAAATGGGCGATTTCAGCCTCCGTTGCCACGGGTTCGAAAAGACCGGCCGCGTCCAGCGAAAGAAACAAACCATCAGACGGATCGATGCTCGCGTAAATCTGGTCGAGATGGGTGAGTTCTGGTGAACGCCAGCTCCAGTCCGGATGTTCATCGAGCGCCTGTTCGCATAAAGCGCGCTTCATAATCCAATCGATCCGGCTACGCAAACTCACAAACGCACGGGAATGCAATTTCAGCAGTGTGTCTTCCCAGAGCGTCAGGATCTCTTGAGCGTCAGCAACAACGCCTGCAAATCGGCCTTGGGTTTCGAAAACCTTGGCTTGTTCAAGAAACTTCAACTGCAGTTCTACCGCCGTTAACTTTTGGCCCGATAAAAGCGCCATCCGAACGTTAAGGTCTGGATCGCGGCTCCACAGATGTAGCGCATCAAGCGGATTTTCGAGGACCAGGTTATGGTCGATGCATCCGGCTTCAATCATGGTAAGAATCAATTGCATGACACCGACTTTGAGATATGTCGCCACTGGAGCCAGGTTCGTGTCATAAAAAATCACATGGAGCCGTGCATAACGGTCACCGGGTAGTGGTGTTCCGCCGTACCACGTCTTCTGCCCGCATAGTGGTTCGTCGCGGGTGTTGACAAGAGGACGATTAACGGTGGTATTTTCGCTGAGCAGGGTTTCAATAAAGTCGGCTCTTTGCGAAATCTGAAAAGCCACGTTAGGCCGGCCGTTTTCACTACCGCACTTACCCTGACCCGTGTACACAATGCTCGAAACCTGATGGGCCATCAGACAAAACAAACTTGGCACCATGCGCTGTCGCATCATGTCGTCCCAGGCGCTCCGACTCATGAGAAAGGACTGGTGCCCGCCATAAGAATTGTTCTGACGATCTGAGTTGTTCGCGAGCACCACGATGCGTCCGTCCGGAGCAAGTTCTTCATTAGCGGCAACTTGAGCGGCTCGAGCAATCCGCAACATAGCCGTCCAAACGGCCTGGTAGTCTCGGGCGGACAATACTTCCGGGGTGGCAAGTTCCAAGTGGTTAAGGTCGATGTAGATGCATCCACCATTTGTATCCAGATATTTTCGCCCCCAATCCTGCGAATGAAGGCCGTACCCACCTCCATAGTCACTGCCGTAGTTTTGCCAGCCAGTGGATACATCAAGCCCATTACCCCAATATCCAGGCGTGGGAACCAAGCGTCGTGGCAAACCGTCGATCTTGCCCAGCAACAGACGCGAGGCTTTGTAGTCCGTCTTCCCGGACGCCTCTCTATTTCCGACGATGAAATTGCCGAGTTCGACGTCTCCGCCGATCAGCTTAGGAACACAATTCGGTTCACTCACTGTGATCTCCTGTTAATTTACGACGTCACGCCGATCGGGCGTAGCGAGCTTTATCGACCCGCGGCTGGACCGCCTCAACGGAAACGACGTCGAGGTCTTGCGGCAAATCGGTCAGGTAACTCGCGACATTCCGCTTAGTTAAGGTTTTGCGTAACCGGTCTATGGCATCAGCCACTGCTGTATTCATGTCCTCGACAGAAACACCTGACTCCCCACCCCGACACCGGCGTTCGAAGGCCGCCGCACGTGCGGTCTTACAAATCTGTTCAATGAGCCGGCCACTGACAAGTTCCCGAGCCAGAACTTCCCTTTTTTGGCCGTCACGAAATTGCAAAGAGGCGATCCCGTTGTCGGCGTTCGGTTGGTAAAGGCGGGAGACACCGGCATCGATAAGATGCTGTCTTGTCATCGACGCATCTATACCGTTTGACTGTTGATAAGGAAGTTCTTCGGGTAGGTGAATCGAAAAAATCTCTCCAGCCGCCGCCATGTCCGGACGTGGCATCTCGATCTCCCACGAGAAACGGTCGCGCAGCGCGGGGTCGAGCGTATCTGAGCGGTTGGTCGCAGCGATAACTGCCACGTTGGTACGGTGCATGCCCTGGAGCTCTGCAAGCAGCGTGGAAAGAAAACGATCATCGTGAAAACCGGAGGCATTTCCTCGCACCCGGCCAATGGCATCGATCTCGTCGAAGAACACAATTCCCGGGCCGTCGTAATCGTTCAGCACCGCAAACAAGCGTCGGATGTTGCGTTCGGTCTCACCCACATACGAGCTGTAAAGCTGGGCGCCTGAGATGGTGACGACGCGGCAATGTTGGCTGGTCGCTTGAGCAATCCTCGCGGCAATCATCTGCATGAGCGTCGTCTTGCCGGTTCCCGGTGGCCCTTGCAGCAACAGACGCCGCGCGCCATCGTCCAGCACCTGGTATTCGCGGGCGAGATCCGGATAAAGAATACCGAACACAAACCGAGTTAGAACCTGTTCGCACACCTGGTCCACACCGCCAAGCTTCCGCGGCGGCGTGCCATCAAAGTCTTCATAACCGAGCACGTTGCTCGACTCGAGACGACTCAGAGCAATGTGAGCGGGACGATCCCAAAGCAACAGATCGCCTGCCCGCAACTTTTCTGTCTCGAGTTCGCTACTCATGGAAACGACCACTTCGGTATCACGATCGCTGAGAACGAGATGCCCGTCCTCGGTACGTCTGACAAATGCCGCCGTCTCTCCTATTTCCTCGCGGGGACCAGGTGCCTTCGCAATCAACGCATTGCGTTCGTGGCATAAAAACACCTTGTCGCCGACGTCAAAGTCACCGGCAGCAAAATCCTTGGCGAACGCAACAATCCGTTGAGTTCCATCCTGTGAGACGATCGCGTATTCCCCCTCTTGCGTGGCGACGGAACCGAGATAAAGGGCGGGGAAAAGCGGCGGGCTGAGTAACTGCCGAAGTTTCTCTTTAAGCTCGGCGTGGATCTCCTCGAGCTCTTTTCTGGTGCTGTTAAAGCCCGCGATGCGTTTGAGCAGAAGACGATCGAGTGCTTTGCCCTGCTCGAGGTCTCCGGTGCGGCGAGCCTGATCCACGCATACGGCTATTTCGTCAGGGTCGCCATTCGCATCGAGCAACTGTCCGATCCAACCAAATAGACGATCGTTCCCGACCCCCTCCTCGGGACGCCTGGGGAACATATCCCTTAATACAGCCCTCGACGTTGACTCAAGAATCTCGTCTGCCACTAGTGGTTCTCCTTGATTGCAGCCCTGTCAGGCAACGTGATGAATGGCATCGCTTCGATCTGCCCTTGGTTCCAACCGAAAAGGTCGTAACTTGGCTGCTCGGCTCCCAGAAAGCTCAGCAACAACGCGACGCTCCACGATTTCTGGAAGACTTCTCGATGAACCCCTCTATCGGCCACGCTGAACTTCGGGATCGAAAACGGGCAGAGCGACCGTCGCTCAGACGGGCAGTGCTCGCAGAAGAATGGATGGGCGTGCCACCAACCCAAAGGGATTTCACCTAGATTGCGCAACCTTATCGCTGCATCGACGCTCACCCAGGTGGCGTGATGAAAGCGCAGACTCTCTCGCGTCGCAGTCGTGTGTTCGGCCGGAATCTGGGCGGTCACCTTTGAGTAAAGGGTGCCATCGGGGTCACGGCACAACGAGCCAACGAGAATTCCCCCCGTTTCAATATCGCCAACGTTCCGGGCAAGATCTGTCGCCTCGTCGAGAACGGATTGCGGAATAAAAATCGGCATCGTCGGTGTCCGGTCCGACGAGCGCCTCACGGCAATGTTCGTATTGATCTCAGCATCCGCCATGAGCGGCGCCAGCTCGACGCTTTGGATCGGCGGTAGCTCATCGAGTGCAACGATGTCGATTTCCCAACTCACAGGGTCACGAGGTTTCGCTTGCGCAAGTGCGTATATCTTGTATTCGAACGGCTGACCCGTAGCCAATGCCCCTGATGCCACCAACTCAGCCGACGCTTTCGTTACCGCGTCGGAAAAATAGGTAAGCGTAAACGGAGTCGCTTCCGCCCCAGGCTCGTAATCGCGAATCGTGACCCCACCTACGTAGGGCGGCTCACGCTCCGGATTCCAGACGGGTTCGATCACCGGAGAGGTACCGCACCCGTTGAGCGCTCGCTGATTTCTGACGTTTTGTTCGAACTCCGCCCACCGCAGCGCAGGAATCCAGTCGACATCGAGGCGTACGTCACCAATGGACTCACCATCCACCGATTCCACTGCCAGGTAATACTGAAAATCGCTCTGCCACATCGCGAATCTACCTCTACGGTGCCTTATCCCGCCTGAATGTCCGGCAGGACACTGAGTTCATCACCGTCCTGCAAAACCTTTCCAACGGTGTCCGAACCACGCAGGTAGCAATGTTCTCTCTTCGAAAACGCCTGGTAATCGAGCGCGCCGCCGTTGGTGTCCTTTGCGCTCAACCCCATCTGCGGAATCAACGTTTTGATCAGATCGCGAATTTTCGCCGTACGCGGAAAGTTGCTGACGGAGAACTTTCGCTGTCCAGAGGCATCGCTCGCGTAAAGATCGAGGCCCGTACTTACTGCTTCACTCATGAGTAGACTCCTTAGTTGCTTTCATCAGCCGCTAATAAGGGACAGCGACGCGCGCGACTGACTCTTCACGCCGCAGTTTCAAAACCGAGATTTGACAAGTAGACCTGTGCCAGGTGCTCGTTTGCGATCAGTAATTTCGCTTCGTCCACAAGCTGTTGCAGTGCGGTCGAAAGCGCCGCACAGCCGTGGGCCAGTGCTGCCGCAGTGACGGCTCCAAGCGTTACGTCGAGTGCGAGAGCACGTTTCGATCGGGTCGGTTTGACCAGCCTGACTCGGCTCGCAACCAACCAAAGCAGCACGGCGACCGCGCCGCGGCATGCGTCCGGGACAGATGAGGGTTGGTTCTCAAGAATCGATACACTTAAAGCTGTCGAACTGCCGTCATGTTTGACGGTTGCGGTGAGATAACTACCCAACACATCGAGGGGTACCTGCAAGCCGTCATCTTCACCATATCTCGTCGGCCACCCCGCCTCATCAAATATCGCCTCGAGTTCCTCGCGGGGCAGGTGTGCCTGCCGAGGCATTGCAGCAAGCGCTGGCTTCGAGTTCAGCGCTGCACCCAAAGAAGAGATGGAGGCAGCGAGCATTCTCTCGATTTCGGACTCACTTTGCCAAGGCAACAGGTCGGTCGGAATGTCGACAACGAGCTCGCGCCGGCGTCGCTCGCGGAACCCGATGATGCGTGGGCATCCATCGATTCGAGCATTGCGCCGTAACGTGGCGCCGATGAGCCTGACGTCCATGGGTTTTTGCAACGTGCGCAGCGACACGCTTAAGCACAGCCATTCGGCCGAAAGTTTGGCGCGGGCACTGCGGCGCATCCCAGGCAGTCGAAACCGCCACTGCCCATCTGCTCGTTCTTCAAGCAAGGTGGTTAACCGACCGAGCGCAGCACCGATGGTGCCTGATCGTCCGTTTTCCACCACCGGACGCGGAAGAACTCGAGTTTGGCTGGCGGGAGCGATGGCAGAGAAATCAGCCATGGGCATTCAACTCTTTGGTTGTGACATCCAACATCGAACGCCTCGGGTCGACCGGAAATCGATCCAGGTTGTCGCGCGCCCAACTACACGCTTCCTCGTTCAACGCATTGTTCTCAAGCGGCGTAAACCGCTGCCAGGTAATCATCTGGTACAGCTGGTAAAGCAGGCTCATGAGACTCATTCCCGGTGCTATGGGTCCGACACAGCAAAACGGTGGGCCAATATTCGGGTGGAACTCGTCTGATGGTTCGAGCCAGGTCAATATCTGACCGGGATCGTAAGGGACACGCTGATACTGATCCGGAAACAGGATGCCAACCACGTGTCGGTCAACCACCTTGATGCCGTCTTCCGTTTTTGCCAGGCCATCGCAACGAAATTCCGCGATGTATTTGAACGGGGGTGAGCCTGCAATTGGCGCGAGGCTGAGAACCTCACTGCGCTGAGCAAACGTCATCGCTTCGACATACTGGGATTCGAGCCAGGAGTTGCGTATTGAATCAGTCATTGATCTGCCTCTTCCCAATCTCTAGATGACGCACACTCCCCGACGCATGGGCAACGGAGATCACATCGCCGGCACGAAATCCTAGCGAGCAAAGCTTGGTATCGAGTTTCGAGCTGGAAAGCTCGTCTCTTCTGATGGACTCGAAGCTGAAGAAACCCGTCGCGAACATCCGACCACCACAACCACAGGTGCGAGCGTCAACGCTGAGTCGTCCGTACAGCGACAGGTCGATGTTCGAACGCCTGCCACAAGCAACACAATCGAGATAGGTTGCGAACGAGTCTTCTTCTATCGAGAGGTTGACCGCCGGGTCGGCGCTTGCCTCTGTCGACTCAAACAAGTCCAGAAGCGTGTGCTCGCGCGGATCCAAATCAACCGGTTCAATTTCCCAAATTTCATGATCGAAGCGGCATTTTTCGTTGCGCTGAAATAGACCCAGATGTTTCTCATGGGTCGTGGTATCGAACATCAATTGCGCTCCCACCAAACTCCCGCCGTCGTACTCGTCACTAACCAGCTTTCGCAACTCGGCAATCTGGAGAGAAGCCGCAAGCGCACCGAGTTCCGCCGGGGCACCCGTCGCCGGAACAGAGTCGCCTCCGACGTTACACGGGTACTCCTGCTCGAGGAGCTCATAGGATCTCTCGTCCCAACCACACTCGAGGCAGGGTGCTTCACAGCTTGGGGTATAGACGCTTATTCGTACCAGAGACGCCGTTCCGATCGCCGCATCAATCCACGAACTGCCACACCGCCAACTGATTCGATTAACCGACTGCCTGGCACGCCGATTGTCTACGCAGGAAACCAGAATTGAGCCGCGCATAAGCCCGAGCGGCACATTTTCGATGTACTCCTCAATGGCTTTAACTTCCAGCTTCGGATTAATCGCTTGGATTATAGATGCCTGCACTTTGACCTTCGGCCTTCCCAATGCTGAGGCATCGATGGCTTGTGTGGTGAGATTCGACTCGTCATAAGCATCGTGATCGACCAGCGTCACCGCGGATATTTGAGGCATGCGGGCGACGAGAGAAGCGACGGCTGATCCAATCGTACCCAATCCCACGATAGCAACCGTACACATACCTACAGCCCGCCCGGAGTCCAGCGAAAGTCGGCCAGGTCCAGGTCCGTTACCTGATTGCACACCGTGCACCGATCGCCATACGACCAGCATTTTCGACCTTCGTCTTGGTGTTCGTGGTGCCATACGCCACACTGCGGGCAGCACACGGCATCATCGCCTTTTGAGATCGGCAACTTACAGCGGGCGCACGTTTGCTCCACTTCGGGAAACGCCACAATGCGCGCTAGTTGCTCTATCGAGAAATAAACCGTGGGACGATCGGAAATCCGGATCGCATCGCGATCGGCAAGCACCCGAATGCCACACTCAAGCGATGTATTGTTTATGCGCACGGGAATATTTCTCGGCGCCAACAGCAACCATCTCGAAATCTCATCCTTGCCGCAGGATTGGAAAAGCAGCACCTCACCCCGGGGCAGGTCCGTGCTGGTTTGCTCGACAAACTCGATTGGGTCCCCGCCAAGAAGAGCCGTCGTGCGGAGTTCAGTCGGGATCCAAACATCGCGGCTGGAGTTGTGCCATAAATTTGCCATTGACTGGTATTTTAAGGAGCACAAAAAATACGCCAAGGCGGTCTCCACACAGTTTGCTATTGGTTTGCTCTACACATGTTTTGATGCCCGCGTTTTCTCGATAGCGATCTAGATTGATGAAGTTGGCCTGTGGGACTATTTTTCATCGCGACCATCATGTGAGGAAAGAAATTGGTCAATGAGCCCTCGTATGGCTTGCTCGTGCTCATCGAATAACCGGCGCATATCGTGCAAGACCTCATAAGCCGTCATCGAATCAGACGGTGGAACTTTGAGGGGAAGTGGTTCGTCCAACATGAGATCTTGCATAGGGGCCTCAAAGGTTACCGCGGCAACACTCAAGGTGGACAAAAATACCGGTTTGCTAGCCTCGAGTTTGGCGTGCGTACCAACGCAGTAGCCTGTAATTTGCGCTAACTGTTCCATCGTCCACCCTCTCGATATTCTTAATGCAAGAAGATACGGGCCGTTAGGAATGACCCGCCGACTATCCACCGATCCAGAGACCATTCGAGTAAACTGCACAGGCGCTGCCTGGCCAAAGGAATAACAATCGAGTCAACACTTCTTGACCAACGCGACCCGGCCGAACGCGAGACGGTTGTTTGGTGATCAGCAGGGGGAACGTCATACAGCGACCAATATCCGGGATGATCGAAGCGAGCCGATCCCCTGCATCGCTGGCTTGCCACCAGACTGCCATGCCTCGTCTCCCCTCCTACTCCTCAATGCCTAAATTGACCTGGCGGTTAAGTTCGCGCCCAGATCTTGTAAATCGTCCTGGCATAATTCTGTCAGAACTTAGATAATCCCCTACTCAACTGTCAACTATAGGATCGGGTCTCTACGTCGTCTAGCCACTATTTGCAGTCTTTTCACTATTTCTAGTACGCTTTATGCCAGCAGAGTGGAGAAATACTGACAGATTTACGTAGTCATAATTCTGACCAAATATTGGATATATTTTGTCAACAGATAACAACTAACTTGAAAAACCCAAAAGGAGCCGAGGAATAGCCAAAGTGGAAAACATCATCACGGAACTCATCAATGAACATCGTAAAGACTGCTCTTGGCAGGCATTATCAAACAACATCGCCGCGGCCAATCGTTTCAGATTGGACAATCGCCGGTCAAACAGCGTGCAATTGACTGAAGCAAGCCTGAAGCAAGAAACGGAAAAAGGTAAAAAAAGGAAACAAACTAACAAAATCAAGATCACTTTGGATCGCAGGAAGCTGCAGGATTTATCCAAAGGCATTGCCAGTATACCTCTGAGCATCTACGAGATGGAGCTACTCGATACCTACTTCATCCGCAACGGTGGTTTCGGTCTGGCTGAGTTACCCGTATTCCGCCGCCAAGAAGACCTCTTTCACGTGCTCAAAGCAAATCGGGTAAGCTTCTTTGTCGGCGCTCGATTCGTCGAGTCGTTAAATACCGAGATGATCGCACGCTGGGATGTGAGCGCGCTGAACGCCATGCGCGATCGCCTCGGCAAAGACACAACCACGGAGTCTTTCGACGTGGCCACGCGCAACATTGGTCGACCGTTAGAGCAAAAAGAATGGCGCGCCCTGCGTCGCCAGGCAACGGGTAATGTTATCGTCAGCATCGCAAGCCCCATCGCCAACGCCAGCTCGGAATATCTGCTGGCGGAAATGTTCGATATCCAAGCCTATCGGGCCCGCACCGCACTGCCGTCTGTCTGTTTTGCGCACGCGAACGACGACTCTCCCAGCGCATTCGTACGCGAGCCTGCCGAAGTAGAAGGCATGAACGGTAACGAAACCGCCTTACTGGTCAACGGACAGCCTCATGTTTCGAGCCACGAGGGAGTTGAATACGGTGTTGTCATTGGACAGCGCACTGGACCCGACCACGCCGCCTTCGTGGTGGCCGGCAATACCGGGCCCGGCACCATGGCGGCGGCCGAATTCTTCGCCACGGGTCAAATCAGCGAAACGCTACCTAAATACGCCGACAGCGCCAAACAGCCAATACTGGTCGCAATCATCTCCACGGACGTTGGTTCGGCCGCAACTGACCGCCGTATCGATAATCGTACGGTTGCGAATACCAAGATGATTGCCCGCCCGCTGGTGTTCGAATACTCCGGCAAGAAATGGGGGGTGGCTGGCGAGCAACTGGTAGATCCGATTTAACAGCCTGCCAGCGCGAAACATCGCTTGGTGGATCATCCTGAGAGTAAGTTTTTACATCAGTTGAATGAACGGTGACTCGAACAGGTTAGACCTGCGACCCCTATGCCTAGAATTGCAGATAAACACGCCGGTAACACTCGACATGGCCGTGGACGAGCAGCTGGCCTGGTATGTCCGCCGAAAAAAACTTCGTCACCAGGTCTGAGTCGATCGAAAGAGATACCGGTACCCATTCTGATAGGCGACCGGTCTGCGCCATGCGTATGGCTTGCAATGCCGACCAGCGGTCACCGACCCTGGTAATCCCTGCGATCGCCCTCTTACCCACCCAGCCTGCGAAATCGGGATGATGGACGGCGATGCAGACGAACTCGTCACCATCCGAAAGGTATCGGGAGCCTGCCTCAGAGACCCAAACACCAGCGAATACTTGCTGTGGCGGAAAGCTGAGTGAAGCCTCAGCACGTGCTCTGGAAGCCACTCCTACCTCGGGTACCCTCTCTCCTACTCGTTGCAGCATTCAATTTCCGGGGAACCGACCCCGACGCTTCGCCCTGAAGATGATTACCTTCCCAATGTGTGGAAGAAGTCGGTCTACCCGTTGGCTCATAAGCTAGACGTGCCCATTACTTTATCTGCCACCCGATAAGACCCTGGCCACGCTATCTCCGGAGTCAGAGTCCGGCGTGTTGCCAGTTGTACCACCCCCAAAACCGATTGACTAAGCGAGTTCGCGTTGTTCTGTTTCGATGATTCGATAAAGCTCGCCGTTGTCGTGCAACGCTGACAGATCATCGAAGCCACCAACGTGCCTGGTACCGATGAAGACCTGCGGCACGGACCGACGACCTGAGCGAAGGGCCATCTCGCGCTCGCGTTCAGTGTCGATCGTCACGTCAATCTCCTCGAACGATAGGTCCTCGGAGCGCAACAACGCTTTCGCCCGGTGGCAAAAAGGACACCAGTCTTTCGTGTAGATTTCGATGTGAGCCATGGCTGCCTCCATTAAGTGTGAATTGAATGAAGGGCGGTCGCTCAACCGCCAATTGTTACCTGTCGCCTCGAGGATTTAGGTGCGATTACCCTTGATCAGCAGGTAGATCGAGATCAGGAGTAACGTCACCTGAAATTCACTACCACCCATGGGGTAAGCTTCGTTCGCCACGAAGTTCCACTGGCCCCAATGGACCATCGTGATGGCGCCAATCAACACCGGTATGAAAAAGCTCGCACCGAGGCGCGTCACCCAGCTTCGGGTAACTCCACCGACTAGTACCAACGCGCCACCGCCGAACTCGGCAAGGGCAACAAGCAGCGCCACGATATAGGACAGATTCATCATCTGAGCGAACTGCTCAACACCAGCCAGCTTGCCGACACCGTGATAGATGAAGACGCTCGCAAGTGCGATGCGCAGTGCCCAGTGGGCGTGGGTTGCCGTGAACTCGCTCAAACCTCTGTGCGTAGTGAGGGAGCGATCCGAATCCAAAATTGCTTCTGACATTGTGATCTCCTGATCAAGTCCTGATTCATTTCCATCGACGGCGGCCGGATGCCCGCTTTGTGTCGAATCTGTCAATGAGTCGTCGAAGCGGCGAAAACCTTACAAGCTATTTCTGCGTGACAACGGTGGGAGGTCGTAGAAGGGTGTCTGGAGTCTCAATGAAGTATTACGGCTGCGTATTACTCCTGGTTCAATCGAATCCGGATACGTTCCCGAGCTTCATCGCTAAGTTCCACGGCTTCGGTCAACTTCTCTTCGCCTGCGTCAGCACAAGCACGCTGCAGAAACTTCAACTGGCGTACATAACGTGTACACATATCACATCGGAACAGATGCAATCGCAGTGTCAAACGCTCGTACAAGGTGAGAGTTCGGTCGAGTGATTCGGACGCGAGCTGTGCAACTTCTTTACAGGTCATCATCTTGTCGAACTCCCGCCGAACCATTTAGCCTGCAGACACTTCTGCATTGTTTTGCGTGCCCGTGACAACATCACCCAGAGGTTGTTTTTAGTCGAGATGTCCAAGGTTTCCATTAGTTGTTCGGTCTCCAGTCCATCAAGTTCCCGTAGCGTAAATACCGTGCGCAGGTTGTCCGGCAATGTATCCACGCAGCCGCGCAAGGCTTGCCAGAACTCGTCGCGTTCGACTGACTTTTCCGGCGTTCGCCACTCGGCGATCGATACAGACCAGCCTCCCTGATCGTCGAAGTCTTCATCCCTTGTTGCCCCAGATTCGTTCCCATCGAACGCAATGGGTTGCTCGCGTGCCGACTTTCGAAAGTAATCCAACACTTTGTGGCGCAGGATGCCAATCAACCACGTCTGTTCGGCGGAGCCGCCCTTGAAGGTGTCCGCGGCTTCGATGGCCGCGAGCAATGTGTCTTGCACCAGATCCTCGGCGGTTGCTTTGTCCCTTACCCGCGCGACGGCGTAGCGAAACATGATATCGCCGTAACGGTCGAGCCAGGTGGCGGGGTCGAGCTTCGTTGAAGTCACGAAATTCGCAGCTCTTCAGACACTCCGGCCTGATATCTCTGATACCCACCGCTTGTTCCTCTTCGCCGATGCATCGTGGTCATGCCTGTGAGTCGTCCCAGTGGAACAAACCTTACACTGCTAGTCGCAAAATTCTTCATCACCACCGTCAAGATATCCCAAAACCCGGGGGCTGGCGGGATGGGTGCCAGGTCCCGCTCTGAGGGACGTCAAGTCTCTACAACCAAGCTCAGATTTGCAGGGATTCCTACCGTTTCCGCAATGAGCCTTTTTTTCTGCGTTGCATAAGCCCCAGTAGTCATCCTGCATGACGTCGGAACTCATTTGCCTCGCCCCCAACACCCGCCGCATTCTAACTGGCGCGATGCTCAGACAAATTTTTAATTCTTGGACAACCCTATTACTACAGTCCACGCCTTTTGAGACTTGGATGCTACTTGACCCCCAAATCGGGACCGACAAATTTCAAACAGAGATGTCTTCTCTGAATTCTGCTATCTGCTGGAGATTTCAGGGAAGTAAGAAGCCCTATCGACGCCTAGGTCCTCGCTAACCCTTTGAAAGAACGCGAAGTTCTAACAAGCCAGTCGGGACCCACTCATTGGAGAAGTTATATCGAAAGGCGCGGCAACGGCCACCACCCGCGGGCTTTCGCCAAAAGAACCCCCTACTTCCTAGCCCCAAAATGGAACACATAGAGGCCTTTGTAGGGGGATAATTCCTTTAAGATGGTGATAATGAAAGATCTCACAGAAGTTATCATAGCAGTAACACATGCTATAGCATGTGTTTGCAGGTTAATAATACATGCTATACCATGTATATCTACCCAATTAATACATGCTATAGGGTGTGAAAATGAGACCTAAGAAGCCTTCACCCAGGACCGCGAGGCAGGCGACACGTCGACTGGACAAGAAACTCGCTGCTCTACAAGCACCAACTGTCCCACGCGGCGGTTGGGTGCGAGCCATTCGGACCGCCTTAGGTATGACCCAAGCACAGTTGGCCAAGCGCATGGGTATTACCCAGCAGAACGCAGCGTCCCTGGAAACCGATGAGCTGAATGGCAGCGTAACACTCGCCAGACTCATGCGGGCAGCGGAAGAGTTAGGCTGCGAGCTGCGTTATCTGCTCGTACCGAAGCAGTCGCTCACGGACATGGTGGCTAACCAGGCGCGGCGGCGTGCTGAGCAGAAGCTTGCACGGGTGAACCAATCGCAGGCCCTAGAAGCATCCGCAATGAGCGCTGTTTCGCTCTCCTACAGCGTGGCCGACCTTGCTCGGGAACTGGAGATGAATCGCGCGGCTGACCTGTGGGATGAGTGACGGCATCATAGATCAGTCGAAAGACGCAACACCGATTGACGACTTGTCGGGCTTGCTGCAGGACATCACTACGCGTCAAGAGCTGAACGACGCGGAAGCGCTCAACATCGTCAACGCCACCGACTGGATCGACAATGGTCGCATCGACGATCCGTTCACCGCGACATTTTACCGCACGTTACACACCAAGATGTACGACGAGGTGTGGGCGTGGGCTGGTGAACTGCGCTCGCAGACTGGCGAGGTCACCCATCCGGGTTCCAGGCCGGAAGATGTCGGGCGTGACATTGCACGGGTGGCTATGGATTTTCACCGCGAGTGGGAAGCGCTTAATGACCATGACCATCTGCTACCGCTCATTGCGCGCTACCATCACCAGCTGGTACTGGTACATCCTTTCAACAACGGCAACGGCCGGTGGTCGCGGTTAGCCGCCGATGCAGTGCTTCAGCGTCTGGCCAACCAACCGCCACTCACTTGGGCAACGGACACCCTCGTGGTGGACAGTGCAGAGCGCAAAGCATACATCGCAGCACTAAAGAAGGCCGATAATGGTGACATCGTACCCCTGGTTGACTATCTCCGCGTATCTAACCCTGAACGTTAGTTCTGGTTCCTACGCGCTCGTATGTACGTCGCGATGCTGGCCGCCCCACATCATGATCACTGCCACCATTATGATGATGACGATTGGACGACAGCTCCGTTTAGCGGTGGTCGCCTATGATCGCTGATCACCGTCGTGTCCCCGTGTGGGTGGCGAATTGGTAGTCACTACAAAATAGCAGATCGAATCCTAGCCTTGTAGTTGTCGGATGCCGACTTAGCATGCCTGACATGAAGTCTGTCGCTTTCCTTTTCATGCATCTTTTGGTGCTGGTCGCAAAATCACTCAAGTCAGGTGGTGCCAA
>JACZXA010000195.1 GCA_022571865.1 Pseudomonadota bacterium
GAGCACCTGACTGTGGATAATGCCGTCGCTGAAACCGGGCGCCAGCGCATCGAGCGTGTCGAACACGGTCTTGACGAAAGCGGGACGTTCCTCATCCCAGCTCTTGGCTTTCAGCTTGTACGGGGCATGGCCGCCAAACAGGTTGATAACGTGTTTCCCGGGCGGGGCTAACGTGTCGTCGACCATCGTCGGTATGACGACGGTGATGAACGGGCGCTCAGAGAAACGGCCGTGGCAGGCGTCTTCATAGGCGGCCTGCAGGTACTCCACGTTCGGCCCGATATGCACGTAATTCGGTGCTTCGAAACCACATTTTGCGGCATCGAACGCACTAAATCGGGGTGGCGCCTCGGCGGCTATATTGATTTTGAATGCTGTCGAGAAGGTCCGGTAGTCGCGGATGTGCTTCAGGAAATCGGCGGGCAGATGCTCGGGCTCGACGAGTTGATCGAACAGCACCTTGCAGCTCGCATTGGATACGATCGCGTGAGCAAAGTATTCGTCACCAGACGCGGTGACAACTTTCACGGCACGGCCGTTTACGACCTCAACTCTGGCTACCTCCGCGTCCGTGCGGATCGCCATACCGTGGCGCCGCCCGGCCTCGGCGATCAGTTCGCTGATTGTGCCCATGCCGCCCCGGATGAAGCCCCAGCCACCCGCGCCTTCGTGCTCGCCCATGAGGTGATGCAGGACGACGTAAGCCGAGCCCGGCGTTTTCGGTCCGGCGAACGTGCCGATGGAGCAGTAGTACCCGAGCACAGCGCGGGTCACGCTGTTCTCGAACCAGCGCGCCAGGAAATCGTCGGCGCTCATGGCCATCAGATCCACCAGGTCGTAGAGCCTGTTCCCGATCTTTCGATAACGCCACACCAGGTCGAACATCTTACGCAGGCTCCTGAAATCACGCTTCGATGGATCGACGGGCGTTTCCAACAGAAGTCTGCGCATGTAGTACGCCGCCTCGTTGAGCCAGGTATCGAACTCGGCATAAATTGCGCCGTCGTGTTTTGAGAAACGGCCGAACTGCTCGGCGGTTTTGGCCACATCCCCCGAGAAGACGATGTAGTCATCGGTGCCGATCGGGCAAAACATGTCGGTTGCGGGCAGTACGGTAAGCCCGAGCTCGCGTAGTTCGAGGTCTCGAATGACCTTCGGGTGCAGAAGGCTCATCACATAGGAGAATGTGGAGGTCTTGAATCCCGGTGTGAACTCCTCGGTGACGGCGGCGCCGCCGATGACGCCCCGGCGTTCGAGCACGAGAACCTTCCTGCCCGCCTTCGCGAGATAGGCACCGCACGTCAGGCCATTATGGCCAGCACCGATGATGATGGCGTCGTACCTTGTTGTGGTCACGGCTGCGCGTCTTCCGGATTCAGAGTCTGGTCGGTAGCACTTCGGTTGGGTGGTAACCGTTTGGATTCGGTTGCGGTCAATGAGCCTCCCGCCAGATTCTTCCTGCTGCTCAACCGCACGATAACGTCATGGACGATGAGGCCCGCAAGAAATCCCGGAAACGTTTCGTTCAACGTTTCGCCATAACCCAACATCCTCCAGCTGATGGCAACCACGAGACCGGAGACCATGCAAGCGCTTATCGCCAGGGTACTGGTGGGGCGCTTCAGGATGACATTGAACATTGCAGGTCCAAGGGACGAGGAGAGCATCGACACAGCAAAAATTATCAAGACAAAAACGCTTGATGAAAAGAATATTGCAGCCAGTGCGGCCGACGTTCCAACGACGAGGGTCACCACCTGTTGATATCGAACACCGAAGCGGGCAGACATCTTTTTGTAGAAACCCGGTGCCACGTCAATCGCCAGCGAACTCGACGACACAAGGACTTGTGAATCCGCCGTCGATGCAATGGCCGAAAAAATGCCTGCCAGAATTACCCCGATAAGCCATGGATCGAAATTCTGGAACGCATATAGGGGGAGCGCTTGTTCAGGATCGTCAATTCCGGGTATCAACAGCCTTGCGGCCATGCCGAACAGCGCCATGCAGTGCCAGGTGTACTGAATGAAGAGAACGTAAATCCATTTCGCTTTGCGCGCCTCCTCTGGGCTCCTTCCGGCGAGCAATCGCACGATCACCTGAGGCTGGCTGATACCAAATCCGAACCCGGCGGAAGCATAGCCAAGAACAAAGGCCAGAAGGGTCCAGGGTGTGAATGTGCCCGTGAAGTTCGCAAGCTCGGGGTCAATCGCATTGAGCCCATCCACTACTGCACTGAAACCACCCACGGCAATAAACGCCACTGTGAGCATGCCGGTGGTAATCGCAAGCATGATGACGGCCTGTACGACATCCGTCCAAAGCGAAGCTCTTAAGCCCCCGGTTGTGCAGTACGCGAGTATTGCCAGAGCGGAGACAATGATTCCGATGTTCATGTCGAGGTCAAAAAAGACGTTGAGCGTTTTTGCAGCCGCGGAGAATTGCGCTGCCGTATATGCACCAATAAGGACAACGATGAGAAGACCGGCAATTTGTCTTATCGCCAGACCGCCTCTACCGGAAAGTCCGGAACTGAGAAGCTCCGGTATCGTGTTGCAGTCGCGATCACGACCGATACGATTGAACTTTTCAGGAAAGAAGCTCCAGAACGTCAGATCGCCGATAAACCAGGCAAGCCCCATGATGACACCGGACAGTCCCATGGTGTAACCCATGCCCACCGCACCGAGCATGATGAAGCCGCTGTTGCCTGTCGCGCCTGCGCTGAGCCCGACAAACCAGGTACCGAACGAGCGACTTCCAAGAAGATAATCCACATCGGTTGGCGCGCTTCGTTTCGCCGCATACGCGCCAACACCGAGAAATATCACAACGAAGATAGAGAAGCTCAGGAGAATGATCTCAGATGCCATATTGTTCCTTCTTTTGCAGCGTTCGATGCACCACGATGGATATCATGTCTGGTATTGAAACATTACTCGCGGTGGTTGTTTTTCGCCCCTTATGTTGCCCGTTGGGATACCTGAAAGAGATCTTTTCTACTACTGAGTTGTTAGGTTTTTGCCAATTGAACTTCTGTGCGAGAACTGTTCCATCAGGCGAGCGCCTGCTCGAGATCCGCGATCAAATCATCAACGGATTCGACCCCGATAGATAACCGCACCAGGTCCTTGGGTATTGGACTTCGCTTTCCCTCGATCGAGTAGCGATGCTCGATCAGGCTCTCGACGCCGCCCAGCGACGTCGCTCGAGTGAACACCCGGCACCGTTTCACAACGGTCAACGCGCGGTCCTCACCGCCCTTTATTCGCAGCGACAACATGCCACCGAACCCACCATCCATTTGTTTTTTCGCGATCTCATGCCCGGGGTGGCTGGGCAAGCCCGGATACATGACGGCTGAGAGGTTCGCGTGGCCCTCGAAATGCTCCGCGATTGCCAACGCCGATTCGCAGGCTTTGCGAACCCGGAGAAACAACGTGCGCATGCCTCGTTGCAGCAGCCAGGCATCGAACGAACCGATAATCGAACCGGATTGGGTACGCACCTCACAGATACGTTGCCAGAGCTCGTCCTCCCTGGCCGTTACCAGCACACCGGCAACTACATCGCAGTGGCCGTTCAGATACTTGGTCGCCGAGTGCATGACGATGTCGGCACCATGTTTGATCGGCTGAGTCAGGACCGGTGTCGGTATCGTGGAATCCACGGCAAGACACGCACCAATTCCATGGGCAATTTCCGCCGCGGCCGCAATATCAATGATGTCCCAGGTTGGATTGCAGGGTGTTTCGATCCAAACGAGTTTCGTCTTGCCTTTGTCGACGGTTTTTGCGAGTGCATCCGGATCGGCGGTATCGTACAGATCGAGACGCAAACCCCAGTGGTCGCAGAACTCGATCAGCCACTTACGCAGGCCCCAATACATTATTTTTGGCGCCACGATCGAATCGCCAGGACGCAGGGACTGCACGACGGCCATCGCCGCAGCCATGCCCGAGCCGAACAACAATGCAGCTGTTCCCCCTTCGAGTTCAGTGAGGACTTTTTCAGCGACCTCAAAACTCGGATTCTCAGCGCGCCCATAGCTGTGCCGGGCGTCGATCAACTGATAATTTTCATCGCGAACGAAAGTCGACGACGGATGAATCGCGGGCGTTAATCCGCCTGTCAACGAGTCGATCTGCCGCAGGGCCTGAGCGCTTATGGTTTCCGGCGCGAGATTATTCTTGTTACCCATTCGATTTGATTCCAGAGCGATATTGTCTCGCTTCGAGTTCAGCCGAAGCGCCGCTGTTGCGAAACATCTGCGGGCAAGGCTAAGACCATCGGTTCAACTTTGCCATCATCCACCGTGGGTCCTATTCGGGAAGAAGCACGCCCGCCCGGTGTTTTGCTGCTATCGGTGACCACAGTAGCTCGTTCATGAAAAAACCAGGCTGGAAAGATTCATGATCAGCTAGGATTTGAACGAAATCAACGGTCGCTCAAGTGCGAAGCGTCCCAGCGAGTCGCCGGTATCGATGGTTCGGGCACACTCGTGTCCGGCGTAAACTGCGTGGGCAATCGTGCCGGGCGCTCGGCAGTCGCCGATACTTCGCACGGTGCTTATGCCGGCATTTGCGATTCGGTCGGGGTTTGAGTTCAGCTCTCGAAACAGGCGATCGTTTGCGGTCTTGATGCCGACGACGACCAGCGAGCCACAGTCGATTGAACCGACGTCGTGACTGCGAAAGATGCTGGCCAACGTTAGCGACCCTTTGCTGAATCCGGTTGCGTATTGCTCGAATACGGTCGCAATATCGAGATCCAGCATCCGCTCACGAATTCTGACGAGTTCATTACTCATGAATGTCCAGGCGGACACGGCGTTCGCTGGTGTGACTATCGTGACCGCTAAGCCCCGTTTACACAGAAGTTCGGCGAGGCAACTCCCCATGTAGTAATGGTCGAAGTCATAAATCACCACCGGACCTTCGGGCTCGGCACCCGCAAGGATCTCATCCGGGGTAAAAACCCCACCCCCTTCGAATCCACCCATCGGATATCCGTTTGTACCCAGAATCTCAGCCGACCACTTTGCGCCCGTCGCGATTACCGCGTGATTGCATCCAGAATCCAATACATCCTGTGCCGAAAGCTCGCTGCCGCGATAGACATCCACATTCGCCATCGTTTGAATCAGATTCGTGCGGTAATCGCGCACGCGGGCCCAGGTAGCGAGCCCCGGTAATTTCGATTCGATGGTGACGCGACCGCCGAGCTCCCTGCCTGCTTCGGCGAGGGTAACTGTGAAACCCCGCTGTCCAAGAGCCCGTGCGCATTCGAGTCCGGCGGGTCCCGCGCCAACAATCAGAATGCTCTGTTCGGGGTCGCCAGGAGGAATGCGCTCGGGATGCCAGTTCCGCCGCCACTCTTCACCCATAGTCGGATTCTGAGTACAACGAAGCGGCACACCATCGTGGTAAGAGGAGACACAGATATTGCAGCCAATACACTCGCGAATCTCGTCTTCGCGCCCTTCGTCGATTTTTTTTGGCAGAAACGGATCTGCGATTGACGGCCGCGCGGCACCGATGAGATCCAATATGCCCCGCTTGATCTGACTGACCATGTAGTCCGGCGAGGTAAAGCGACCGACACCTACGACGGGTTTGGAGGTTAACGGCTTGACGAAACTGTTCCAGGGTTCCTGCGCGCCTTCTTCACTGAATCGCGCCGAGGCGGTTTCCACGGACCAGTCCGCAGACTTCACGTCCCACAGGTCCGGGAGGTCTGCCAACATCGATACGATCTCGTGCGCCTCGGACTCGAGCGTCTCGCCGGGGACATCGAGTAATTCATTGGTGCTGAATCTCACGGCTATCGCGCAACTCTGACCAACGGCCTCCTTCACATCCTCGAGAATCTCACGCATGAGGCGTACGCGATTGTCGAGGCAGCCACCATATTCGTCGGTGCGCTTGTTCATCCACGGCAGCAGGAACTGGTACGGGCCATAACCCATACCGGCGTAGATGTAGACAACATCGAATCCCGCCGATCTTGCTCGCTTTGCCGCGTCCACATACCAGCCTCGAAATTCGCGAATGTCCTGTCGACTCATGGGGCGAGAACTTGTCAGGCTGATCCAACCGGGGTAGGTCGAGTTAGAAGAAATTCCGGAGGCCGACATTGGCGTCACACGGGTCAGGCGATTGGCGGATCCGCCGCCGCCGTGCCACAACTCGACACCGGCGAGCGCTCCATGACGGTGCACTGCGTCGACCATCAACGCGTGTACCTTGATGTCTTCATCGTCCCACAAGCGACTATAGGGCAGTGGTGCGTCATCGGAGCTTGGGTGAATCGAGCAGTAGCCGGTATTGACGACGCCCCAGCCGCCTTCGGCGCGGACTTCGCGCATCGCTGCGCGCGTGTGAGGCATCTGGTGGCCGGTCCCGATTGCATGAGGCGTCTGGTAGAAGCGATTCGGTGCGGTGACGGGACCAATCGTGACCGGTTCAAAGAGAATATCGTATCGCGGATTTCTACTCATGCCTGCCACATCTCTGATGTCAATTCTTAACGCCGCAATCAGACACTAAATGTATCATCTCATTTCATTGCAGATCGATATAATTTGTGCAATACGTCTGTTGGGACACAGCCCACTCTTCATATGAATGCAAATCAACACTAACCTCTTGCCCTGGATGATCCAGGCTTCAGGTTTGTCGATGGCAGGACGCGACCGGCGTTCATGCTGGTGGGCGGAGCCAAGTGCGGTAGCACTTCTTTACCGCTTGGTTAATGAGGATTTTGGCTGGAATTGAGTTTCCCGTCGGCTGTGACGGGGTTTATTCCAGGTCGCGAAACTTCTGAGTTGCTCCGAACGGGTTGGGTGGCGCAACTTACGTAAAGCCTTGGCTTCGATCTGCCTGATCCGCTCACGGGCCACATCAAATTGCTTGCCGCGTTGCTTCCCCTGGCGTTGATTCTTGCCTGCCGTCCTAAAAACCGGTCATTCCGCTGGGATGGGCCCGCAGCAGCTTGAACCGGTGAAACCCGAGATCGATAAATGGTTGCAGTGGAAAGTCCACCATGCCCAGCGACTCACGATCCTTGAACATTTGCGAACACTGAAACTCACCACCATTACCTTTGTTGAGCTTCGAAAGCGACAGGTAACAGAGCTTCGAAGGGCAAGTCAGCGCACAGCCGGCATTGGCGAAAAGCGTGATTCGGTCTTTTGCTTCTATTTTCTCAAGAAATTCGAGATCCTCGTTCAGACGCATCGGCAATACGACTGAATCGTACAATTTCAGCGCCTCATCGATTTTTCGATGCGTCTTGATGTTCTTGATAACACTTGCATCGACGTGATAGGCGGGAAAGTCCTGTCGAATCCATCTTGCAAGATCGTCGTTTGTTACGATGACGGAATTACCCGGGCGATGATATTTTTTTAGCAGCGGCAAGTTCTGTTCATACTCATCATGGTCGACATAGTGGTTCGACATCGGCAGCCGGATGCCGATGCCTGCATTGTTCAGTTGAAAAACATCGCGGTCGGACAGCTCACGCTGGTTGAATAACCGCCCACCATACAGTGTGCTCCGTTCGACGAATCCGAAGAGACTGTCGATTTCGCGTAATGGTACATTGCCGTAGTGGTTTCTAAGGAAGGCAAATACGGGCGAATCCGGAGTTTTGTTGCGCGCGGATATCGTGTAAGTCGCTGCCGGCGGCGGCAGCGGCTCGGCCTTGGTGAACAATCTCTCCCTTGCACATGCCGAAGCCTGTTCTTGTGTTTCGCCACCGGTGTCCATAGTTTCGCACTGTCCACGCGTAATCGAACCACTAATTATCTCTTGCTTACCGGCGACTGAGTATCCGTAGATGTCACTACACGACACCGAGCAACAGGCACTTACATCCAGATTAAGGGAGCGCGGTGGTTGGCGAACATGGCTTTCAGTGCCTCTGCAGCCGTTTCCAGTCCTTCAGGATCTCCCGCGCCGAGTTATGTCCGGGGATTCCCGACACACCGCTGCCCGGGTGCGTCGAGGCACCGCATTGATAGAGACCATCAATCGGGGAGCGGTAATCCGCATAATGTGGCGCCGGGCGCTGGAAAAACAACTGCTCGAGCGCCAGCTCACCGTGAAAGATGTGCCCCTCCGGCGTGTTGATGATGCGCTCGATGTCATGAGGCAGGAGCACCTGGCTCTCGATGATGCCGTCGCTAAAACCAGGCGCCGGCCCGTCGATGGTGTCGAACATCGTCTCGACGAACGCGGGGCGCTCCTCGCGTCCCGACTCCTGCCATCGAGTCTTCACGGGGCATGGCCGCCGAACAGGTTGATGACGTGTTTCCCGGGCAGGGCTAAGGTGTCGTCGACCATTGTCTAGGGATCTGGCGCGCCAGGGTCGTTTTCAATCGATGCTTGGTGATCTTCTAAAATCTGGTACAAGGGAAAATCTACCCAGGTGTCGTTGAGATAGTTGAGTTCGGGTACCTCTTCTTTTGGGTCTACGAGCAGATTGTAGATTGTTGGATAAGCCATATTTCTGATCGCATAACTATCTTCATCGATTTCCTTGAGAAGCAGCTTCCAATTGCGCCATTTCACACCAAAAAGCTCGTTGCCGATGTAAATGATGACGGACTCTCGAGCGGATTTCTCCGACTTTCCCATCAGGAAATCAGATTGGTCAACACCATCCATTAT
>JACZXA010000196.1 GCA_022571865.1 Pseudomonadota bacterium
GCCGCCTGGTTCGGTGAATGTTGCCTATACAACCTTGGCTGAGAAAACCGAGCTTGTTGAACCACCTTCGAACGACCACCCACTCGCGGGGCGAGACGCGCTCGCCGGGCGACAGGCTGAGCAGGACGTTCGCCCCCCACCGCCGTCGCGCCCGAGGGAGCTTGCGTTGCCTGGTGACGTGATGAGCGCCACCAGGCAGGCGAATACGACGGATAACTCTCAGCTGGATTTCGATCTGGGTTTGCAGACACGAACCTACCGGCTTGATGGTTTCAACGGCCAGTCTCGTTTCCAACCGTCGTTGAGTGGACGACTCGACTACTATCGAAGCTGGGATGATGAGCGTCAGGCGTTGACCTTCGCCCCCTACTTCCGTTACGACGTCGAGGACTCCCAGCGCACCCACTTCGATGTTCGTGAATTGTTCTGGAGCAAACTGGGGACCGATTGGGACCTTCACGTCGGTGTCAGACAGGTGTTCTGGGGGGTTACCGAATTTCATCATCTGGTTGACGTGCTCAATCAGACAGATCTGGTCGAGAATATCGATGGAGAAGACAAACTCGGTCAACCGATGGTGCATCTTTCGCTGGTTCGTGATTGGGGTATCCTGGATATCTTTGCACTACCGGGGTTTCGCGAGCGGACCTTTCCCGGTCAGGATGGCCGGCTGCGCACAATACCCTGGGTCGATGGTGATCATCCCATCTACGAATCCGGTGCGAAGAACAAACGCGTGGATGGGGCCATACGCTGGTCGCACAATATCGGTCCGTTCGAGTTTGGCGTATATCACTTTACCGGCACCAGCAGGGAACCTCAGCTGGTTCCCTGGGTGTTGCCCTCGGGTGAGATGATGTTGCGACCGCGTTACCCGGTGATCGATCAGACCGGATTAGAAGCGCTTGCCGTGCTCGGAGATTGGGCCGTAAAAATCGAGGCGATCACCCGGTCCGGATACGGGCCCCGGTATGTTGCGTTCAACCTGGGATTCGAAAAAACACTGGTTGGCATCATGGACGGCCGGGCGGATCTGGGGCTGGTGGTGGAGTACATGTTTGATGACCGTGACGAGCAGGCTTTCAACACGGTCTTCGAACACGATCTGGCGCTCGGCGCACGCTGGAGCATGAATGACGTTGCCGATACCCAGGCTTTGTTGGGCGTAATTTGGGATGTGAAAACCGAAGAAACCATTTTCACCATGGAAGCGAGTCGTCGCTTGGGTGACACCTGGACCCTGTCGTTGGAGGGGCGGGTTTTTGGCGGTGCGGATGAGCCCGAGCCCGGCGCGTTGATGCAGTCTTTGATCGACGTTGACAACAAAACCGCTTCCCTGCAGCGTGACGATTTCATTCAACTGGAATTGACCAGATATTTTTGATCGAGCTTCACGTCGTCGTGTAAGGGATGGGACAGGACACTTGTTATGATTGAGACCATTCTGGATTATCTGGTGGATCGCACTTGGGTCGGTGAGGTGTTTCTCATCGTTCTCGCTACGGCGAGTGTCCGCTTCGTTGCGAAAAAGTTTTTCGACCGCCTTGCCATCAAGTTGGAGTCGACTCGTAATCTGTACGATGACGGTTTGCTGGATGCTGCGCGCAAGCCCTTAGGGTTAGGCATTTGGATAGTCGGAATCAGCTGGGCCGCAGAAATTGCCGGTGGTAACGCTCAGGCGGACATATTCCAGTATGTCGAGCCCGCACGCGAGGTTGGCGTCATCTGGCTGCTGGTCTGGTTCGCCTTGCGGTTCGTTCGGTTCATAGAGAAAAATGTTTCTGATGCAGGGTACCGCGAGAACCCGGTCGACGAGACCACCGCGTCTGCCGTTGGCAAGCTGATACGCATTGCGGTAATCGTCACCGGCATACTGACGGTGATGCAGATGTTGGGTTTCAGCATTACCAGTCTGCTGGCATTTGGAGGCATCGGCGGTTTTGCTATTGGTCTCGCAGCGCAAGATCTGCTGGCCAACTTCTTCGGTGCGCTGATGATCTTTCTCGACAAGCCATTCAAAGTAGGGGATTGGATTCGTTCTCCGGATCGCAACATCGAAGGTACCGTCGAGGAGATCGGCTGGCGCCTCACGCGCATCCGTACCTTCGATCAACGACCGCTGTACGTGCCAAATTCGGTATTCACGAGTCTGGCAGTGGAAAATCCCTCACGCATGCTTAACCGGCGGATCAACGAAACCATCGGCGTGCGTTACGACGATATCGACTTGTTGCCGGAAATTATCAACGATGTCGAGACCATGTTGAAGACCCATCCAGCCATCGATACCTCTCGTACGCTCATGGTGAATTTTGTCGAGTTCGGCGCGTCGTCCCTCGATTTCTTCATATACACCTTCACCAAGACCACGGTGTGGACGGAGTTCCACCAGATCAAACAGGATGTTCTATTCAAGATAGCGGCAATCATTGCCGGTCACGGAGCCGAGATCGCGTTTCCGACTCAGACGTTGCTGGTTTCGCCGGAGCCGTCAGCTACTTTGAATAGAGAGCCCTCAGCGGTTTCTGGTAACGAGCCCTCAGCGGCTTCAGGTAACGAGCCCTCAGCGGCTTCAGGTAACGAACCCTCAGCGGATTCGCAGCAAAAGCCTTGAGCCGGGTCGTGGACACTGCGCTGGCGGCTCGCTCTCGAGCCGAAGAACTCGTCGGTGCGTCCGGCGTGCAGTTTGCGATCGATCAAACGGCGTTACGTATCGCGGTTGATCTCAGTGAGGCAAATCCGATCGTGTTGTGTGTGATGAATGGCGGTCTGCCATACACCGCAGAACTGCTGAAACGATTTAGTTTTCCACTCGAACTCGGTTACCTGCACGTGGGCCGCTACGACAACACCACTCGGGGCGGAGCGCTCAATTGGTACGCGCGCCCCATTATCGATTTTGCCGAACGTACGGTGTTGATAGTCGATGACGTTCTGGATAAGGGCGAAACGCTGGCGGCGTTGGTGGTCTGGGTCGCTGGGGAGGGGGCCAATCAGGTACGGACAACGGTGTTGGTAGCCAAAGACGTGATGATGAAAAATCGAATCGAAGTCGACCACGTTGCGTTGCGCTTACCTGATCGTTATCTGTTTGGGTGTGGAATGGACTATCGTGGCTACTGGCGGAACCTTACCTCGATCTACGCCCTGCCCGAAGACATGGATTAGCTCATGTCTGCACACGCGATAATAATCGGGTCTGGCGCGTTGACTTTGCCTTTCGACTTTGAACCCCTCGATGTGTCGATGGAAACCCGCTACGGGCAAGCATCCGCCACCCCCGTTGCCGGAGGAGCGGGATCCAACAAGGTCCTGCTTTTGGCCCGGCACGGCATACCCCATCGAATTGCACCGCACGCCATCAACTACCGTGCGAATCTGGTGTTGTTACAGGATCTGGGCACGGAGCGAATTATTGCCGTGAACACCGTTGGAGGAATTGCACCGGAAGCGAAGACGGGTGTTGTGCTTTTCCCCGATCAGATCATCGATTACAGTTGGGGACGAGAGCAATCGTTTTCTGATTCCAACAAGTTGTATCACGTAGATTTTTCGGAGCCGTATGATGAGGAGTTGCGCGACGAACTAGTTGCGGCAGCACAGCTTGCCCAGATTGAAGTGGTTGTTGGTGGCGTTTATGGCTGCACCCAGGGTCCGCGATTCGAGACGCCCGCGGAGGTCAACCGCATGGGCGGCGACGGGTGTACGATCGTTGGAATGACGGGTATGCCTGAGGCAAGCCTCGCTCGAGAACTCGGCATCCCGTATGCCTCCGTGTGCCTAGTTGTCAACCCGGCCGCCGGTCGAGACGGTGACACTATTGATCTGGATGCACTTGCAATCGTCAGTCAGTCGGGTATGGAGCGTATCGGGCGATTACTCGTCTGTTTCTTCGAGGGCCTCGAACGCTGAAACCAACTCCCGGGGAATGGTGACCGGATCGATTCGCACGATAACGCCGA
The DNA here is from genome assembly GCA_022571865.1 of Pseudomonadota bacterium. Classification (GTDB taxonomy): domain Bacteria; phylum Pseudomonadota; class Gammaproteobacteria; order Pseudomonadales; family Azotimanducaceae; genus SMWK01. The sequence goes on from JACZXA010000196.1 coordinate 3,963, forward strand.
TCTTGGGGTGATCGAGGTAGTGCACCTCGGTACTGCGTAAACGACGACTCTGAGACATCAACATGTATCCTGTTGCGGGATCGGGCAGGGTTGTTGCTTGATCGACACGTGCGGAAGACGAGCCGCTAAGAAACGCTTCACCCAAAGGTATATCCACGGGCAACCGACCAAGCGCGGGTTCCGTATACCAGAGTGTTGTCTGAAAGTGGAGGTAGCGGCCTAAAGTAACAGCCATCGTTCCTTCCAATTGTCTGGCGTTGCCAACACGCGCGCCTTGTTGCACGAGCAAGGGTTCGGGTCGGGCTCGTTCCGGCACAGGTTGAATCCAACGGCCATGCATCAATATGTGCAAATCATCGTGCCTCTCGATTTTGCTGGCCTGGGTTTGCAGCAACAGTTCCGATGCAGGTAACCAGCGGTAACTGCGGGCATCCAGTGACCGTTCAAAACTGCTTAGCATGGCAAGAAAGTCCAACAGCGGATCGGGTTCGAGGATCGGCTCGATAACGGGCGGCGGCCCACCAGGCGCCGGTTCGATGACCGTTGGCGGTCTGTCAACGATAGGCGTTGGTGTTAGCGGTTTCGGTACTGTGTTTTCCCGCCCGTCACCCGGGCCTTTACCCTCTTTCGGGGCTTTGGTGAAAGCCAGAAAGCTGAACGTTTCCAGGTTGATATCGACAGTAGGAAAATCAAGCATCGCCTCGGTCAACGGGTCTAGCGAATAAAACGATCCGATTGCGTCCGGAGGAGGGATCAGCGCACGCACCTCGAACGGAAAACGACGAACGTTGCGGTGCACAAGCTTTTCGACGGAACTGTTTTCCATCACCGAGCCACGTTGAAACACGATGACTTCGGTCGCGTACCAGTTTTTCGAGAGCCAATCTTCCACATCGTCTTTCGCTGCTGCGAACGACGATGTCGCCAGCGGTATGGTGATTATGGCTATCAGGTTCCGAATCACGCGGTAGCCGCCTCTCGCCCGGACGAATTGGCATCGCGTTTGGTGTCGAGAGCTTGGAGCAGCTCGTTGGCAAAATCCATACGGCGTTCGAAGTTTTCGAGCCGGTGACTGATGGTTAAGGTGACGTCCTTGAGCTGGTAAGTTGCGGGTTGATTCTGTACCAGCTTCACAATCGCTGCCGGGTCCACTTCCGTTGTGGCGCCGAATTCGATACGTCCGCCCTGTTCCCCGAGATCAAGGCGGACGATGCCGAGCGGTTCGGTTAGCAGCTTCAATGCGGTTACCCGGAATAGATGCTTGAGTGGTTCGGGTAACAAACCGAACCGATCGATCATCTCGATTTGCAGTTCCTCGAGGCTCTCGTTGTCGCGAGCATTCGCAATACGCTTGTACATGATGAGGCGACTGTGAACGTCGGGGAGGTAGTCGGTCGGAATGAGGGTGGTCGTGTGAAGGTTGACCTCCTGGCTCACCGGCTCCAGCGGTGAGTTCATGTTGGGCGCTTTGCCGTCCCGGATAGCCTTGACCGCTCGATCCAGCAGGCTCATGTAAAACGAGAAACCGACCGATTCGATTTGCCCGGACTGGTCTTCTCCCAAAAGTTCTCCCGCGCCACGAATCTCCAGATCATGGGTGGCGAGAGTAAAACCCACACCCAACTCTCCAGCCGCTTCAACTGCCTCGAGTCGTTTGACCGCGTCGGCTGTCATGGCTTTCGGGTGTGGTGTCAACAGGTACGCGTATGCCTGGCGATGGGACCGGCCGACACGACCTCGAAGTTGGTGCAGTTGCGCGAGCCCGAACTTGTCGGCGCGTTCTATGACGATGGTGTTGGCGTTGGGAATGTCTATACCGCTTTCGATAATGGTCGTGCAGACGAGCACGTTGAGTTGGCGATGGTAAAAATCACTCATTATCGATTCGAGTTTTCGCTTCGGCATTTGTCCATGACCTACCCCTACGCGAGCTTCTGGAATTCTATCCGCGATCTGGTCGGCGACCTGGTCGATGTTGCGCACCTCATTGTGCAGATAAAATACCTGGCCACCACGCATCAACTCCCGGGTAATCGCTTCGTATATCACATGATTGCGTTTCTCTTGCACGAAAGTTTTGATGGACAGACGCCTGGCGGGAGGTGTCGCGATAATGGAGAGATCGCGAATACCGCCCATGGCCATGTTCAACGTACGCGGTATGGGGGTTGCCGTAAGGGTCAGTATGTCGACTTCCGCACGTAGCGAGCGTAGCCGTTCTTTCTGGCGAACACCGAAACGATGTTCTTCGTCTATGACCACCAGACCCAGTTCCTTGAACTTGATGGCTGGGTTCAAGAGTTTGTGAGTGCCTATGACGATGTCGGTTTTACCGGTAGCCAAGCTATCAACGACCTTGCGGATTTCGGCATCCGTTCGCATTCGGGAGATGACCTCGATATGTACGGGCCAGTCGGCGAAACGATCCCGGAAGGTTTCATAGTGTTGCTGAGCAAGCAGGGTGGTGGGCACCAACAGCGCGACCTGGCGGTCGCTCTGGATGGCGAGAAAAGCCGCTCGCATGGCTACTTCGGTTTTTCCGAAACCCACGTCCCCGCAGATCAGTCGATCGGTGGCGCGTTCGGAACACAGGTCCTCGATCACATCGTCGATTGCCTGTTGCTGATCATGCGTCACCTCGAAAGGGAATTGATCGGTGAAACGAAGGTAATCCTCATCGGGCGCCGCAAAACTGAAACTCCGACTGGTCTCACGACGGGCGTAGATGTCGAGCAACTCGGCGGCAACATCGAATACCTTCTCGGCAGCCTTGCGTTTGGCTTTCTCCCACTGATCCGAGCCGAGACGATGCAGCGGCGCGACCGCCTCCGCTGCACCCGAATAGCGGCTGATGACCTGCAGCGAGGTAACAGGCACGTAGAGCTTTGCCTCGTCGGCATACAGCAGGGTCAAAAATTCGTTTGCATGACCATCGATATCCAGAGTCTGTAACCCGAGGTAGCGACCGATACCATGCTCGAAGTGGACGACGGGCTCGCCGATGTGCAGTTCAGTGAGATTTTTGATGATCTGTTCGGGATCGACGGCGCGGGCGGATTGCAACTGTCGTTCCTGAACGCGGTGGCCGAACACCTGGCTTTCGGTGATGACGGCGAGCCCCTCGAACCACGCGCCGTCTTCGATGGGTGAGAGGGTGATGCCGAAAAACTGGCTCGAGCGCTCTTGCCTCCCGGACTCGATAGATGATGCTGTGAAATTCGTGAAGCCGTCAATTTCTTGGGGATGAATACCGGCACGACCGAGAAACTCGAGAAAAATTTCCCTCCTGCCCGCGGTCTCAGCGACAAACAGCGTTTTTCGCGGTAACTGTGTGTCGAGGAAAGCGCGCAGACCCTGAGCCGGATCTTTCAATCGCACATTAGCTTGCAAATTGGGTAGTGCTCGGCTGGTGAATTTTTGCTGATGTTTGTCCTGGCGATTGATGAGTATGTTGCCATGTCGATTCAGCTGGGTGCGAAGTTCATCCTCATCGAGAAAAAGTGCGGCGGGGGTAAGGATCGGGCGTTCGATATCGTGAGCGAGACTCTCGTAGCGATCGTGCACCTCTTTGACGTATTGCGCTGCAGCTATGAGTACCTCGGCTTCCTGCACGATGAGCGTGTTTGCTGGAAGGTAATCGAACAGGGAATCCAGCGCGGTGAAAAAAAACGGTAGATAATATTCGATACCGCTCGGTGGGATGCCTTCGCTGACATCCTGATAGATACTGCAACGGCGCACATCCACAGCAAAAGTGTTGTGCCAGCTCTCACGAAAATGTGCGATGTCTGTCTCATCGAAAGGGAACTCTTTTGCAGGTAATAGCTCGATGTCGGTTATTCTCTCGATCGTTCGCTGGCTATCGGGATCGAACGTTCGCAAGCTTTCGATTTCATCGTCAAACAAATCGATGCGAACTGGATCGTTCAGACCCATCGGAAAGATATCCATGAGTGCGCCACGTACCGCGAACTGTCCGTGGCTGGAAACGGTTTCTACCGCGAGATAACCAGCCGCGCTCAGCCGTTGCCGTTCACTTGCGATGTCGAAGCGCTGACCGACCTTCAGCGACATGCTGTGGCCGTCGATATAGGTTCGCGGAACCACTCGCTGCAGGAGGGTCTTGACTGGTACCACGAGCATTGCATGATGAGTGTCCGGTAGCCGTCTGAGCGTACTCAGGCGTTCGGATACGATATCTTCATGGGGAGAAAAAGCGTCGTACGCCAGGGTTTCCCAGTCGGGAAAGTGCATGATGTCGACGTCGCCGCCGTAGAACTCGAGCGCTGTCAGCCAACGTTGTGCACTTTGGGTGTCGTTACAGACAATGAGTGTCAACCCGTCGTGGTGAAGGGCAGCCGCTCGATTTCGACGAGTTGGAGCAGCAGGTCACCCAGCGGCTGGCCGATGAGGGGATCACGGACTAATGCCCCGCGTGATCTGGGACCAAGATGCTGAGCAGGACTTGCGAGACATCGCCCATTACGTCGGCGTCGAACGCGAAAGTCCACAGGGTGCCCGCGAACTCCTGCGGGCGATTCGCGAGAAGTGCGAACTGTACGCCGCGCAGCCGGAGATGGGAACTGCGTGTCCTGACCTTGCGCCGGACTTGCGGATTTTCTCGTGCGGAACCAAAAGCAATCCCCGGCGCTATGTCGTGCTC
>JACZXA010000197.1 GCA_022571865.1 Pseudomonadota bacterium
AGGCTAGGAGTCTGCGCGGTAGCAAAGATTCCTGCGACGAAAGCACCACGGCGGTCCATTTATCCGCTCTTTTTCGTTGCGTAGCGCCACTCAGCGCCTCAAAAGAGCGAAAAACTGTCCTCGCCGCGGTACGTTCTCGTGACGGAATTTTCTAAGGCTAGTCCTCGGATGGCTGGTGTTTGATCGTTGATCGGAATCGACCGAAAGCTACGCCCGACCAGATAATTTCCGCGAAGAAAAAGGGATAGGACTCGAGCAGATAGGCATAAACGGCAGCCAGAGCGCAGCCGAGTGAAAAAGTCGCAATGAAGATTGGGCTGAGTTTCTCGAACGCATAGCTTGCCACCATGATCGAGATGGCAACCATGCCAAAGATTTCGATCATCGCCGTCACCGGCTCTGATGCACCGCGCAATCGGCCGGTGTCGCCAGTTGCACGCAGGCCTCGATGGAACTGCACCTGCATCCGATGAGTTCGGTCAATACTCGATCCATCCGTTGCAGAGTATCGATCTGCCGGCGGACTTCCGCCTGCTTCGTTTCGGCAAACGGTTTCCATATGCCGGTGTCCGTGGGGTCTTGCGCATAACTTTCGAGCAGGGATTTGATCTCGGCGATCGTGAAGCCTGCAGCCTGGGCAAGCTGGACGAAACGAAGCGCGAACAGCGCACGATCATTGAACTGTCGACGGCCGGAAACCCGCCGCTGACGTTCGATCAGCCCCACTCTTTCGTAGTAGCGAATGGTTGATGCGGGCATGTCCAACTGGCGGGCAACGTCTCCGATTTTCATGACTGTTCCTTCAGATCTTTTTCCGTTTGCGAAGCGTTGTCAGAACAACGATGAGAACCGTCCCCGTGATCGCCCCAATGAGCCCGGCGACCTCGAAAAGAGGGTGTGGTTTGAATATCATCCAGGCCCTACCGAGGCTTCCAAGTCCAATCGAAGCCAGTACCAACGGCAGTTCGCACAAGGCGAGGGACATCAAACCAAACACAATTCCGCCGATTCCCGCTCGTCGCAAACCTGTGTTCGCTGGTGGTACCACCCTCTAATGACCCTGGATTTGCTCTATGAACGACTCGATGATTGCACCGGCCTCGGGTGGACCTTCGATCATCAGCGTGAGCGCTTCGCCGGGGGGGGTGATTGTAAAGGTAAGGAAAGTGCAACACTCACGCTCCATCCGTACCAACGCTTCGACGTTTGATCGAACTTCTTCGGATTGAAAAAATACCAGCTTCAGGCCATGTTCGATTTCCTGGGTTTCGATGATATGGGGAACGAGGGTTCTGCGGGCTAAAGCCCTGCGCGTTCGCTTTTCCTCGTCGCTGAGCGAACAAGCAACTTCCGGTAGATCGACTTGCACAGTCATGCTGGGTTGTCCGTCGGGTGAATCATCCAATCATCATGCGACTTAAAGCCAGGTTTAAGTCAAGGACTTTTTTTGCTCAGGAACGCTGTTGGCGTATGGTGGATTTTCGCCGACACGTTTGCGGGGTTATTCGACATCCCCGAAATTCCAATCGATCGTCTTCGAAATTGCCTTCGAGTCTCCTCAGGAGATGATTGAAGCCGGACTCGCGGTGCAGAGACTGCAGGTGGTGCTGAGTTGAACAGGGAAAAATCGGCTAATCTTGTGTTCGCCGCCATGTTTATCCGGTCAATGGCGCCCGAACAACGTCGTAGATGCCGACGAAATAAACAGGTCCGCCATCAGCCCTCCTTAAACAGGCTACTGCTTTTTTCGAGCCAGCGGAGTCCTTGGTGAGTTCAGGGAACTGCTGCTGAAAAGACCTCGGTATCTGGATGGAAGGCATACCACGAGAACCAGTACAGACGCGTCGTCGCCAGGATTTCACCCTCATGTTCGACCCAGGCAGCGCCATTCTCGTAACGCACTCGAATCGGTTCGCCACCGATCTCGTCGTTCACACTGCCCGAAAGTTCGAGCTCTGCAAACGGATAGGCTTTGTGGTGGCCACCAAGAGTGACGCCCAATACCCAAGCCTTCGGGTGGAACCGCTTGTCTTTGTGGTTGACTGGGAATGCGAGTCTCTTTCGTCGTTCGTAACCAGCGTACGGATCCTTGTCATACGAGTAGCCGCTGTAGCCTGTGTCGGTGGAGAGCACGAGCGTATCCGGGTTGTTCTCGCGCCACTGTGACCAGATCGTGTGCAGAACCGGAAGTTGAACGAGTTTCTGCCCCACCAGCGGCCCGGCGATTGCTTCGCCGAGAATCTGCGACCACAGCGACTGAGTTGCAAAGTCATACAACAACACGTCGCTGTTGTAGAGCAGGCCGGAAACGCCAAATGCCTGGTTGTCTTTGATCGCGAATGCCATCCCCGACCCGCACAGCGGACAGTAGGTCATGACAAAACGCTGCTGCTGCGTCCAATCGTTCACCACTTCGTGCCGGGTGAGTATTTTTACTGGAAATGCCTTGGCCAGGCCTTCGATCTGGATTCCCAGTACGGCATCGTCTTCTGCCAGATAATCAACTTCTTTCGCACTGAGGTAGAGGGGTCTCACGATCGCGGGAATGCCATCTTTTGGCGGACCGCCGCGGCGAATTTCCGCAATCGGAATCGACGCGTTCGACACATCGAACCCGTTCCTGCTCACAGCGCCGTCGGCGCCGTTGGCGAGGGCAAACGCCAGAACCAGCAGAAAAGAATCGCGCATACCTACCTTGGACTGGCAAATGGACACGGAGTTTCCTAAAGTCTTAGTTGTTCATGAATAACACAGGCTAGTTTTCCGGGGTCGAAAACTACCCGGATTCTCAACAATTTCTTATCCCGTGTCCTGATGGATACGACCCGATCGACGCGGAAAACCCGCCTTCAGGCGGGTTTTTTGTTCCGATACGGATTTGGTTGCAATTTTGACTACCCCTTCGGTGCCAATTCGACTATCTTGCGCCGCGCAAGGTAATCGATAGTCTGCTAAGGACTTACAAATCCAGCAATTCTTAAGTTCCGGATTAGGTGGATAATGATTCGGAATTTCGATGTAGGTGGGATGGATGACGACTTCTCAGCTGAAAGGCCAAATCTTTTCGAAACATGGCACGAGTTACCTGGTGATCGACGAAAACGACTGGTCAGCGGACATGATCAACGTACGCGCGATAGACCAGGGTAAGAAACTTAGCCAGATGCCTCGCGAGGAAATTTTGCAACTAGTGCAAAACGGATACGCCGACCCTTAGGGTTAATGACGCTAGTTTAGCGTACTGTGCGAGACGGGCGCGACGTCAGACATGGGCGGCTATTTCGCGTAAACCTCATCCTTTATTAGATGCCTTCTAAAGAAATCCTCTAAAGACGCCCTCTAAAGCGGTAGGCAGGTCGTCGAAGACACGCCAACCGCCAGCAACTCCGTACGGTTCCACACCGAAATACTGGTAGACGCCAGACCATTCACGATCGAGCGCAACTCGCATGAAGCGATGAGATGTCCACCGGGATCACTCGTGCCGCAGAATCGCAGCGAAAGATCCGGGTTGGGTGTCGAGGCGCTCCCTCGTACGGCGCGCGCGACCGGCGGGCCAACCGAGATGTCCGCCGCGATGCAGGCGGCTTCAGCGGAGGTGCCAGGTTCCTGCCATAGCACCCGGGTCGCGGTTGCGGTTTCATCGTTGTTTCCGCCGAGGCTGCGAGGTTCGAAAGTATCGATTAGTGGAATGATTTGCCCGCCGGGTTGTCGCCAGAGTTTTCCATCCTCCCAGGCTGCGAGGTTTACGTTGGGCACCGCCTGATTGGCGTGTTGGACTTCTTCAGCCAGCGCGTTTTGCTCGACCAGCGTAACCACGGAATGGGTGCAGAGGCGATCGGCGGCAAATATGTCGATGCTCAAGACGCTGAGCGTTCGCCCTGTTTTGATCCCGGTTACTTCCACGCGAGCCGTTCCGGGTCGAAAGCCTCGGATGTACCGGGAATCGATACTGGCAGGGCGTCGTTCGGTTTCAAGGCGTGCGACGTAAACCGATATCGCAGACAGGACCCCGCCGTTGGTCCCGCCGAATGCTCCGTTGAAGCGATGTTCGAGTTCAAAAGACCAGAGCGAATCGCTTTGTTTGTGGCCGGCGAAGGTATCGAGAAATCCAGCCATCAAGTTTTGAAGGTGGTTTTAGCCTGAGAGAGAACCACTTTGCCGTCTTGAGTGACTGCCTGAAGAACGGCTTCACCCGGCGCGGTATGCCATATCCGGGTTTGGATTTCGTCGCCAAACTCCACCCGTTCCGAGAAGCGCCCGCTGATCGATAAAAAACGCTCCGGGTCGCCATCGCATAGACCTTGCAACGCCGCCCGACCAACGAATCCAAACGTACACAGTCCATGCATGAACGGTTTTTCGTAACCCGCTTTGCGCGCAAACGCCGGGTCGATGTGCAACGCAACCCGGTCGCCGCTCAGCCGGTACAACGCGCCTTGTTCTTCCTGGGTGACAAAACTCACGGTGAGATCGGGTTCCCGTTCGGGAGGCAGGTTGAGCGTTCGGGTAGATGGTCCGCTCTCGCCGCCGAAGCCACCGGCACCGAGGTAAAAAAGCGTTGAGCGGGTACTGAAAACCGGACCCTCGTCGTCGCTGAAATCTGCTTCGATGCCAATCACCGCGGCTTTGCCTTTGTCCCAGACCTCAGAAATGCGACTCGTCATCACCAGTTCCGCCTCGGGCGGTAACGGCCGATGAATCTCGATGCCCTGTTCACCATGGAGCAACCGGGCAACGTCCAGTTCAACGGCTTTGCCGATATTACCCAGGGCTTGCATACCGGGGATTACGGCGTAGGTCGGCAGCACTTTCGGACCCCGGCGCTCATAGAGAAAGTCGAGCTCACTGCCGGGTTTGCTGCCGACACCCAATGCATAAAGCATGACGTCTTTACGGGTCCAGGAAACATTGCACGGTTCGAATTCGGTGCCCACCAACTCGGGGCTCAAGGTTTTTACAATCACCGTGTTATCTCTAACTCTCTTTCTGCGTAGTCACGGATCTTGCCATAATCGGCTTTGCCGTTGACCGCCCGTTCCAGGTCATCCTTGGCGAGAATCCGTTTGGGAAGTTTGTATCCGGCGAGGTGCCCCCGGGCAAATTCGCGTAAGCCGATTTCATCGAGTTGGTATCCCGTATTGAGCTTCACGACCGCCGTGATTGCCTGACCCCAACGCTCGTCCGGCACGCCGATCACCAATGCGTCCGCAACCGATTCATGTTGTTTGAGCGCTTCTTCTACCTCTTCGGGGTACACTTTTTCACCGGCCGTATTGATGCAATTACTGCCACGGCCGAGGAGCGTCAAGGTACCGTCGTGCTCGACGCGAACCCAATCGCCGGGAATGGAATAACGCACACCGTCAATCACCGGAAACGTTCGAGCGGTTTTCTCTTCGTCTTGGTAATAGCCTACCGGTAAAAAACCGGTGACGGCGACCATCCCCGATTCGCCGGATCCCGCTTCTACTTCCCGAAGGTCTTCGGTAAAAACCTTACATTTTTCTCCGAGCGTGAACTTGGCAACTTCGATTTCCTTGTCTTTGGTCATCACCGAGCTACCGAGCCCGATGGCTTCGGAGGAGGAGAACCCGTCGATGAGCATAAGCTCTGGATTGTGGCTCAACAAACGTGATTTGACTTCACGGGTCCACATGACGCCGGAGGAACTGATCAGACGCAGCGACGAAATATCGTATTTGCCCGGATGTTCATCCAGCGCGTCCGCCATCGGGCGGGCAAAAGCATCGCCGACGATCGTTGCCGCAGTCACCCGGTGCCGGTCTATGGCGGCAAGGGCTTCGGTTGCGTCAAAACCTCGTCCGATCAGCATGACGGCGGTGCCACCGTGGGTCATCGCGGTGATGGTCGACAACAGACCCGTGCCATGCATGAGGGGCGGTAGCGGTAGATTCACCGGTGGATCCCCCGCCTGCAATCGTTCTATGTAGGTATCGAGATCCGGTGACGGTTCCAGGTTGATTCGCGGATTGCCGCCGGCGCCCATCACACACCAGAGATCCTGTTGACGCCACATCACGCCTTTCGGCATCCCGGTTGTGCCACCGGTATAAAGAAACAACATGTCATCGGGTGAGCGCGAAATGTCCAAGGGGGTCCCGTCGCCGCGGCTGACGAGCGTGTCGTAGTCCACAACGTCGTCGCCACCCGGGTAGCCATCGGCCACCTCGATCCACTGGCGGACGTTGGGCAGTTGCAGGCGGATCGTTGCCACCTGGGGCGAAAACTCGGCCGAGTAAATCACCACGGTTGCATCGGAGTTGTCGAGCAGATAAACGAGTTCGTGGTCGATATAGCGGTAGTTGACGTTGGTATGGGTCAGGCGCGCCTTGAACCCTGCCGCAATACCCTCGGCGTATTCAGGTCGATTACGCATGTAGAAGGCAATCTTGTCTCCCGGTTCGGCACCGTTGTCCAGTAGCCCTTTAGCGAGATTGTTGGAGTGTGTGGTAAAAGTTCCCCAATCGACGACGCGGTCCCCATGAATCAGCGCTGGTCGATCGGCCGGTGTGATCTTATCAACGGCATCGAGGATGTCCCCGTAGTTCCACTCAAACGTCATCGCTCTTCCCGGGATCTGGCAATAGACGAATATGCACTAATCGCGCGACGGCTTGAAGGCTGAACTTCAGGTACATTTTGAATATAATAATGTTAGTATTTATTTATTATTTGATATGATACATTGTATTTTCCTCTGCAAGCCTGCCTCGATCGAGAAGATATGGGTAACTGGGAGATCAACGATGTCCACTGTCATAGAAGCCGCTGCAATCGAAGTTTCCAACCTGGATACCCTTCAAGCCAGGGGTGTCATCGTCGTAAAAGGCGAGCAACGACGCATTGCCGTCTTTGCCGAAGGTAATGACGTTTTTGCGGTGGAAAACAACTGCCCGCACATGGGAATCCTTTCTTTCTGATGCGCTGGTCGCCTTCGCCAGTCTGATCGATCTCTTGCAAAGCAAACCGGGACCCCTAGTGGTAAACAACAGCTGGGGATTGTTCAATCGGGATGACGATGCCCCTGTGGGATCGCCGGAAAACTATAGTGCTAATCCCGACCATCCTTTCAGTCAAATTGTGGGTTCCTTGGTTGCCGCGGGAGCCGATGTCTTGTTTGCAGCGGGCAACTGTGGGGAAAACTGCCCAGACGGACGGTGCGGGCTAAACGATATTGGACCTGGGGCCAGTATTCATGGAGCCAACTCCCATCCGTCCGTTCTTACTGTGGCGGCGATCACAGTACGAAAGCAGCGGCTAGGTTATTCTTCTCAGGGCCCCGGAGGGCTCGACAAGCGCAAGCCAGACATAGCCGCCTACAGTCACTTTAGCGGATCCGGCGTTTACAAAGCTGACGGGGGCACATCGGCAGCCTCTCCCGTCGCGGCAGGAGTGGTTGCGGCGCTTCGCCAGTGTTGGCCCAAGATGACGCCGGCGGACATGAAGGGGATCATCCAAAAGAGTGCTAAGCCCGTTGGCACCGGATGGAACTACGAACTGGGCTATGGGATACTCAACGCTGCGAAGGCTTGGCGGGCTGCCAAAGAACACGTGACCCGCCGCGCACCCTTGAGAAAGCCACGCAAGAAAGAAACACCAGGACAACGACCGGCCTGGATGCTTGAGCCATGCACTCCCGAAGAGATAGCAAGCTATGCGGCGCGCCTCAAGAGGAAAAGCAGATAGCTTTTGACCGGTGTGCGTCTTCACCACATTTGAAACAAGCTGGAGGTAACCTCGGAAGCAACAATTCGATGCCCGGTTCATCCAGGTGTTGCCCCAGATTGTACCGGAACCGCTGATAGAGCGTTACCCGTTTAGTTAGGATCCGGCGTACGATTGCTCACCTAGCAGCATTATTTCTGTCTGCCCTAGAATTTTGCTTGACAACGCGCGGCTAAATATAGTACAAAATGACTCATAAGGAAGGCTTGCTGATGAGTCCAATCTCAACGGAGGAAGTTGCAAGGCTCGTGGGAATTGGACGAAACACGCTCGAGCGTTGGATTCGTGAGGGCAAGGTGACTCCAAAAACGGTGCGTGTCGGAAAGAAAAATTACCGCCTCTGGACAGAGCGCGAAATCGAGAAGCTTCGTCACGTGAAGGAGAAAAACTACCGCAAGGGCAGAGGTCGGAAGAAGAAACTGAAAAAATAAGGGGCGCGCCGCGCCCGGTGTGAAACCACCGAGCACGGCGCTAACCACGGCGACCTGGTTCAGAGGTCACGATGGCTGCTGAGATTCTAACCCAAAGAACAGAGTCCTTCGCTGAGCTTAGTGCTGTCTATAGCGAGAAGGGCGTCGCTGAGGCTCAGGCTCGCCTCCAGGTAGTCCTCGAATTCAAGTCCATCAGACCCAAGAGCGTCCAGCTCAACGGTCGGCGAGTGCCCAGCCCGGCAGTCAACGAACTCGCCCGGAAAGTTGGAGTGAGTCTCGGGACACTCTGGCGCTGGTATCGTCTCTATCGTTTGGCCTATGCCTCATCCCAGGGTAATGTCCATGGCAAGGCCAAGGCAGGCTTTGAGGCGCTGATCCCGCGCCAGCGGGGAAGGACTGAGGATTCATGCGAAGACCGGCGCTACAAGGTGGAC
>JACZXA010000023.1 GCA_022571865.1 Pseudomonadota bacterium
CCAAACCTGGTTTGGCGTTCCTTCGGATCTTGGCTGAGGACTATTCGTCCAGGCATTGCACCATCCGAGCTAGTCGTCGCTATGGCGCTACGTAATTCCTTTCCCGAGTTTCTCCTGGTTAACTCTCGCAGCCATAACTTTGCGAAATTCATTACCCAAAGACAGGACCTTAATAGACTCGATGTGTTTCGCATCGGTTCTGGATGAGAAATCGGGACTCACGAGTAAGGTAGATGTAAGCCCGTCTCTCCGGGCTGTCATAAATACCTTAGAAACATAACGTGTACGATTCAAATGCACACCCTGGGTGCCTACAGAGTAGTTTGTGCCGAAAGGGAATGGCTTACGAGGGGTGTGCGCTAATAATGCTAAGCGGATCCGGGTAAATATCGAGTCAATCAGGTCGCCGTGGCAAGTTCTCGTAGCTATCGCCTTTGTAGCCTCTTCGTACGAGTTCCAAGGTAAGCCCTAACTCTTGGTGTAGTAATCCAAGATCAGACTCAATCATCACGCCTTTTTTAAGGAAACCCCAGGACGACTCCGGATACGCATCCGTATAACTCGTTGCCGTCGATAGAGCAGACAACTACACCGTATTGGTTGGGGCCGATTTTAACTCGATCACCAACCAATACCTTTTCTCCAGTTGAATAGTTCATTTCTGCCAGAATGTTAACGCGGGAAGGGCACAGTGCGACACCTGCCGAAGCGCCGAGTACGCTCATAGTGGTACGTCCACTGGCATGGACCCGGGGCGGTGTTGTCGGGTTGGCAGCGTTGTCGGCCCTGGCCGCCCTGCGTCCACCTGGCGATATCATCGAGATTACAATTTTCTCCGGAAGCCTTTATGCGGTCTGTTTCTTTCCCGCGTTGGTGTTCGGTTTGCACTGGCGTCAAGGATCGGCCAATGCGGTACTCGCGTCCATGGCGCTGGGAATTGTTGTGCTGATAGGTTGGCTGTTATTCGGTTTGGGTGCTTACGTGCACGAGGTATTTCCGGCGCTGTTTGCTTCTTGTGTCACTTATGCGCTGGTGGCTCGATTGACACCGAACGCGCTTGCGCGGTGGCTGATGAACAGCGTTCGGCATCATGATCAGGTGCCGTTATTGAGCGACGTTGCGGGTTTGCCTACTCGACAATGGCCTGATGAACCAGCACCTGAAAATCATGGCGGATGTTGATGTGCCGATATGGGCGCACCTGGGTCATGAGTACCGCGACGATCTCCTGTTCTCGATCGATCCAGGAAAGCGTGCAGTAGGCACCGCCCCAGTAAGCCGAACCGAGTGACAGTGGCGTTGCGGCGGCACCGCGGTCGATGACGATACCGTAGCCGAGGCCGAAACCCATACCGGGTCCTGGCAGCCAGAGCGGTAGATCTCCCGTATGGTTTTCCATCATGAGGCTCACGGTCGTCGGCGCAAGGATGCGCACCTCGTTGAGCTCACCACCGTTCAACATTGTTTGCTGAAAGCGCAGATAGTCGTCGACGGTCGATACCAGACCACCTGACCCGCGGAACAGTTTTTTAGGCCCCGTCACCCACCGGCTTTCCGCCGAACCCGGATCCTGCAGCTGGATGCGGTTATCTTCGCCGGGCTGGTATTGGGCGGCGAGGCGCGCGGCTTTCTCCTCGGTGAGAAAGAACTGGGTGTCAAACATCCCCAGAGGTTCGAAGAGCCTTGTGTCGAGGAATTTGTCCAGCGGTTGCCCCGACATGACCTCTACCAGCCGGCCGACTACGCTGGTTGCCGCCGAATACTGCCAGGCGGTTCCGGGTTGGTAATTGAGCGGCAAGGTCGCGAGACGTTTTATGTAGGCCTCCAGATCGTCCTCGGGTAAGGCGCGCGACGCCTCGCGGTAATAGTCGCCGTTGCCGATATAGCTGTTGGCGAGTCCCGAGGTGTGGGTCAGCATGTCTCGAATCTGGATAGGACGATCCACGGCCACCAGCTCGCCTGTTTCTCCACTGGCGTCGCTGGTTGTCGATACCAGGGGATCGGCGAACTCGGGTAGAAATTTGGCGACCGGATCCCGTAGCTGAAAATGACCTTCCTCCCACAGCATCATGAGTGCTACCGAGGTAATGGGTTTGGTCATCGACGCAATGCGGAAAATCGCATCCCGTTGCATAGGCCTGCCGTTCTCAACATCCATGTCGCCCTGCATCTCGAGGTGCACGAGCTTGCCGCGCCGCATTACCGCGGTGATTGTTCCGGGTACCAGCCGATCGTCGATGTAACGTTGCATCGCCGGAGCGATCCTGGCCAGGCGTTCGCTCGACATCCCGACGGATTCGGGGGTTGCGGTGGCCAGTGGTGCCCCCAACGCAGATTGCCCGCCGATAGCAAATAGCACACTGACCATGGTGCGAAAAAAAGTAGTTTTCACGGAGCCCCCTGATAAAAATCAATTACCTTGTTAGACAGATTATCGGCTTTTTGCCGCTTCCACCTCTCGAATCGAGTCCCTGGTGGCCAGGGTTTCGAGCAGCAACTTGAGTTCGGGAAGTTCGCCCAGCAAATCCTCATCGAAAATTTTCTTAACGATCATCGAAGCCAGTCCAAACGTGTAGAACGCGTAGAGATCGGCGAGTGTGAACGTCTCACCCGCCGCGTACGGATTACATACCAGCAAATTCTCCACTGCCCGCATGCCTTTGCTGAGATCCTTGCTGGTACTCGCCTTGATTTCGTCACTCACCGATTGACCAAAAAATGCTTCTGGCAGACAACGCCTTGCGACCAGTTCCACGTTGAGCTCGAGGTGGCGGATGAGTTCGATGTTCTTGGCTCGTGCGAGTGGATCACCTGGCAACAACGGCGGCTCCGGCTGGATGTGGTCGAGGTAGTCGGCAATCGCAAACGCCTCTGAGAGAAACGTGCCATCGACGTCGATACAGGGCACCTTGCCCATGGGGCTCCTGGCGAGATAGTCGTCCTGCTGAGAAGGCGGATCCTTGACCTCTTCGAATGCCATCCCCTTCTCAAAAAAACAGGCTTTAGCCAAGCTGTAATAGTTGCTCAGAAGGATGCCGTGCAACTTGATCATGTCATTACCTCTTTAGCGCGCTTGTCCGCTGCGGGCGGCGTCGCGGTTTAAATTCGAAATAGGATCTGTTGATGACGTCGTGCACTTCCGCCAGCTGCTTCTGGCAGGTGTCTGCGAACGCATGAAGTGCCTCCCCAGTGAGTAAATGTACCTCAGTGTTTTGTAAGTGGCGACGCATTCTGTTGACGGAGCGCAGGGCTTTCTCGTTACGCGGCAACGAATGCAGGCTATTACGAAGACTGTTCAACGAGTAGAGGAACGAGCGTGGTAGTCTGGGATCACGGAACAGAAATTCCAGCACCGCGCCCTGTTGAATGGGTTCCTGGACGCTGATGTTGTAACTTTGCACCGCGTTCAGGGACAACAGCACGCTGCGCCACTGAATGTCAGCAAAGGGAGCGAGTTCTATCGCGGATTCCAGGAGGTTGTCTGTCCCGACATCGATGATCCGGCTGGTCATGTCGGCGCGTTCAATGAAATTTCCCATCCGCAGAAAGTTCCAGTGGGCGTCGTGCAACAGGTTTGCCGACATGAAACCTTCTATCCGTTGCACGAACTCGGTAACATCGGCAAGACCGGCTACCCGCCGGGTTCGGCTCAACGGCTCGCAGAGGTGTTCCCGGGCAAAAAGGTGGAGCTCGTTGATGTATTCGAATGCCTGGTTGGGAATAATGCCGCGTAAGGTTCGAGCGTTCTCTCTGGCCCATTTCAACGAGTTGAGCAGCGAGCCGGGATGACGAATATCGTTAATGAGAAAGCGCGATACGTTGTTCTCGTTGGTACGGTCGTACAATGTGTCGAATAACGTTCTGCTGCCTGTTATGTTCACCATGGGTTGCCAACCGCCGAATGGCAGCCTTTTCGGCAGGTCCATCAAAAGGTTGGCGTGGACGCTGACCAGTCGTGCCGTGTTCTCCGTGCGCTCGAGATAACGGCCGAGCCAGTAGGTGCGTTTTGCGGAGCTTGATAAAGTACGGTGACTCATTCGAAATCCACCACCCAGGTGTCTTTGCTTCCGCCGCCTTGTGAAGAATTCACCACGATAGACCCTTTACGCATCGCAACGCGGGTGAGGCCGCCGGTGGTGACGAAGATTTTTTTCCCGGAAAGTATGAACGGCCGCAGATCGAGATGTCGCGGTTCGGCTTGAACGTCGATGAGGGTAGGAGCCGTGGACAAAGTCAACATGGGTTGAGCCATGTAATTACGCGGGTTTGCGAGTATCCGGCGGGAAAATTCTCTGCGTTCGGCTTTGCTCGCTTTCGGACCGATCAACATGCCGTACCCGCCGGATTCGTTGGCCGGTTTCACGACGAGTTTGTCGAGGTTGTCGAGAACGTAGTCGCGCTGGTCTTTTTCCACGCATCGGTAGGAAGGCACGTTGGGGAGTATGGGTTCCTCGTTCAGGTAAAAACGGATCATGTCGGGTACATAGGTGTAGATGACCTTGTCGTCCGCGACGCCGCAACCGGGCGCGTTTGCCAGGGCGACCTTACCCGCGCGCCACGCACGCATAAGACCAGGCACCCCGAGCTTTGACTCCGGATTGAACACTTCAGGGTCGAGAAAAAGATCGTCAATGCGACGGTAGATCACATCCACGCGGATAAGACCCTCGATGGTGCGCATGTACACGTAGTCGTCGGCCCCGACCACCAGGTCGGAACCTTCCACCAACTGCGCCGCCATCGCGTTCGCGAGGTAGGCATGTTCGAAATAGGCTGAGTTGTAGATGCCGGGTGTGAGTACGGCAATCTGAGGGGATCTGACTTCGGTGAGCGAACGCAGGCAACGTGCCAGCTGATCCGGATAGTCGTCCACGGGATGGATGACATAGTCTTCGAACAGCTCCGGGAAAATACGTTTCATGACTTCGCGATTTTCCAGCATGTAGGAGACACCTGAAGGTACGCGAAGGTTGTCTTCGAGTACGTACATGGTGCCCTCGATGTCGCGAACCAGATCGCTGCCGCATACGTGAGACCAGACGCCGTAGGGTGGATTGATGCCGACACACTCGGAACGAAATTCCCTGGATTTCTCGATGTATTCGCGAGGCAGCACGCCAGCTTCGAGAATTTCCTGATCGTGGTAGATGTCGTCGATGAAACGGTTCAGTGCGCTGACCCGTTGTTTCAGCCCTGCTCCAATATCGTCCCACTCTTTTTTGAGAATCAGTCGCGGAATGATGTCGAATGGCCATTCCCGGTCGATTGAGCCGCTGCCTTCGCCGGTATAGACGGTGAAGGTGATACCCATGGAGCGAATAGCGAGCTCCGCGGCGGACTTACGTGCGAGAAGTTCATCGTCGGACAACTTTGCCAGCACCCGGCACAGGTTCTTTGCGCCCTTACGCGCGCGTCCCTTTTTTGTGATCAGCTCATCCCAGACCGACTCGGCCTGGTAGGTGTCCCAGCGGATGGTCATACTTGTCGGATTCAGTGCTTCCCTTGTGTCCATAGTAGAGATAAACCCGTCGTCTGGGTATCGCGGGTGAGCTTGCGTTGGTTAGAATGCCTACCCTCCGATGGAATCGAATAATCCATGCTTCACGGTAATGTCCAACCCGATTACGCAGACGTCGCATCCGCGCTCATTCGTCAGCTTCCCAAGCAACAACATGCGGGTACGGCAGTATGCGTGTACCACAAAGGCGTCTCGGTTGTTGATGTATGGGGAGGCAGCAAAGATTCTCATGGCAACGCGTGGGAAGAAGATACCACCGCCCCGTCTTTTTCCACGACCAAAGGGGTGATGTCCACACTGGTTCACATACTTGTGGATCAGGGTAAAGCCAGCTACGACGACCCTGTCGCCAAACATTGGCCGGAATTTGCCGCACGCGGCAAAGAGCACATAACCATTCGCCACGCGTTATGCCACGAAGCGGGGTTGTACCGGATTGCGGACATGATCAACCGGCCAGCCGAGATGCTCGATTGGGAACACATGAAGCAACTGATTGCGGATGCGGAACCGGCACATTCTCCGGGCGAAGCGCACGGCTACCATGGGCTCACCTATGGATGGTTGATCGGTGGTCTGATCGAAGCCATCTCAGGTAAATCTCTGCAGGCTGTGCTCCAGGAAGAACTGGTGGATCCTTTGCAGCTCGATGGTATGTTCATCGGCATGCCCCACAACGAGCTGTACCGTCGCGCCGAGCTGACCAACGGAATCTCTCGCCCTCCAAAACCTCGCGAGCAGTGGCGGGTAAGGCTCCAGGACTGGGTGGAGATAGGCCTGGAGAAAGTAGGGGTTGAGCTTACGGAATTCCGTTCCGCACTCACCCCCTTCAATGAGGAGTTCGATTGGAACTCGCAAGATACCGTCCAGGCCGTGATCCCAGCGGCCAATGGTCAGTTCACAGCGCGTTCGCTTGCACGCATGTACGCGATGCTTGCCGGAGGTGGGCAGGTTGATGGTGTGCGGGTGTTGTCCGAGGAGCGGGTTCGGGAAATCTCGGAAGTGCAAAGCCGGACACGAGACAAGGTGTTGTTCATCCCGATGCACTGGCGCATGGGATACCATCGTGCGTTCACGTTGGGAGTGAGAGCACCCGAAGCGTTCGGTCATTATGGGTACGGGGGGAGCGGCGGTTTCTGCGATCCCAGCCGTGAGTTGGCGGTGGCGCTGGTGTTGAATAGTGGCGCGGGAACTCCGACCGGCGACAGCCGCATGCCACGAATCGCCCGCGCCGCGATCAAAGCCGTGGATCGGCTGAAGTGACGGGAGAATATTGCGCCTGTTGGTATTCGAGCGTAGCTGAACCTCCTGTCTCTTTGCGGGTCAAAACCAGAGACTGGAAAGCACCTGCGGATGAGTGCAACATGACCGGGGGTACACGGGGATGAAGATATACCGTTGGTTGGGGACGTTACTTGCCTGGTGGGTGCTTACCACGGCACACGCGGCTGAGCCGTCCGAAACGGACGAGCCGACCAAGGCACAAAGGCTGGAAGCCATTCTCACCGAAGCGCTGCCGGAATCTGAATATCGCGAGATGTCGCGTTGTTTGTGGACGACCAACTATCGCACCGTCGAGGTGCTGAACGATCGCTATCTCATCTTCCGGGGCAGTAAGCAACGGGTTTGGATCAATCGCCTGCGTAATCGTTGCCATGGATTACGCAAAAATCAGGTCCTGATATTCGAACGTAGCGGCATGAGGCTTTGCAGTACCGACACCGTAAGCTCCAGCAGTTTTGGATTCGGGATCACGGTGAGGTGCATGCTGGGGGAATTTGAGGAAATTGACGAACTGCGGGCGGATGCGCTGGAGGAAGCTCTTCGAAAGGCGCGTCGGTCGTGAGGTGGTTGGCTTGGGCTGTGGTTTGTCTGCTCGGCACAGGTTCCGCAATCGCCGAGCAACAAGCCGAAGAACCGCTGGATCTGGAAGCGATTTTGGGGACAACGGCGGCGAAGGAAGACTACGTTGAGGTAACCAAGTGCATCCTCCGACACAAAATTCGCCGCGTTGAGGTTCTTGATGAGAAACACATCGCCTTCAAGGTTGGCCGAAATAAATACTACCTGGTTCGGTTGGAGAAACGCTGCCCGGGACTGAATCGCCAATCGACGCTCGTCTACGAAACCAGCAGCAACCGATTGTGCACCCGCGACAGCATTCGGGGCCGAAACGGGGTGGGTTCCGCTGCGTGGACGGGACCGCGCTGCCGCATACCGAGCTTTCAGGAAATCACCGAGGATCAGCTGGCGCTGATCAAGGACACTCTGTACAACAAGCGACGGTAGCCCGAACTACCCCGAAATGATCGACGCCAACAGTGCCAACGCACGTGGCAGGTCTGGTGAGCTGTCCAGAATCGGACGCAGCGGATCTTCGCTCAACCGGCGCATGCGGGTAACGGCGTTTTTCAGATGAAACTTCGGGTTGGCAATTTTGCCGTTGACCTCTGACCACTTCAGAGGCATCGAAACCGAAGCGGCCACTTCCGCACGGGCACTGAACGGCGCGACCAGCAACCGGCCGTGTCCGTTTTGCAGATAGTCCACATAGACTTTGTTCTCGCGAGCTTTGATCGACCGGGCGATGGTCGCGATGTTCGGATAGCGATTCACGATCACCCGGGCGAGCAACTCACCGAGCGTTCTTGCGTGATCGTGAGTAAGCTGATTCGCCAGCGGGATCAACACGTGCAGACCACTTGCCCCGCTGGTTTTGGGGAATGCCGGCAGGTTGATCTCGTCAGTCAGCTCACCAATTGCCCGGGCGAGTTTGATCACATCTTTGAACGGCGCAGATTTGGGATCGAGGTCGAGCACACACCAGTCGGGATGTTCGAGGTGGGTGATACGACTGTGCCAGGCATGAATGGGGATGGTGCCCATATTGGCCAGGTATTTGAGCGCTGCGGTATTTTGTACGATGAAGTAGTGCACCTCCCGCTCAGCCCCTTCGCTCCATATCACCTCGCGTTGAATCCAATCGGGCACGAAGTCGGGCGCGTCTCGCTGGTAGAAGGACTTGCCGTGAATACCATCGGGAAACCGTGTCAATACCAGCGGCCGGTCCCGCAGATAGGGCAACATCCAGGGGGCTATTTTTTCGTAGTAGCCGACTAGATCGCCCTTGGTAAGGTTCTTTTCCGGAAAGAAAATTTTATCCCGGTGGGTGATTTCGACGGCGGGCTCTGGTGCCGGGGTCAGTTGTTGAGAGATTGGGTTGTCGAACCCTCCTCTACATTCTGTCGCGACCTTGTCGTCACGGAGTCGTCGAAAAACCGGTTGTCTGAGCTGCCCGTCCCGCGTGTACTCTTTGAAGCCGATTTCGCACACGAGGCTTGGTTCGACCCAGACGATTCGTGAGTTCGCCGTCTTGTCTAGAAGCGCTTCACCGTGAGGAAGATCGTCGAGTGCAGCGAGCACCTCTGTTCGTTTTGCGCCACCAAGCCCGGAGCCGACCCGTCCAATATAGGTGAGCGTGGAATTTCGGTATTCGCCGAGCGCTAACGAGCCGAGGTCCAACGGATTGGATCGGTTCGGTAACCAACCAACGATGACAAAATCATCCGTGCGTTGGTGGCGCACCTTTGTCCAGGCGCTGGAACGTCCGCCGCGATACGGTGAATCTGTCCGCTTGGCTACCACACCTTCCATGCCGAGTTTTATTGCGGCCTGGTAGGTCGACTTTCCCTTGGCGATGATGTGCTCTGAAAGCCTGAGCGGTCCTCGGCTCGGCAGCAGGCGGCGCAGATAAGACTTTCGTTTGATCAGAGCCAGCTCACGCAGATCGTACTGAAGAATCTGCAGTGCATCGAACACGTAATAGGTGCAAGGCATTTCTATAGCGGCCCGTGCAACTTCGAGTTCGCCAGACAAGCGTGCTCGCTGTTGGAGTAAGGAAAAGCTGGGCACACCCTGCTCGTCGTGGACTACCAACTCTCCGTCGATCAGAAACTGATCGAACGGCAGGCGAAAAACGCTTTGCGCGATTTCCGGGAAACTGGCCGTGAGATCGTGGCCGTTGCGTGAGTGTAAGGTTACCTTCGACGAGTTTTTTTCCGCGAGCAATCGATAGCCGTCGTACTTCAGTTCATAGAGCCAGTTGTCGTTATCGAAGATCTCACCGGACGAGGCGAGCAT
Organism: Pseudomonadota bacterium; assembly: GCA_022571865.1. GTDB lineage: Bacteria > Pseudomonadota > Gammaproteobacteria > Pseudomonadales > Azotimanducaceae > SMWK01. The sequence continues at coordinate 9,659 of JACZXA010000023.1, forward strand.
TGGTTTGGTAGAGACAGTACGTTTCGAAAGCTTCGCAGCGGTTTTTTTCAATTCACCAAGTAAGCGAACGGCCTTGCGCCCGGGGTTTTTCAGTTGCGCGACTGTGAGTCCGGAGTGTATCGAGTCGTCGGTGTAAGGGGCGTCTTCCTCGGCCCATTGATCTCTTTCTTTAATGAACAGCCACTCGTTGCCTTGGTTATTTGCACCTTTCATTCGCACCAGGGTCCAACGCCCGTGCAGTTTGTGGCCCTTGAGTTCAAAGAGGAGTTTGCCTTTCTCCAAGCCTCGTTTGAAGTTGTTCAAGGGAACGTAGGTGCCTTTGTCCCAGATGATGACGTGGCCTGCGCCGTAGTTACCTTCTGGAATACGACCTTCGAAATCCGCGTAGTCCAGCGGATGGTCCTCTACATGTGCAGCAAAACGTTTGTCTTTCGGATTACGCGAAGGTCCTTTGGGTACTGCCCATGATAGCAATACGCCATCTAGCTCGAGGCGGAGGTCCCAATGCAGATGTCGTGCCTGGTGTTGTTGAACAACAAACAACTTCCCCGTTTTCGGAATTAACAAACGACCGAAAGGTTCCGGTGTAGTACCTGCGTGACGCTTGTTACGGTATGTTTCTAAGCGTCTTGAGGGCATACAGTTCCTGCGTTATAGTCGCGCTCCGCCCCGCCGTAGGAGAAGTTCCATGGCAGCACGCGCCATCGGATCCAGCACCATTTCGTTCGGACTGGTTGCTATTCCTGTCAAAATGTATTCCACAGTGGATACGACAGCAGCTATTCGTTTCAACTACCTGAGCAAAGATGGCTCCAGGTTGAAGCAGCAGTATATCCGGACCTCCGACAACCAGGTAGTTGAGCGAGAGGACCGGGTTCAGGGTTATGAATTTGCCAAAGGGCAATACGTATTATTCACGGCAGAAGAAATCAAAGCGATGCAAGCTCAGTCCACTAACACGATCGATATTGCCGAGTTCATTCCGCTCGATCGGGTGGAACGGCTGTTCATCGAGAAGGTGTACTACCTGGGTCCAGACAAGGGAGCGGCTCGTTCCTACCATTTGCTCAAAGAAGCGCTGAACCGAACCGGACGTGCGGCACTCGCGAACTATGCTGCCCGCGGCAAAAGTTATCTGGTTCTGGTTCGACCCATGGGTGATGGCCTGATCATGGAACAGCTCAAGCATCACGATGAATTACGGCCGTTTTCCGACGTGCCACTGGACCTGTGTGAGATCAATGAAGATGAGCTCGAACTTGCGCTCGCGATTATCGAGCAACGGGTAAATCAAGAATTTCAGCCAGAAAACTACGAAGATGAAGTCCGCTCGCGTATGATGGAGCTGATCCAGCAGAAGGTAGATGGTCAGGAAATTTCGGTTCCGCCTGAAGAGGCGCCCGAAAGCAAGATTATCGATCTGATGGAGGCACTGAAGGCGTCTGTCAATGCAACGGGCGGTCGAAAATCCGCAAGATCTGCGGGTAAGCGCGCTACGGTCAAAGGGGCGAGCGGCAAGCGCGTGACGAAGGCCAAGTCGGATAGCAAAGGACGTAAACGATCCAGCGGTTAGGGATTCTTTGTATTGGGTGGTGGGTATAGTACTCGGGAAGTATCCGAGCTCATCGGTCTAAGACCAGCACAGGTGCGGCACTATGTGAGACGCGACCTGCTGCGTCCGCTCCGCGGCGGCCGAAACGAATTTCGCTTCACTTTCCAGGATGTCGTCTTGTTGCGTACCGCTAAGGGGTTGCTGGACGCCAAGGTTTCAACGCGCAAGGCCTATCGAGTACTCCTGAAGTTGCAGGAAGAATTGACCCATGCGAAGTCGCTCGCCGCCCTGCGGATCTTTACGGACGGCGATAAGGTGGTTGTGCGCGAAGATGATCAGGTCTGGGATGTCGAGACCGGTCAGGGGCATCTTGATTTTTCAGTGCGGGATCTCGCCAACAACGTAGCGAGTCTTGCCAATAAGAACCTCACGTTCGCGCAGGAAGCGGACGAGCTCAATAGCGATGAGTGGTACAACATCGGGTTGGACCTCGAGGAAGTAGATCCCGAAAAGGCTCCCGATGCTTACCTTCGAGCGTTGAAACTCAATCCGAAAAGCGCCGACGCGCACGTCAACCTCGGTCGACTGCTACAGCTGCAAGGTGACTTGAAGCGTGCCAAGCAGCACTATGAATTGGCGCTCGAAGCCTCACCCGACCATCAACTTGCGGCTTACAACCTGGGGACGGTTTTCGACGAGCTCGATGAGGTCGAATCGGCGGCCGACTATTATCGTCGTGCACCCGGGGTTCCGGATGCTCATTTCAACCTCGCGCGGATCTGCGAGATCAAGGGTGATGAGGTGTCAGCATTGCGCCACATGCATGAATATCGTCAGTTGCTCGACATGGGGTCAGAGTAAAGTGCCAGAGTAAACGGATGTTTACTCTGGCACTTTACTCTGACCCCCCATTAGTAGACATAACTGCGATTCAGCAACTCTGTCGAGTCGATATCGTCGCGGCTGCAAGCGCGGATGTGTTCCATCTTGAAGACGAAATATTTGGTCAGTTCACGCTGCTTGACCGCAACCGTCAGAAATCGTTGAGCATCGAGCGTTTTGAACGTACTACCATAGTTGCAGGCGGTCTCCGAGACAGCCACGTCGATATCCAGCCCCGTATCGGGTCTCGAGCGTCTCGAGCGGCCCTCGCTCAAGCGTTGGTATTGTTTTTCGAGATCCGCGTTCAAGGCATCGAGCTGGACTTCAACTCCCTTCAATTCCCGTTCGAGGTCGTTGATTTCTCTGGCGATGTCTTCGCGCTCGTCGGTATCACCGGCCCGCACGAACTCGCGACGTTTTACCCTGGTCTTTTTTTGCAGTTGGCGTTCTTCTTTGCGCAGCTCACGCTGTTCGGTCCGTAGCTCTCGCAGCTCGTCGAGCTCTTCGGCGTCGTAGGGAGGCATGGAGATGTTTAGTTTCTCGAAGATGTCCTGCACCATTCTGGGTATGTCGTTTATCGTCTGTAAATCGGCATCAAAGGTGATGTGTTGGTCCCTCTTGCTGAAGGTGAACCAGGGTCGAACGACGTTGATGGATATGAGCACCCCCTGTTGCGCCAGGTATTGAGCATCGACGCTTGCGATGCGGATATCTTGGGAGACCGATTTGCTCATCGATGAGCGAAACACGTCTTTGGCGATCTCCATTTCTCTGATGATCGGGTCGAGATTATCGATGCCTCGGGCGTGGGCGAAGGGCGAAAATAAGCAAGCGGCAACCGCTGCAACCGACAGCACCGCTTTCATTGCATTTGACTCGGAAGCGGCGCCGGATAGCTGATCTTTTGCACGCGCTGATACAGGTCGTCCAGCTCTCGCTGGCTTTGTATCTGATGAGCGATCACGTAACGGAAACTCTCTTCGGTTTCCAGTGAGCGGCGGTCCATCTCCCCTTTGAGGAGCCTTACCAGCGATTCGAGATCCTGCTGATACTGAGTCCTGCTGCTGTCCAGCACCGCCTGCACCAGGTATTCCTGATCAATAGCCGGCAACATCAGTGCCTGTGTGTAGGGAGGTGCGGAGGTCGGTGGCAGCTGAAGTTGCGGTTCTGAACCGGAGTCGAAGTAGAGAACGCCCACCAACACTAACGCAGACGCGCTCGCGAGGCTCGGAAACCATTGGATGAACAGCGAGAAATCCAGGCGTGAAGCTATCTTTGGAACCTGCCAGGACGGGGCGGGCAGATCGTGCCAAACCTGCGCCTGAGATTTCATTTCCAGAATGCTCGCGTAGTCCTCGGAACACTGCTGGCAGGTGGTCAGGTGTTCACCCACCTCATCGCGTGTTTCCTGGGCGAGTTGCAGGTCGGCGTATTCAAATAGCAGCGATTGCACGTGTTCACAGTGCATCTTTCAGCTCCTCATGTTTCTTGAGCTTGCGCAGGGCACTGTACAAGCGTGTTTTGGCGGTGTTGGGTGAAATCCCCAACTGTTGGGCGATGTCTTCGAAAGTGAACTGCTGGAAAAATTTCAGTTCGACCACGTGTCGTTAGTCGGCTGGCAGGCTCGCCAATGCCTGACCGATCTGCCGATTGGCATGAGTGGTCATTGCCGCGGCCTGGGGATCAAAGGGACTGCGAGCGGGGGAAGTTTGTTCATCGAACGTATCTTGAAAGCGCCGACGTCTCAGGTAGTCGGTGCAGCGAAAGCTCGCGATACGAAACAGCCACGCGGCAAAAACACCGTCGCCTCGAAATCCTGGCAGGTTGCGGTAGACGCCCATGAATACTTCCTGCATCAGATCTGCCGCGTCATCCGGATGCCCCACCATGCGCAAGGCGTAGTTGTATACACGTCGCTCATATCGCTTCACCAGTTTCTGCCAGGCATTGTTGGATCCTGCAAGTGCACGGGCCACCAGCTTTTCATCGGAAACCGTGCCTAACATAGCCGGAACTGTTTCATTTGGAGATATGTCGAACCGTATCGATAAATAGTTTGTCGCCGCAACGCATGCCGGGTGTTTCGGGCGACTTCAAGACGCCAAGTGTGACACAGGTCGTATGACTTGAAGGGCAGGATTAGCCCGGGTCGGCAACGGGACCGGTTCCGGATTGAGCCGCTTCGACTTTCAGATACGTCGCGACCGCCACCAGATTATCAGGCCGGTAACGGCAAGAATCAGGAGTAGTGCAGAGGCGATATCCAGAACGACGATGCCGATCGTGCCAAAAAAGCGGCCGCTATGCAGATCCTGAAGCCAGCGTTCGATGCTCAGCAACCGAGCACGGTAGGCCGTTCGAAAAGGTTCGCTCTCAATGGCGCCGAGAGGTTTGACCACAGCCCAGGTGATTGCATCGGTGGCTTTGTTAGTTGCGATCCAGTTGGTGAGATCTGGATCTCCTCGGCGTAAACCCTGAGATGTGTCCAGATAGATCCGATCATCCAGTTGACCGATCTGTTTGAGGGTCGCATCCAGGTAGGAGCGATCCAGTATCTCTCGAGTTTGCGCGTGAAAAATCAATACCTCACGGCGGGTCGCAACGATCAGATAGTCTTTGTGGGTGACTGAACCGATCAGCGATTGACTGTTGCCGATAAATTGAGATCGCCAGTAGAGTTGGTCATCTACCTGTACGATGGGACCGCTGGCAAAGACTTCGCGAGGTGCGTTGAATCCGTACCGGTCGAGTATCCAGTTGTTGGAAACATAAGTTTTGCCGAGATCCAGTTCGGCGCTGAACTGCAAAGGTACCCCGGTTATCAGCAGATACACCAACAATCCGGCAGCGGTGACTCCTGCATAACGATGCCACTGGTTAACGGGCTTGATGCGCGCTGGGCCAGACATGCGGCTATCGGGCTTGGGCGAGGCTTCCTGCTGAAGTCTGTGTGTGTGCGTGGAGGAAAAGTGCAGCGCGTGCCACGCGTTTCATGGAGCGCACGGAAAACGTCGCGCCCGTGATGCCGTCTATCTGCCGATCGAGCAGGTGCCGATCGGGTTTCTGGTTATCGGCAAGCCGAACGTCGTGAAATTGGTCGGTGAAAAATGGATGTTTGACCTCCCAGCCGCGACTTTCCCGAAACACCAGGACGCGTATATCTTCGATGGCGCCGGTGTTGACAACCACTCCGGTCGTGATCGGGTGCGTTTTCCCTATCTCATCGAAAATCCAGGCGGTTCTGCTTCCAGCGCCCCAGTAACGAACCCTCAAAGCCGGCTTGTGGCCCAGAATATCGCCAAGCTCGGTGCGCAACTGCGGTTGCAACCACAATGCACTTGCCGCCGGTGGTACACCGTGAAAGGCTTCATCCACGAAGGCTTCCGGCGTCTGATAGACCCGATCGCCGGCTACGGCCATCGTTGCCGGTAGACAGAGAAACATACCGAGAATCATTCGCATTCGCATATGGCGATTGTGGCACATATTTGCCAAGTTTGGTAAAAGAAACGGTCAGTTGTCTAAAAGTGGTAACCGAACCCCAGATCGAAGGCTTTAAAGTCGCGCCCGCCATCGATGCTCTCGGCGTGTTCCCGGTTACGATAGTCGAGCTTCAATACCACGTTGTCGGTCGGCCAGTAATTCAGCCCGAGTTCCCACTGCTCAAAGCGGTCGCGAGTACGCGCGCCGTCCAGATCTTCATACCGGGTATAGATGCCCCACTCGTTCTGGGCGACCCGAAATTTCACGCTCGGCTCGACGTACCAGCCAGTTTGTTTGTCGACGTCGGCCGCTGCAACGGCCGAACCCTCGAACCGCCACTGCGCCCATAACGCCCGCAGAGTAAAGGGCCCGCGCTGCCAGATGCCGTGTATGCTCAAAAGATTGCCTTCATCGAGCCCGTCGTTGCCGAGTTGACTGGGGTCTTGCTGGTGCTGATAACTTCCAGACAACTCGACGCCGGGAATGCCGGTGTATTTGACGCGCAAGGTATAGGCGAGGTCGTTGGCGCTCGCGTGGGCGACCTTCTGGCGACCGCTGCGTATGCGGAAGGCACTGCTGCCCGAAGTTGGCATTGCCAATCCCGAATGTAGCGCGAAGTCCCAGGAAAGACCGGTGTCGTAGCGTCCGCCGGTGCCCACACCCGCTTCCCACCAGGTGCTTGGGATGATGATGTTCTCGACGTCGTTGCGCTCGACGCCATAGAAGGTCGGCGGTTCGTGGGTCTCGTTGAGGATGCCAACGGGCAGTAGGAAAAGACCTGCTCGAGCGTAGTGGTTTTCGTTCAAGTCGAATTCGATGAATGCCTGTTCGATTTCCACCTCGCCGCCGTTGCTGCCGTCGTCGGTATCTTTGACGAAGGAGTGTTCGATTTCGAATTCGGAGAAAAAGCGTACGCGCTCGCTGAATTCGTGACCGAACATCATCACGAAGCGGTGGAAGTCGACTTCGGTGAGATCACGCGCGCTGTCATCGGCGTCCAAGCGGCTGTAATGCAACTCACCGTAGCCACCAAGACTCGTTTTGCTGTCACCACCCCCGGTCTGAATGTCGTCCAGGTAATCTGCGGTAGCGGCCACATGCTGCCGGGTGATTGCCGCCGCACGGGTGTTTTCAACTAACCCATTGGTCGTCGTGTCGAGTCGCGTATTGGTGCGTGCCAATGCCTCGGTGAGTGCGGTGATTTGCGTCTGCTGCGCCTGAAGGAGTTCCCAGATCTCATCCAGGGTGAGTTCCGCCGCGCCGACCGACCGCATGATGAGACCTAGCGTGAGCAACAATAGAAATTGTGTGCGGCGCATGAACGCCTCCGCTGAGCGACTAAACGGGGGAGTGTAACCGAGCTAATTGATAATGAGAATAGTTCTCATTTATATTAGCGAAAGGTTTTCTAGTCGATCTGCGTCAGTGGAATGAGTTCCTGTTGCTGGCCGCGCCCCCAGTGGATGAGACCAAAAAACCCCGCGCCCGCGAGCATCAATACCCCGCCGGACCACATGAGCGCTTCGCCGGGAGACTCACTCAGATGGCCGAGCTGATAACACAACACAGCGCTTGCATAGGCAACAATCACCGACCAGCCGGTGCTGAAGGTTGCCCAGAAAGCCCCGAGTTCCTTGAAGATCACGCCAATGGTGGCGACGCAGGGCATATAGAGCAGGATGAACAGCAGATAGCTGAAAGCGCCGAGTTGGCCGTCGAAGAGATTCTGCATGGCGCCAATGGTCGTGAGGGCGACGCCTTGTTCGGCGACTGCCGCTTCGACGTCGGTGATCTCACCGACGCCAATGCCGAGCGGGTCGGCGAATTGATCCCCAAGCTGGGCGAGATTGGTCGGCACGCTTTGCACGGCAGCGCTCAGGGTTGCGAGCAGATCGATTTCGACGCCGCTTGGGCCCGGGCTATAGAGCGCGTTGAGCGTACCCACCACCACCTCTTTGGCAAATATTCCGGTAAAAATACCGACGGTGGCCGGCCAGTTATCGTCGCTGATGCCCATGGGTCGGAAGAGCGGTGTCAGCGTTCGTCCGATGGCCGAGAGGGCCGACTTTTCGCTGTCCTGGTTCCCGAAGCTGCCGTCGGTGCCGACGGAGTTGACTACATTCAGAAAGATGACCACGAGTACGATCGCCTTGCCGGCCCGCATGACGAACCCTTTCAGCCGTTGCCAGGTTTGCAACAGGAGGCCTTTCAAGGTAGGCAGGTGATACGCCGGTAGTTCCAGCAGGAAGGAGCTTTGCCCGCCGGGGAGCAGATGCTTGCGAACGACCATCGCGGACAACACGGCAACGACGATGCCGAACAGATACAAAGCGAACACGATGTTTTGCCCATTGCTCGGGAAAAACGCGGTAGCGAACAAGGCATACACCGTCAGCCTTGCACCGCAGGACATGTACGGTGCCATGATGGTCGTCAGGATGCGATCCGGTTGATTGTCGAGGGTGCGGGTGGCCATCACGGCAGGGACATTGCAGCCAAAACCGACAATCAGAGGTACGAATGATTTGCCGGGTAAGCCGAGCCGTTTGAGTAGCCGGTCCACAATAAACGCAACGCGACCCATGTAACCCGAATCTTCCAGGAAGGAGAGTGCCAGAAACAGACATCCGATCACCGGGATGAACGTGCCCACGAGTCGCACGCCACCACCGACGCCGTCGGCGAGAAACAAGATGATCCAATCGGGAATACCGACGTAAGCCAACAGTTGCCGCGGTCCCTCCACGAATAACACCGAACCTAATAGATCGAAAAATTCGATGAAGGCCGATCCCACGTTGATCGAAAACATGAACATCAAATACATGACACCCAGAAAGATCGGGAAGGCGGCGAAGCGATTCAGCACGATCGAATCTATTCGATCGGTCACGGTACGGCGAACAGCCGTAGTCAGCAGGCACTGGCTCAAGAGTTCATCGATATAGCGATAACGGTCGTTGGGGTTTTCGAACGAATTGCTGAATTTGTTTGCCTCGGTAGAGGCGGGGCGGGTCACGCTGTCGATGGCATCCTTGAGCGGTCCGATACCTTTTTCTCGGCTTGCGACTATGGGCACCACAGGGCACCCCAGCAGCTCGGCGAGCTTAAGACTGTCGATATGCAGACCGTGGCTGTCCGCGACATCCATCATGTTGAGCGCAACCACCACCGGTCGGCCCTGTTCGAGCAACTCGGTCGTGAGGTACAGACCGCGGGCGAGGCTGGATGCGTCTACCACGTTGACCAGTGCATCGAGTTTGCCATAGTCACCATGGATGCTTGCATTTGCGATCTTCTCATCGATGGCATCCCCGACGAGTTCGACGCTGTAGGTGCCGGGTAGGTCTTCCACCCGAATGACCTCACCGCCGTGTGGGTATTGGCCGATCTTGCGTTCTACCGTCACGCCCGGCCAGTTTCCGACCCGCTGGTGGGTACCGGTAAAGGCGTTGAAGAGCGTGGTCTTACCACAGTTGGGGTTGCCGACAAGGGCGATCGTGGTCATGGGACGTTCAGTATCAGGCTTCGGGCTTCCGCGGGCCGCAACACCAGCGAAAAACCGCGAAATCTGATTTCGATTGGATCTCCCAACGGCGCCACTCGCTTCACCTCGATCTCGGTTCCGGGCACGAGGCCGAGCCGCATCAATCGCCGCGTATAGCCCGAGGTTTCCCGGAAACCGCTGACCCGGGCAACGTCACCAACCTGAAGATCCTCGAGAGATACCGACATGAACCGGGCACCGGGAAAAAACGTATTGTAAATGAAAATAATTCTCATTTGCAATAGCGCTTGTCTCAAAGCTCATCGATTCTGGCCGTTTTGCCGACCCGAAGAGGTATTCTGGCTAGTCGGAATCTTTTTTCCGCACGTACAGAACCATCTCGTGGTCCACCAACTCGTAACCCTGTCGCTCGACGATCTCTTGTTGGAGCTGTTCAATGCGTTCGTCAACGAACTCCAGCACCTGGCCTGTATCGACAACCACCATGTGATCGTGATGAGTATCGCTTGCCAGTTCGTAGACCGAGTGGCCGTCGTCGAAGTTGTGACGTGCAACGATGCCAGCCGATTCGAATTGCGTGAGCACACGATAGACCGTCGCAAGACCGACCGAATCGTCCGATTCGATGAGTTTCTTGTAGACGTCTTCCGCGCTCAGGTGATGCGGCTCTGCCCGCTCCAGCACTTCGAGCACTTTGAGTCGAGGTAGAGTGACCTTGAGGCCAACGCGTTTTAGATCAGTTCCCTTCAACGAAGTTTCCCCCAACGGCGACATGGGCGACGGTAGCCCATGTCGCGTTGAGCGTCCAGCAACGGGTGATTGGCTCGGTTACAATGTTCGGGGATTAGGGAGGAATACCATGTTGAATATATCGATACCTGAGAATATCGCGCCGCTCAGAGCCAAAGTACTCGAATTCGTCGAGCAGGAAGTTTATCCGGTGGAAAACGAGCTGTTTGCGAGCAGGGCAGGCGAGCGCCGCGGGGAGATTATGCGCGGCTTGATGCAGAAGGCGAAGGATGCCGGGTTGTGGGCGCTGGGTCATCCGGAAGAAATTGGTGGCGGCGGTTTGCCTTTTATGGACTATGTGTTCATCAACGAGGTGGTGGGTCGTTCGGCGGCGGCGACTGTAGCGCTGGGCACCCATTCTCTTCAGGATTCGATCATGCTGCACCGTTATGCGAACGATGAGTGGCGTGAGAAGTATTTAGCACCTCTGGTTGCCGGTGAAGTCTTTCCGAGTTTCGGCATGACCGAACCGGATGTGGCGAGTTCAGATCCCACGCAGTTGAAGACTCACGCCGAACTGGACGGCGATGAGTGGGTTATCAATGGCCACAAATGGTTCACCTCCGGTGCAGGTTCTGCTGCCTATACCACCGTCATGGTTCGTACCGAAGACGAAAACACTCCCGATCACCAGGCGTTCTCCATGATTGTCGTGCCAACGGACACGCCCGGCTACAACATCATTCGTGACGTGAAGGTAATGGGTTCCGCCGATGGTCACTATGAAGTGGTGTACGACAACGTACGCGTGCCGAAGGAAAACCTGCTCGGGCCCCGTGGCCAGGGTTTCAAGATCGCCCAGGACCGGTTGGGCCCCGGCCGTATTTTTCACTGCATGCGCTGGTTGGGACAGGCGCAACGGGCGTTCGACCTCATGTGTGAAAGAGCCAATAACCGGGTGGTTTTTGGTAAGACGCTGGGTGAACATCAACAGATCCAGAAATTCGTTTTTGATACGGCCGCCGAGATCCAGGCAAGCCGACTGCTGACTTTGCATGCCGCACAGAAAATCGACCAGGGTGACGAGGCACGCATCGAGATCGGCTTGATCAAGGTTTACGGCGCGCAGATGTTGCACAACGCCATCGACCGGGCCATTCAGGTGCATGGCGCGCTTGGGGTCACGGAGGATACGCCCTTGGAGCGAATGTACCGGCATGCGCGTTTCGCTCGAATTTACGATGGTGCCGATGAAGTTCATATCCAGACGACGGGGCGGCGTATCTTGCGTCGCTACCAGAACGGTGAAGGCTTCGACTTCGGATTGCGTTAACCGGGCAGGACGCTAGCGAGAAGGAGACGGGATGGCCGATCTCAAAGGGAAGGTGGCGGTGGTCACCGGCGCCAGCCGCGGCGTCGGTCGTGGCGTAGCCGAAGGGCTCGCTGAAGCGGGTGCTACGGTTTACATCACCGGGCGCTCTGAGAGCTTCGAAGATCCTCCGGAGCAACGCACCATCCAGGCGACGGCGAGCGTTGTGGATGCGCTCGGTGGCCGGGGCATTGCCGTTCGGGTGGACCACAATATCGATGCCGAGGTGGAGGCACTGTTCAAACAGGTGGCCGAGGAGCAGGGTCGTCTGGACGTTCTCGTGAACAACGTTTACAAGATTCCCGACCCACCCGCCTGGGGTGGAGGTTTCTGGGAACATCCCATTTCCGTATGGGACGATCAGTGTGGTGTGGGTTTACGTGGATATTATGTCGCTTCGGTCTTTGCGGCACCGCTGATGGTTGCCCAGAAGAGCGGGCTCATCGTCAATATCTCCTCTGGCGGTGGCTCGAGGTATGCCTTCAGCGCTTCCTACGGTGTATGTAAGTCAGGTGTCGAGCGCATGGCAAAAGACATGGCTTTGGAGTTGCAGCCGTACGATGTCACCGCTCTATCGCTGCGTCCGAGTGCGGTGAAAACGGAGTTTATTCTCGATGCGGTGGCAAGTGGCGCTATCGACTTCGATATGGATGCTGCGGAATCACCGCGCTTCACAGGCCGTTGTATTGCCGCACTCGCGATGGACCCTGACAAGCTGGAGAAATCCGGCGGCGTCTTTCAGGTTGCGGAATTGGCGAAAGAGTACCGATTCACCGACCCCGATAAGGAGTAAACAAGGTGTTGGAGCGCGAACTAGATATACCAACGCGCGACGGGCAGATGAACACGTTCATTACCCATCCCGAGGAAGGTGGTCCGTTTCCCGTTGTCCTGTTTTTCATGGATGCCCCTGGCAAGCGTGAGGAACTGCACGACATGGCAACAAGGCTCGCGACGGTTGGTTATTGTGTTCTGTTGCCAAACCTCTACTACCGACGTGTGGATGAGTTTGTCATGGCCCCGAATAAGCGTGAAGAGATGGCGGCACACATGAATTCGTTGACGAATAAGATGGTTTGCGAAGACACCGAATCGATGTTCGAGTTCATCGAGCGGGATGATGCGGCCCGTGGTGGTGCAACGGGGTGTGTTGGCTACTGCATGAGTGGTCCGTTCAGTTTTGCCGCAGCGGCGGCCTTTCCGGAACGAGTGACGGCGGCTGCCTCTTTGCACGGGGTGCGGCTGTGTACCGACGCGCACGACTCGCCCCACCTGGATGCAGACAAGATAACGGGGGAGCTCTACTTCGGGTGTGCTGAAACCGACGAGTGGGCGCCAAGGGAAATGGTCGAAGCACTGGGCGACCATCTGGAATCGGTCGGTACCAACCATCGCATCGAATGGTATCCGGAGACCGAACACGGATTCGTTTTCCCGTTGCGGGAAGGGAAATATCACCAAGCGAGCGCAGAACGACATTGGGAGCGATTGTTCGCGCTCTTCGCGCGCAACCTCTAGCCTGGATGATTCATGAACAAGCTACTGCGGTCGCCAGGTATTCAGCGCGTTCGCTATGCGAAGCCTCAATTCCGTCGCTACGGCGACGCTATCGGTCACGAGCCGTCATGACGACCACGAAAAAGGGGTCAGGTCAAAGCCACGATCTCATCGGTGCTCAACCCCGCCGCTTCTGCCGCAGTCACAATTCCGGCCCAGCTGTTATCGTCGATGGGAATGCCGTGAACCGAACGCTCGGCCATGGATTCCTGTTCGGGTTCTCCGGGGATTCGCACCCGATCGAAGCCTTTGGCTGGAGTTGTTGAGCGAAGATAGTCGGCCATATCGGCGACTTCGCTGTGAAAGCGTTCGACGCCACCAAAAGCCTTGGGGTCCAGAACAAACATGAGCATGTGGTTTACTACGGTGTTTTCCCGCGGGTTGCCGGGTTGTGCCGTCCACTCACCGGCAAGCGCACCGCCTAAGAGTTCGCACATTACCGCAAGCCCGTAACCTTTGTGTTTGCCGAAGGGTCCCATCGCGCCAAATGGCTCCTCGTACATTACCGAGGGGTTGGTGGTCGGTTGTCCTTCATGGTCGACCAATACGTCTTCGGGCACCTGTTCGCCTTTCATATGCGCAACACGGACCTTGCCGAGTGCGATCGCGCTGGTCGCCATATCGAGCACGATAGGCATCTGCCCGGGGCGCGGGACGACGCAGCAGAACGGATTGGTTGTCATCCGTCGCTCGCGGCCACCATAGGGAGATACCTGCGGCGCATGACCCACCACGTTCACAAAGTGCACCGAGACAAAACCTGCGTGTCCACATTGCTCGCCATAACTGCCGATACGCCCGAGGTGGTGGCAGTTGCGTACGCCAACCGCGACGATGCCCGTGTCTTTCACGCGCTCGAGCGCAATCTCGGTTGCCTCGTGTCCGACGACCTGACCAAAACCCATCTTGCCGTCCACCAACAGCACCGCACCATTGTCACGTATCACCTCGGCATGGGCGTCGGGTTGCAGATTTCCCACTTTGAGGTTGCGAACGTAAGTCGGAATCATGCCTACGCCATGAGAGTCGTGGCCTTTGAGATTGGCTTCGACCAGATGTTCCGCCACCTCTGCGGCAACCACCTCGGTGCTACCGGCGGCCACGAAAAGCCGGGTAACGAAATTCGTCAGTTTTTCTTGAGTGATTAGCATGTTTCCCCTGTGAGATAAGCAAACGCATCGATGGGTTAGCAGTCTGTCGGACTTGGGATGAATCGGCTGCGGAAGTGGGAAAGCGGTTCATTTTTCCGCTCTTTTTCGTCACGTAGCACCACTATGCTCCTCAAAAGACCGAAAAAATGACCTCGCTTTCCCACTCCCACGCCAAGAATCCCGCTAAGTCCGACAGACTGCTAGTGTTGCCTCTTGGTGCCGCCTATGACAAGGTCTGGCCGTTGCAAGGGGGAAGCAGGGTGCAGGCACTCGCCGAAGGTTATGGGCTCATCGAGGGTCCCGTTTGGGATCCTGAGCGCGGTTTGTTGTACAGCGACGTGCTGTTCGGGGGCGTTTTTTGCCTTGATGCCGAAGGGACGGTGTCGACGGTGTTCGAACATCGTCGCGGGATCGGCGGCATGGCGTTACACGAAAACTCAGGCCTGGTAGTGAGCGGTCGCAACATCTCCTTCAAACCGTTCTCGGGCGGCGCAACCGTGATGTTGCTCGATCGCGATGAAGCGGCTGGCAACGTCGGCTACAACGATATCACTACGGATGCGACAGGAAGGATTTACGCCGGTTCCCTGGGCTCGAGCCCCGTATTCGACGACGGCCGCGAGCCGCGCTCGGGTAGCCTTTACCTCATAGAACTCGATGGCACAGCGAGCGTGGTCGCGACCGACGTTCAGCTCACCAACGGGCTCGGTTTCTCGCCGGATGGGTCTGTCCTTTACCACTCGGATTCGCGGCGGCAGACCGTGTTCTGCTATTCCGTTGCTGCAGACGGAACGCTTGGAGAGAAAAGGGTGTTTGTCACCACGGACAAAGGCGTACCTGACGGCCTGGTGGTTTCCACCGATGGGGCTGTCTGGGTGGCGCTCGCCGGTGGCGGTCACGGCGTCGGTGTATTTGCTGCCGACGGCAGTTTTCTTGAACATATTGAAATCCCGCTGCCCATGTGTACAAGCGTTTGTTTTGGCGGTGAAGACCTCAAAGATCTCTACATCGTCTCGGGCGCAACCGATTCAGGGTCGCAGCGAGGAGGTGCTGTATTCGTTCATCGCACCGATGTTGCAGGTCTTCGCGTTCCGCCAGCGAGAGTAACGATTCCCAACCCTTAAATTGTTTGACACGATAAACGACACAGGAGAGATATCATGGCAAGAGACGCCATAGAAACCGGAACCGAAGACATACTGGCTTACGAAGAGGACGGTGTCGCGGTAATCACACTCAATCGCCCTCAAGCGCGAAATGCCATGTCAGGCCCGATGACTGCCGGGCTCGAGCAAGCACTGGACTACGCTGAGCGCGCGACCCAGATCCGTTGCGTTGTCCTGACAGGTGCGGGTGGTGCTTTTTGTGCCGGCGGCGACGTCAAAGGGATGGCCGCGGGTGGCTCTGGGGGTGGGCAGGGGCCGAGCCTGGATGAGCGTATTCACAGCCAACGGCTCAACCAGAGAAACACGGCCGGGCGCATATACCTCATGCCGAAGCCGGTCATTGCGAGCCTGCCAGGCCCGGCCGCGGGTGCAGGCCTGTCGCTGGCGCTTGCCGCGGATCTGCGAATCATGGCGGATACCGCCTTCATCACCTCCGCATTCGCGCGGGTGGGATTCAGCGGCGATTACGGCGGCAGCTTCTTCCTCTCCCATCTGGTGGGCAGCGGCAAAGCAAAGGAACTCTATTTCCTTTCAGAGCGGGTTTCCGCCGAGGAATGTCAGCGACTGGGCATTGCCAATAAGGTGGTCCCGGCCGATGTGCTGGAGGAAGAGACGATGAAATTAGCGCGGCGTCTGGCCGCCGGACCGACGGTGGCTTACCGCTACATGAAAGAAAACTTCAACCGTGCGGCCATGGGAGCCGGCGTGATCGAGTGCCTGGATCTCGAAGCGACCCATCATGTGCATACCGGACTCACGGAAGACCATCGAGCGGCGGCGAAAGCTTTTGTCGAGAAGACGGAACCGGTGTTTAAAGGCCGGTGATTTGTCAGTCGGTGGACCGGGTGGATATTGAGCGCCCGGTCCATTTCTCTTGCCTTCGATAATTCGCCTTTTTATTTCCGTGCGCGTCTGAAGCGGTACATCACCACCGCCATGATCAGGGCGATCAAGATCGGTAAAACGTGAATAGGATCTGTCATCTGGTGTGGGACAACCATGTGAGAGTTCGAGCCTCTCCCCAGGAACCAATTAAATCAACGAGTTAGGTGCGAATCTCGGTTTCTTGTCCACTGTCTAGTTTTCAAATATCTAGACATTTACAGACAGAAAGGACCGAAACCATGTCTGAACCAACCAAAACGAATACGGCGCTTTATAGGATGTTTCTTCTTCCCTTTTCCCTCGCTTAGCCCACCTCCTAAGGACAGGTTCAATCTTATCCCGTAGCGCAACAAAAAGCGGACGCGCAAATCACGCTCTTAAGCAGACATAATCGGCCAACTGCGGACCTAAATCGATCGTCATACGTTACTTTTTTTTGCACTGGTTTGGCTCCAAATTCTTCGGCCAATCGTATGACGTTCGATAAATCTGCGGTCGGAGACAGTGTTAAGCTGCGGGATCGAACCGGTTCACCACGTTGACTTAAATCCATGAAAGCCATCACTTACTCAAATTACGGGCCACCTGACGTCTTGC
The DNA here is from genome assembly GCA_022571865.1 of Pseudomonadota bacterium. GTDB lineage: Bacteria > Pseudomonadota > Gammaproteobacteria > Pseudomonadales > Azotimanducaceae > SMWK01. The sequence goes on from JACZXA010000023.1 coordinate 26,538, forward strand.
AACTCCGGGATGTGGAAAAACCCGTACCAAAGGACGATGAAGTACTGATCAAGGTGCAGGCCGCGGAAGCAACAAAATCCGATTGTGAGATGCGCAGCTTTAAGTATTCGGTGAAGTGGTTCTGGCTGCCCTTGCGGATCGCACTTGGCGTGAGAAAACCAAAGCGACAGATCCTGGGCGGCTACTTCTCGGGAGAGATTGAATCTATCGGGAAAGACGTTGCGCATTTCTCCGCAGGCGACCAGGTCTTCGGCACCGCGCAGCTTAGGCTAGGTGCCTATGGCGAGTATGTTGCCCTGCCGGCAAGCTACACCATTGTCGCCAAGCCCAGCAATATGAGTTTTGCAGAAGCTGCGGCAGTACCACTGGGTGGACTGAACGCGTTACATTTCATGGGACGCGCAAAAATCAAAGCAGGAGAAAAGGTGTTGATCAATGGTGCTGGCGGCAGCATCGGAGCCTATGGGGTACAAATTGCTAAATCCATGGGTGCGGAAGTCACCGCCGTTGACAGCGGCATCAAGGAGGACTTGCTGCACCGTATAGGCGCGGACCACTTCATCGACTATACAAAAATTAGTTTCGCAAGCAACGGTCGGACTTATGACGTGATTTTCGATATGGTTCCCGGCAGCTCATATACCGCTTGTATCAAGGCGCTCAATCCCAACGGACGCTATTTCTCAGGCAATCCTCGCATTTCGGTGATGCTTCGTTCTGTTTACACAACCCGGTTTACCAACAAAACAGCCAAGTTTGCATTTGCCAGGGAGACAAAAGAGGAACTGTTAAACCGATTGCCTCGGCGATTCCTTTGGTTGAATTTTGACGTTTTTACACCATTGGTAACAGATTCGACACCGAATCTCTCAGATAGAAAGCCAACGTGGAGAAGCCGGACTGAGTACATACGCAATGATTACGTCCGCCACATCCGGCGCCAGGTGAAGCTCTACAAACGGTACAAACAGCTAAATGCCGACTGGGTGTCGCTCAGCATTGAACACTCTAAGCTCGCAATGAAGCTCAAGTACACCTAATACCTATCTGAGGTCTGCTGCGATTAACTGGCAAACAAACACATACGGAAACTTTTAAAACCGCCAGAACTCGGTACTCACAAGTACTTTAACAAACCTGTGTAAGTGAAAACCTAGCGAATCTGATGATGACTGCAAAGGGCACTAAGCGGGCTTTTTTGACTGCTTTCGCGATGTCCGCTTTGGAGCAAACCTCCTGTAGTTTCGAGGTTACTGCCGTGAGTTTCAGACAGCCAAGGCGCGGCACAGGGTCGCTGCACTTACCTTGAACAAACGAGCCACCTTGCGGTGATGGGTGCGCTGACTCTGCCAGGTGGTTTGCTAGGTGGTGCCTGCTGATGGACAGGGCCGAGAATCTTCTTGATCACTGCCGGCTGATTAATCGCACCAATGACGCGTAATTTGCCACCGTACTTGGGACACAGCTCAATCTCAATTTGGAAAACTCGCTTGAGTCTTTCCGCCCAAGAAAGCAGTGCCAGGGGACGGCGTAGCTCTAATTTAACGGGTCAGCTCGAATACAAGTGAGAAGTTGTTGGCCGGCATGTCGTTAATTTCGATATTGTCAAAGTTGCAGGAAGCGGCAACTTCGATCACGCGCTCCATATCTCGAATACCCCAGGCGGGATTGTGAGATCGCAGCGATTTGTCGAATGCGGCGTTACTGTCCGAAGTCTGCGCACCGTGGCGTTTAAAAGGTCCGTAAATGTGTAGGATGCCACCCGTACGCAGCACTTCGGCCGCACCTTGACACAAGCTGGGTAATGTTTGAGGTAGTGAAATGTGTAGCAAGTTCGCGACAATCACGGCATCGACAAAGTTCACCGCCCAATGACTCAGCACGTCTAAATCAAGTGCCGCCGCGACATTTGTCAGTCCTTCCCGAGTGATACGCTCATCGACCGATGCGCGTGCGTGCGGATCAGGATCACTCGGCCACCACTGCAACCCAGGCAATGCTCGCGCAAACGCTTCCACATGTTGACCTGAGCCACTGGCAATCTCGAGCACATCACCTTGGCTAGGTAATACGCGCTGTAACACTTCGAGGATCGGACCTTTATTGCGGTCGGCCGGCGCCGAGGCCAAGACCGTCACGCGTTGAACCCTGTGCCATGGAGTTTTTCACTAGGCATCTGAGTCTGGCAATTACCTTTGACACAGGCAAACAATTTCGTGGCTAATTTGACCATGAGGACCACGTCACTCCGGGATGCCTCGCAAGCTCCACTGATGAATACACGCTCAGAGAAGGCATGACGATTCCTTACAGTGATGCCAAGGCACGCGAGGATGCTGCCACAATTACCACAGACATCGTATGTTTGATGACGCCTCAATAACAGCAACAGACATCTATACGCTTGATGATGCTTTTATACCTACGATAGATCTCCCCGTTTTCGATGACCCCAATTTATCTATCACAAATATCATTGAAAGCGCTGGTTGGTCTTCGTTGACGGTGTGTCTACACAAATTGACGTTTCGATGCGGCGTTGCATGTTGGTTCCTTTACTCCTCTGCGAAAGAGTACTTCAAGGCCGTTGTTAAACGAAGTCTGTAAGAACAGTCTGGATCAAGCTGGTTGTTCCGGATTCGAGTTGATTGAGTCTCAATCAGAAGCACTCCAACTATGGAAATGCAGAAACGGCTATATCCCGTACCGCAACAAAAAGCAGACGCCCAAATCTGATTCGTATTGGTGACTGAACGGCCATGTCCGGTTATTTGAGTTCGGGAGGCATACCTGGAAACTTGGTGGCGACTACCCGTCACCTTGCGCGACGAAGACTTCGTACTCCTCGATAGTGATCAGCCCCATGGACTCCGCCTCGACGTGGTCGCCAGTGCTGATCACGTCCTGCAGGACGTCGATGCGTTTCCACAACGCAAATTTCGCCGAGCCGTCATCGGCTGGAACGTAAGGGGACTGCTCTACTGGCGACATCTTATGGACGTAACGAGCACAGTTCTGCCAGACGTGCTCTATGGCAACCTCCACCAACACCTTTGCGCCAGGATAACTTTCCAGCATCGGGCCCTTGCGCAACAAGCGTGCCTCTCCACGTACGCGTATGCGCTGCGGTGTCTCGAAGTCGATGAACAACAGCCCGACCTTGGCTTGGTCCTCGATGTTGCCGAGCGACATGAACATGCCGTTGCCGTCGTAGCTTGGGAAAACCAATGTGCGGCCGTCCGGGACCCTCACGAACCCCGATGCGCCGCCTTTGTATGACGAGGAAGGGAAGCCTCGCTCGTCAATCGTTGAAAGAAAGAACATGTTGCGGCTGTGAACGAATGCCGTCTGCTTGTCGGTGAGCTCTTCTGTGACAATCGCTTCGACCAGCCGGTCGGCCAATCCACGCGTCGCGAACTCGTCTTGTAATTGACGTTGCGCGCCCGTGTAGAACTCCGTCATCCCTCTATCCTCCCAGCGGTAAAGCGGAGCGTCAGTCTATGGCGCGTGCCAGGATGTCGCAATCGGCTTACGGGAAATACCATCCAACCCAGAACTCAACTCTTGAGTGCTCAAAGTGCGAGCCGTAATGCTGAGCGGTGAGCATTGCCGGAGAATCCAGCTCTCATATTTTCGAAAGCAGACCTCAAAACCCACGAATGTCAGGCCTGATTTCGGCCAAAACCAGCCATAAATTCTTTTCTTGCATTGTCCCTCTCCCTGTAGCGACGTTAGTAGTTGTCTAGTAGTCGTCTCGCCTTTACAGGAAATAGACAGCCGCTTCGCTTTCAACTATTCGAATTGGCCTATCAGCCTGGCGAATGAGGTAGCACTAGCGTGAGTTTGGTCACAGATCGCATGCTGGAAGAGTGCAAGCTAATCCGGAGGTTTATCGGAATGTTTCATGATGGATCGCGCATTCGCCTGGTTTTTTTACGGTACTGCCTATTTTTTTGGAATAGCAGCAACGCTGATTTTGTTGGCTGGGTTCATGGATTATCTGCAATCCGGTCACTGGAGTGATATGAGTCTTTTGGAGCTTGGCTACGATAGCTATCTAGTCGGCCCTGAAAAAGCCGATTTTGTGGGATTCATGGAGATATGGGCAACGAGCTTCGGATGAACATCGACTCGATCCGGCGGTAGCAAATCCTCAAGTGATTGAGGATGAGCCGCAGGTTTTGACCAGCACCGCACAGGATCACGTTGATAGCATCCCCTTCGGCTCCTTTGAGGTAGTTACGACCCAGCAAGCCATCGTTTTTCATGTGTCCGATAATCGGTTCGATGGCATTGCGTCGTTTGAGCTCTC